>DHOL01000074.1:26665-29022 GCA_002410755.1 Ruminococcaceae bacterium UBA5391 | reverse complement strand
AAACCACTCGGACACCTCTCCACAGCTTTCCATAGCAGGAACAGTGTTTATGATACCATAAACATGCAGCATGTGTCAATCCTAAATTTTAAAAAGCTTATATTATCTTGTAGAACTACAAGATATTTTTGACAAGTCAAGATAGAAAATAGAGGCTGAAAAATGTACCGGTTAGTGTTAAGCTGTTAAATACAACCAATCAGGCAAAACATTGTAACCGAGCCCAGGGCGTGATAGAATAACCAGGTAATTCGGCCACACCTGGCGGGTGCAGCAGAAAATGGAGGACAACCTAATGGATAGTTCCGAAAAGGCAGAGCGAAGCATCGTGAAAAAATATCGTCGGCAAATCTGGCTACCGTTCCTCTCCGCAGTCAAAAAGTACCGCCTCATTGGTAGAGATGACAGAATTGCAGCCTGCATTTCCGGCGGAAAAGATTCCATGATGATGGCCAAATGCCTTGAGCACCTTCAAAAATACAGTGATTTTCCGTTTCAAGTAAAATATCTGGTAATGGATCCAGGTTACCGTCCAGAAAGTCGCCGGAAAATTGAAGAGAATGCCGAAGCTCTCCGTCTTCCAATTCACATCTTTGAAACAAGGATCTTTGAAATTGCCGGGGATTCAAACGGGCGGCCATGCTATCTCTGCGCTAAAATGCGGCGTGGCTGCCTCTACAAACATGCGCAGGAACTGGGCTGCAACAAGATTGCGCTCGGCCACCACCTGGATGATGTAATTGAAACGACACTCTTGAGCATGTTCTACGGTGCAGAAATCCGCACAATGCTGCCAAAACTGCATAGTGCACACTATCCGGGCATGGAGTTAATCCGCCCTCTTTATCTTGTAAAAGAAAGCAGCATCATTGCCTGGGCAGAATATAATGAGCTTTCATTTATCCGCTGTGCCTGCCATTTCACCGAAAACTGTTCTACGGGGACTGGTGATTCCAAACGGCAGAAAATGAAAGCGCTAATACAACAGCTTCGCAAAGAAAATCCAAATATTGATAAAAATATTTTTCACAGCATGGAAAATGTAAATATGGAAACCATTCTCGGTTGGCGCTGCGGCGAGGAAAAGCACAACTTTCTTGAAAGTTATGGGAAGGACATCTCCACCATCTCGCCTTGATTTCTAAGCACACATGTCTTATACTGGGAAGAAAAATAGATGTTTGTGCGTCTGCGCGTGCAAATCGTAAAGACAGGTTCATATTTTATGCTAAATTTTGCAAATCTTACCCTGCAGGATATTAAAACTATAAAACCGTATTTTCATTTTCAACAATCTAGAATTTGTGACGACACAGCCGGTGTAGTTACTATGTGGAGGGATTATTTTCATACTGAATTTGCTGTTTCTGGCAACTCCCTGATCTTAAAGCTGCATTTTGGAAGTAGCATTACGGGGTTCCAAATACCTTTAGGGAAAGACTGGATAGCTGCGCTTGGGCAAATTGAGCTTTACTGCCGCAAAAACAGCCTTCCTCTTATTTACTGCAATGTACCAGACTATGCTCTTCCATATCTTCGGAACCGTTACCCGGGAGCATTTATCCAACCAAGTCGGACATGGTCTGATTATCTGTACCGCACAGAAGACCTTCTTAATTTTAAAGGAAAGAGATATGATGGGCAAAGGAATCATATCCACCGTTTTCAGAAATTATATCCAGATTACCAGTTTACAGAGATTACAGAAGAAAATCTTCCGCGTATCCGGCAATTCTATCATTTTCTTTCCGCAGTCAGGGAAAAGCCCGGTAAGTTTGCACAGGCGGAAAGCACTATGGTTGAAAAGGTTTTGGAGTGCTATGCCGAATATGGCCAGTTTGGCGGTTTTGTGGAAACAGGAGGAAAAATTGCCGCTTTTTCAATCGGTGAGCGCGTAAATGATACAATCTACGTTCATATTGAAAAAGCTGACACCCGCTATATTGGTGCTTATCAGGTAATTGTACAGGAATTTCTGAAACATTTTTCCTGTACGGGTGATATTTATGTCAACCGTGAGGAAGATGTAGGGGACGATGGCCTCAGGAAATCAAAGCTCTCTTACCATCCTGTAGCTCTTTTGACCAAAAGTACGTTAATTGCTAACGGTTCTTCATTAACAGAAAAGATAGATAAAAATGGACTTTGAATTTTGTAAAATGGAAATTTTTATTCCTGAGACACATTTTAAAGTTCTTTGCAATGCACTGCAACGCGTTGACGCAGGGCATATTGGAAAATATGACTGCTGTCTTTCCTACAGTAGGACGCAGGGATACTGGCGGCCTCTTGTGGGAAGTCATCCTTACCTTGGCTCAGAAAATCAGCTTTGTACAGAGCCAGAATACAAAGTGGAG
>DHOL01000074.1:1011-26404 GCA_002410755.1 Ruminococcaceae bacterium UBA5391 | reverse complement strand
CATCCTTATGAAGAGCCCGTTATCAATGTAATCCCGCTTTATCGAACCGGCCTTTGACCGAGAGGCAACGGCCCAGGAGGCTTCTCTTGCCTACGGTCATGGTAGCACCCGCCCAGAAATCCACGTTGCGCGGAAATCAGGTTAAGGGTTCCGACAACATCTACAAAAAATGTGCACATAACTTTGATGGAGGCGCTATCCAGGCCTTTTGTAAGGGAGACGGCAAAGGTAGTCGCGAGATATGAAATTTCTTCCGGGGTAAAATCTCGTACCATCTGGAAACACCTCCGGGAATATAGTATGCAGGGGAAAGAAAAACCTCCAGCCGAAAAATGTTCTTCGGCTGGAGGTTTTCTATGAAGAGTGTCTTTTTCGGAAAGAGCTTTTCATGATTTGAAGAAAAGAGACAGTGAAATTATTATTTAATTGCAGTAAATTTTTCTTCCCTCCGGTTTCGGCTATCCAAATAAATTTTCCGTGAAAGCATCACAATTACGAGGACAGTTACAGAAACAAGCGCCGTAAAGCCGCCCGGGGCAACGTTTAAATAAAATGACGCAAACAGGCCAATCATAATATCAATCACACTGAAAAGGATAGAAAAAATAAGCGTTTTCCGGAAACCCTTCCGAAGCTGAAGCGCTGTTGCAACCGGCAGTGCAATCATGGATCCCAGCACCAGAACACCAACAATGCGAATGGAGACGGAAATAGCCGAAGCAACCAGAATGGAAAAAATATAGTTTATCAGTTTAACCCGCACACCGGCAATTTTCGCGGCTTCCTCATCATAGGCAAGATACAGCATCTGGTGATAAAAAAAGATCAGAGTCAGAACAGAAATTGCACTGAGCACCACCACCATAATCATATCGAACTGCGTCACGGTCAGAACACTCCCAAAGAGGAAAGAATCTGCGTTGGCATGAAGCTTGCCGGAACTGATAATCGTAATGGCAGTCCCAACGCCCAGTGCGAGGACAATGGTTAAAATCAGGTCTGTATATTTTTTAAAATAAGTCCTCAGAAATTCTATCAGAGCACCGCAGAGAGAAGTAAATACAAAGGCTCCAAGGATAGGGTTCTGGTTGGTCAGCAAGCCCAGTGCAACACCGGCAAGAGAAGCGTGGGACAGGGTATCCCCTATCATGGAATACCGCCTCAGGACAAGAAATATTCCAATGCACGGGCACAAAATAGAAATGAAAATTGAAACGAAGAACGCGTTCTGCATAAAGCCGTAATTTAGCATAGGAACACCCGATTCATATAATTTTATTGCTCCGCAGATATTCTTCCGCGTATTGCTGCGGAAAACACAAATGCCCTTTTCCATTCACCAAATGATAAATAATCGTAGAATTGGCTATGGCAGCTTCCAGATTATGCTCAACTGAAAAAATTGTAACCTGCTTCTCTCGGTTTAACTTTTTTAGGAAACCATAAATTTCCTTCTGGCTTCCAATATCAACTCCGGTAGACGGCTCATCTAGAATCAACAGATCCGGCTCCCCTATCAGCGCCCGCGCAATCAGGATTTTCTGTGTCTGCCCGCCGGACAGCTCTCCCATCAGAGAACCAGAAAACCGGGACATGCCAACCATCTCCATGCTCTTTGCGGGAATTGACTTGTCCGAAAGTTTTAAAAGATGACGGTAGGAATCCAGCATCTCGTAAACCGTAATGGGAAAGCCGGAATTATTAAACTCATTTTTCTGTGGTACATACCCAATCCGAACTGCATGTGACTCAATTTTTCCCGAAACCGGCTTTAGAAAGCCGAGAATCAGACGCATCAATGTACTTTTCCCACACCCATTCTCCCCAATTACAGAAACATACTCCCCTTTTTTAATAAAAAGATTAATCCCGTCAAGGACATAAGGCGATGAACCAGTATAGGAAAATCTAAGATTTTCTGCTGCAACCATATTGTTCACACTAAAGTCTCCTTTTTCAGATAAAAATACTTCTTGACAAAAGCGATCTGCTGAATTATATTGTAAATGCAAATGATTGTTATTTGCAAGTACTTTTTGGAGGTTTTTTTCATGCTTAAGCGTTCCATAGCCATTCTATTATGTGCAGTAACTATTCTTAGTACTGGCCTCTGTGCCTGTAGCAAAGGCACAGAGGCCGGCTCCTCCGCAGGGCAGCCTCAGTCTGCGCAGAATATCGCCTCTCTGCCACAGGCTGGTTCGGCTGCCGTAGGAAAGCTGAAGGTCTCTGTCACTTTTAACGCAATGAAGGAATTTACAGAAGCTGTCGGAAAAGACAAAATCGAGATTTCTACCATCATACCGGATGGGATGGAACCGCACGATTTTGAACCGAAAGCGCAGGACCTTGTCGGCCTCAGTACAGCAAAGGTGTTTGTCTACAACGGGCTCGGCATGGAAACTTGGGCAGAAAGAGCCGTCCAGTCCGCCAACAATCCGGGGCTGGTTGTTGTCGAAGCTTCCAAAGGGGCAGAACCGATTAAAAATACCGATGACAGTACAGAAAAAGAGCACGGGCAATATGACCCACATATCTGGCTCAGCCTGAAAGGGGCTAAAGCAGAAGTCGAAAACATTAGAGATGGGCTTGTAAAGGCCGACCCCTCGAACCGCAATTACTATGAAGAAAACTGCAAAGAATTTGTCGCAAAGCTGGATAACCTCTATCAAGAATATCAGAAAAAATTCATATCTGTCAAGAAGAAAAGTTTTGTAACAGGCCATGCTGCATTCGGATATCTGTGCCGTGATTTTGGGCTGGAGCAGAACAGTGTGGAGGATATCTATGCAGAAGGCGAGCCAAGCGCCCAGCAACTGGCTCAGTTAATTCAGTTCTGCAAAAGCCACAACGTAAAGACTGTTTTTGCTGAGGACATGGCAAGCCCTGAAGTTTCCAAAACACTGGGAAACGAAGTTGGTGCAAAAGTTGAAACGATCTATACTGTAGAAAGCAATGAAGATGATAAAAGCTACCTTGAACGGATACAAAGCGATTTGAGCAAAATTTACAGTAGCCTGCAAGAAAAATAACATTGTCATTCTGACAGTAGATTTATAAAGGGAGTCTTGGCTTCTGTGCGGGACCACAGGAACCAAGACTCCCCTATAAAATTCTATAAAATTCATTGCTTTTTAATGGCACCATACAAGATAATTTTAAGGGACTCATCGATTGCTTCGCTGGTTTTAAGCCTGTTCTGCAAAAGGAAGTCATAATCCGTAAACATGTCGCTGATCTCATAAAGCATTCTTAAAAAGACGGCATAATTGACGTCTTCCCGAAAAATATTCTCCGCGACGCCTTCGTCCAACAGGTTTTTCATTAACTGCATTTTAAAGGTTTTCAGCCCATCGATTTTTTCCCACTGCTCAGGATAGAACCGCTTTACTTCATTCAAAAGCGAAACGGAAAGCGGATACCGATGGGAAGAGTGAATTACTGCCTTAAGCCTTTCCAGAATACTTCCCTGTCTTGCCATGGTATTCCGAATACTGTCTTTGTCGCTTGAAATGGATTGGTCAAAGTACTCGCTGATAATATCATCCTTGCTCCTGAAATACTTGTAAATGGTTTTCTTGCTAATCCGGAGCTCTGAAGCAATATCATCAACAGTAAATCTTTTCAGCCCATACTGTTGAATCAGCATGGCTGCCGTATCAAGAATCCTTTGTTTCATGAATGGCCGGACCTCTCCCCTCGTTTTCTTTTTTAGAATCAGCCCGAAGCTTTACAGCCATCCCGACCCCGACCACACCTGCACCGAAAACCGCCAGGAGCGCCGCTTTCTGTGAAGTACCCCAGATCAGGCCTGTTACAGTAGGCCCCGCAAAATTGCCCAAAAACTGCATGGAATTATAAATTCCGTTTACCGTCCCCCGGTGTTGACTGTCCGCCAGCTCGTTAACATCTGCTGCAAGGATGGTTGCAATGGCGATATATCCGCACAGAAATAGCACCATGCCAACAGAAAGGTAAACTGCCGAAGATTTGTTTAAGCAAAATAATACACTGATTGAGGACAGTACAAATGCAAGAAAAAGAATTATATTTCCAAAGCCTTTATCTGTAAAAGAAACAGCCGCTTTCATTGCCAGAAAAGCGACCGGAATAGCAGGGACGAAAATTTCCCACAGCCTGCTTTCGCCCAAAATACTATTTAAATAAATTGGAACTGCAAAAAAAACGGACATCATCATATAATTATTTAAAAAAGCCATTCCGCCAAAACTGACTAATTTTCTGTTCTGAAAAAATGTTTTAATACCGGAACCACGAAGTTCCACATCTGGCCTGGCTTGGGAAATGTCTCTAATAAAGAAGAAAATATAAAGCACTGTGAGGAAAATTGCACTGGCACAAAGTAAAAACATCTGCCTGACTTCCATAAACCCCCTGAGAACTGGACCGAGGATAAAAGCAGCCGCTGCACCGAAAGAAACGAACGCACTCAGCGTTCCCATGGCTTTGGTACGCATACTGTCCCCGGCAATGCTGGCCGTCCAGGCATAACCAACACCGATTACTGCGCCGCTGCCCTGGAGTGCCCTTGCAAAAATAAGGAGTCCGACATTTTGCGCAAAGAAAGCGACTACAAGGCCTGCAACAGTCTGTAAAAGGCCTAAGGCCATGATTGGCTTATTGCCAAACCGATCGCTGAGCATTCCATAGGGAATCTGAAAAATTGCCTGCGTAAGTCCGAAAATTCCAAGCGCCAGACCGGCAAGCAATGGTGTGTAACCCAGCAGCGTCTTGCAGTATGTGGAAATAAATGGTGCAACCATGGACATAGACATCTGCCTCATGGCAAGAGCAACGCCAAGCATTATAATGCTGATTCCTGCCGTTCCGCCCGTTTTCTCATAATCTGCCATAAAAAATCTCTCCACTTCAAAAACTAAAATAGTTTATTTAGTTTCCATCCAACAGTATATGCCTGTTAAATTCATCTGTCAAGGCCCTTTCAAAGCAGGATGAAGAATTATCAGAAGATGTTTTTGCTTGCTATTTTAATGTATAGATGTATAATAAAAAACGTGGTGCAAAGATTTATTAGAAGATGAAAAGCCGATATTAGAGTTGATATGAATCTGCCTGAAAAAGCAAGAGTATCGCTGCAAGTGTGCCTATGATTACAAAGAAGTTGCGGACAGGCATGACATGAAATAAACCACTGCCGAGTGACACTAAATTCAAAATAAACGACTGATTTGAAAGGATGAATCCTTCTATGAATGGACACTATGATTCCAGTTTCAACAGCAGGCCCGGAGGAAAACGACATTTCAAAACTGTGATCTTTCTTGTGGCTTTGATCATAATTGTAGCCAGTGTAAGCACGGTTATCTTTCTGAATGCTTCGGGGAAAAAGGGCAATCCCATTCCTGTTAGTCAGCCAGCCGGAAAAACCGGTTCCGCCGAAAGTTCCAGAAATGATGGCGTCGCGAAAAACAGCCTTTCTACAGCCGTTACTTCAAATAAGATAAATATTCGCTCCGGTGTCGGAACAGAAAATGAACTTATTTGCACCATTCCGGCAAATACTCGGTTGGAGCTCACGGGAAAATCCAGTTCAGACGGTACATGGGTTCAAGTCAAAACATCGGATGGCAGAACCGGCTGGTGCGGCCGGGCTTTTCTAGATGTTGACCAAATAGACGATGCCGCCGCGCAAGCACTTGCCAATGTAGAGAAGCCATTGAGCATCCGGGTTTCTCTCGCCAACCAGAAAGTCTTTGTGCTTGATAGCAAGGGAACTACAATAAAAACTTTTCTCTGCTCCTCTGGCATAGGCAGCACAACCCCCAAAGGGACATTCACCGTTGGAGGACGCGGAAAGTCATTTTACAATTCTACAGATCAGGAAGGCGGTTATTACTGGACACGTTTTTACGGTGATTATCTTTTCCACAGCATCCCGTTTGATGAGCATTATGAAATTGAACCTGCTGAAGCGGCCAAACTTGGCACGGTTGCCTCGCATGGTTGTATCCGCCTTGCTTTTAACGACGCAAAGTGGATTTACTACCATATTTCGGACGGTACAAAAGTAGTAATCAAGTGAAATTCTTATGCTGCACCGAATCAAAATATCATCACAGCTTATAAAATAAAAGTGAAAGAACGATCTTCTCATTTCATGGGAGGTCTGACCATCCAGTCAGGCCTCCCTGCTTTTGGCAAATAAGACGAAAAAAATCGTATCTTAAAGATTGACGGGTTATCCGGTCGGATATAGAATAAGAGATGCATTATAGTTAGGATACGAATTGTTAAGAAGCTAATTTTACAGGAAGGAACATTGCCATGCTGGTTACCATTCATAAAGCCCTGATACAAACAACTAAGGCCCGTAAGGACAGAATCAGACCGGAAATCTATAAAATCGGCCTTCTTCCCGGCCAGCCAAAAGTTCTGGCCTATCTATCGGAGCACAGTAAGTGTATGCAAAAGGATATTGCAGAAGCATTGGATATTGAGCCTGCTACAATTTCTCAAATCCTCGCTAAAATGGAGCAGGCCGGTTTGATCCGCAAGTCAAATTACAACGAGCGGAAACGGGCCGATTGTGTTTCTATTACAGACAAAGGGCAAAAAGCCTTTGGGCAGTGGCTACAAATCAGTAGCCTTGTGGACAAGATTTCATTCTGTGGCTTCTCTCAGCAGGAACAAGGCCAAATGCTCGATTTTTTGTGCCGGATGTACCGAAATCTGACTGGGAAGGACCTTACCTGAACTCTGTTTCTTTGGAGGGATTACATGCTGAAACGATTCCGGAAGTATTTTATAAAGACGAAAAAGGATTTTATCATCAGCACTGTCTGTGTTTCTTTTGAAGCGACATTCGAGCTGATTATTCCAATGATTATGGCAAGTATTATTGACGTCGGTGTTGCGCAACGCAACAAAAGCTATATTTTGCAGCGAAGTTTCCTGATGATTTTCTGTTCCATGATTTCACTGGTTCTCGGCCTTTTTTATGCCCGCTTTGCTGCACGCGCCGGTCAGAGATTTGGTGCCGCCCTGCGGGAAGACGAATACCGCAAAGTGCAGAGTTTTTCCTTTTCCAATTTGGACCACTTTAATACCCCTTCCCTGATTACAAGACTCACAAGTGATATTACCATCCTGCAAAATACAATCTGCAATGGACTACGCCCCATGGTGCGCGGGCCGATCATGATGATAATGGCACTCTCCATGTCTATCCTGATGAGTCCGCAGCTTGCCATCGTTTTTCTTATTGCCATGCCTATCCTTGGCATTTGCCTTTTCCTGATTTTCAGAAAGATTGGCCCTTTGTATGGGAAAATGCAGAAAGCACTGGACAAACTGAATTCCGTCGTCCAGGAAAATCTAATTGCCATTCGCACCGTCAAATCATTTGTACGGGGAAAAAATGAAAATCAGAAATTTGAAAATGTAAATGGAGCGTTCTGCAACTCTTCAGAACAGGCCTTCCATTACGCTTCCCTGAACCTTCCATGCTTCCAGTTTGTGATGTATGCTACAATCCTCTGCATTCTGTGGTTTGGCGGAAATTTAATTCATATTGGCTCAATGAAAGTAGGGGCTCTTACCGGATTTCTGAGTTATGTCCTGCAAATCCTGAATTCTTTGATGATGATATCCAATGTATTTTTGATGCTTAGCCGCTCAACAACGTCGGCAAACCGTATTTTGGAAGTCCTGGATGAACCTGTTGATATTGTAGGTGGCACAGAGCAGGTGAAAGTGGAGCATGGCTCCATTGATTTTGACCATGTATCTTTTAAATACCGGAAAACAGCAAAGCGGGATGTGTTGTCTGATATCTGCCTGCACATTGATGCAGGCCAAACAGTGGGAATCATTGGCGGAACAGGGGCAGCAAAATCTTCTTTGGTTCAGCTGATTCCACGCCTGTATGACGTAGGCTCCGGAAGCCTTAAAATTGATGGCCATGATGTGAGGGAATACCCTGTCGCCTACCTAAGGGATGCCGTTGGGATGGTGCTTCAAAAGAATACGCTGTTTTCTGGTACGATACGGGAAAACCTCAAATGGGGAAATCCTGAGGCGACACAAGAAGAACTGGACTGGGCCTGCCGGACTGCCTGTGTGGATGAATTTCTCTCCCGAATGCCGGAGGGGTATGACACCGACCTCAGCCAGGGAGGCGTCAATCTCTCCGGAGGCCAGAAGCAGCGCCTCTGTATCGCCCGGGCTTTGCTGAAACACCCTAAGATACTGATTTTAGATGATTCCACCAGTGCCGTAGATACTGCTACGGAAGCCAGAATCCGCGCAGGCTTAGCACAGCTTAGGGGAACGACCATCCTTATTATTTCTCAGCGTATCAATTCCATTGAGCATGCCGACCGGATTATTGTGCTTGAAGACGGAAAAATCAACGAAGTCGGAACCCATGATATCCTGCTCGCTCATAACAGGATTTACCGTGATATTTACGAAATCCAGAAAGAAGGGGCAATTGCTTAATGGCGAGGCAAATGCGGCACGAAAAACCAAAAGACCTGAAAAAGACTTTGAAATTTATCTCCCGCTATCTGAAGAAGAACCGGATGGCACTGGCTGTGGTTGTTATACTTGTAACGATCAGTTCCCTCGCCAACATTTTTGGTGTTTATTTGTTTAAGCCTGCCATTAACCGGTATATCCTGCCGGGAAATATTCCCGGGCTCTTCCGGATGCTGGCTTTGATGGGGATCCTATACCTTGCCGGTGTCCTGTCTTCTTACGGCTATACTCAGCTTATGGTAAAAGTCGCACAAAAAATTGTTTTGGAAATCCGTGGTGACCTTTTCCGGAAAGTACAGACTCTTCCTCTTTCCTTCTTCGATAAGAACACCCATGGCGAACTGATGAGCCGTTTCACAAACGATATTGATACCATATCGGACGCCATGAACAACAGTTTCACGGCAGTCATCCAAAGCTTTATTATTATCGTTGGAACTTTTACCATGTTGATTGTGCTGAGCCCACTGCTGTCCCTTATTGTACTTGCTTCCTTTTTCTGCATGTTCCTGTTCCTCCGGTACAGCAGCAAAAAAAGCCATATCTTCTTTTCCCAACAGCAAAAATACATGGGAGACCTCAATGGCTTTATCGAGGAAACAGTGGCAGGGCAAAAAGTTGTTAAGGTCTTTAACCATGAAAGTGCTAACCTGAAACAATTTATTGTGAGAAACAAAAAACTACAAGACTCAGCAACGGATGCACTGACTTACTCCGGAATCCTTGTCCCGGTTGTTGTGAGTATTTCCTACTTCAATTACGCTGTCTCGGCCTGCATTGGGGCATTCCTTGCAATAGCCGGCTGGATGGATTTAGGCAGCCTTGCCTCCTATCTTGTTTACGTCCGCCAGACGGCAATGCCGGTAAACCAGTTTGCACAGCAGTTAAACTTTCTCATGGCGGCACTTTCCGGTGCAGAGCGGATCTCTGAAATCATGGAAGTCTCCCCGGAAGTGGATCAAGGCACCGTGACACTGGCTCACGCTGAGCTGGGGAAGGACGGGATGCTGAAAAAATCCGACAAGGGAATTTGGGTATGGTGCCGTATGGCAAGCAGCGGACAAGTGGATTTGATTCCCCTCCGAGGTGATGTGAGGTTTCACGATGTTGTTTTCGGCTATGAGCCGGGGCAGCCGATCCTTAAAAAAATTAGCCTCTACGCTAAACCGGGACAAAAAATCGCCTTTGTCGGTTCTACCGGTGCCGGAAAAACAACAATCGCAAGCCTGATTAACAGGTTGTATGACGTGAATTCCGGAAGCATCACCTTTGACGGAATTGATGTGCGTGATATCCGGAAGGATGACCTGCGCCGTTCTACCGCCGTCGTTCTCCAGGACACCCATTTGTTCACCGGAACCATAGCGGACAATATTCGCTATGGCAATATGAATGCCAGCCAGGAGCAAATTGAGCAGGCTGCAAAACTTGCAAATGCAGATTCCTTTATCCAGCGGCTTCCGGATGGCTACGATACCCTCCTGACTGAAGACGGAAACAATCTCAGCCAGGGGCAGCGCCAGTTGCTCGCTATTGCCAGGGCTGCCGTGGCAGATCCGCCCGTACTGATTCTGGATGAAGCGACAAGTTCAGTAGATACTTATACAGAAAAACTGATTGGGGCTGCCATGGACCGGCTAATGGAAAACCGGACGGTGTTTGTCATTGCCCATCGACTTTCGACGGTCCGGGATGCCAAAGCAATTATTGTTTTGGAAAACGGTAATATTTTAGAACGCGGTAACCATGATGAACTTGTTGCCCAAAGAGGCCGGTATTATCAACTTTATACCGGACAGCTTGAGCTCTCCTGACTGCGGCCATGGCTCCGGGGGTAACAGTTATTCTGCCACTTAAACCAGGAATACAGCCACTTATCTAAAATCAGTGGAATTTAGATCTCATATTCATTATACTGGAACCGTGCTAAGGCGGTGGGAAAATGGAAATTGAAATCAAGCTGGACGCTTCCTGCAAGAATCCAAAAATCATTATCGTTGCCAATCAAGTAACGGAGGGAATCAATGACCTGGTAAGCAGGCTGTCGGGAACGGCACCTCAAATTCTTGTCGGTTTCCGGGACGGCAGGGCGGAAGTCCTGGAACAAGAAAAAATCTGCCGGGTTTACGCCGCGGGCGGGAAGGTTTTCGCAGAAGCGGAAAACGGTCGTTATACCTTGAGACTGCGCTTGTACGAACTGGAAGAACGACTGAACAAAAGCCACTTTGTCCGGATTTCCAACTCGGAGATTATCAATCTAAAAAAGGTAAAAGGTTTTGATTTAAGCCTTGCAGGCACAATCTGCGTCACATTCTGCAATGGTGAAGTCACCTATGTTTCCCGCCGATATGTCACAAAAATCAAGCAGGTACTTGGAATATGAGGTGAAAGAATGAAGCAAAAAACAAAAATCGTTCTCTCCTGCTTTATCGGTGCACTAATTGGTGTCGTTATTTCTGTGCTAATCACCATCATTATTTCCTTAACTGTCCATGACGGCAGTTATTACGCCGCCCCACCGGATTTAATCCGCACCTGTGGAAATGAAATCAACGCTGTCATACTGGAAATGGTCCTCTCGCTGCTCTACGGAGCCGTCTGGGGAGGCGCTTCCTGGATCTGGAAAATTGACCACTGGAGCATCCTGCGGCAAACAGTAACACATCTTATTATCTGTTCAGCAGTTACCTTCCCCATTGCCTATCTTGCCGACTGGATGCCCCACAATGCCGCAGGCATCGTAAAATATTTTGGGATCTTTGTCGCTGTCTACCTAATTATCTGGTTTTCCCAGTACTCCAAGATGAAAAAGCGTGTACAGCAAATTAATGCAAGGCTCAACAAAAATTTATAGCAGAAAGCCCGTATCCTATGAAATCAGAATACGGGCTTTCTATATCACAGGAAAGGTACAATTTTGTACCTTTCCTCTTTTTTTGTTTACAGCATTTTGCTTAAATCATTCTCTGAAAGGATCGGGATACCAAGCTGATTTGCTTTTGCCAGTTTGCTTCCGGCATCTTCCCCTGCAAGAACGTAACTGGTCTTTTTGGAGACGCTCCCGCTGACCCTGCCGCCGCGCTTTTCAATAATTTCCGTAGCCTGCGCACGTGTTAAAGTTGGGAGCGTACCAGTCAGGACAAACGTCTTCCCGGCAAAACGGTTATCCCCGGAGACAGGAAGCACAGCTACCATATTTACACCTGCATCACGCAGGCGTCCAATAAGATGCGCCGTATTTGGCAAATCAAAAAAGCTGCGGACACTTTCTGCCATAATTCCGCCGAAGCCTTCAATGGATGCAATTTCCTCTTCCGACGCATGAAAGACTGCATCTATACTGGAGAAGCGTGCCGCCAAAAGTTTGGCTGCTTTCAGCCCGACGTGCGGAATCCCAAGCGCATTAATAAGGCGGTAGAGATCATCCTGCTTTGATTTTTCAATGGACTGTAACAGTTTCTCTGATGATTTTTGCCCCATGCGCTCAAGGCCTGTAAGCTCAGCAAGCGTCATGGCATACAGATCTGCCGGTGACTTGACTAGTCCACTGGAAATGAGCTGTTCCAAAACAGCCGGCCCGAGGCCGTCAATATCCATGGCATCACGCGAACAGAAATGGATCAGGTGGCGCAGAAGCTGCGCGGGGCACTCCGGGTTGGTACAGCGTGTGGCCGCCTCCCCCTCAATGCGCACTGCCGGTGCCCCGCAGGATGGGCAAACCTTCGGCATGGAAAATGGGACAGAGCCTTTCTCGTGTGAAACGACTGCAACGACTTCCGGGATGATTTCGCCTGCCTTACGCAGCACAACAGTATCGCCGACACGGATATCTTTGTCTGCAATAAAATCCTGGTTGTGCAGGGTAGCACGGCTGACAGTCGTGCCAGCAAGCGATACCGGATTAAATACACCCGTCGGTGTAAGAACGCCGGTACGCCCTACATTTATCTCAATCCTAAGCAACTTTGTGCTTTTTTCTTCAGGAGGATATTTAAACGCTTCTGCCCAGCGGGGAAACTTTGCTGTACTTCCAAGAAGCGTACGTTGTGCAAAAGAATTAACTTTAACGACGGCACCATCGATGGAATAATCAAAAGAACCCCGCATTTCGCCGATTTTGCGAACTTCCGTAATTACTTCTTCCATTGTCCCACAAGGCGGAAAGGACGGAGGAACAGGAAATCCCAGCCGTTTTAAAAACGCAAGCGATTCATCATGACTTTGAAGGGTTGCGCCGGTTACCTGCTGGACATTAAAAACAAAAATTGCCAGCTTTCGTGCAGCCGTGACAGAAGGATTTTTCTGACGCAATGAGCCTGCTGCCGCATTACGTGGATTCTTGAATGGCTTTTCTCCTTCCAGCTCCTGGAGGGCGGAAAGCTCAGAAAAGACCGTGTGCGGCATGTAAACTTCCCCGCGCACTTCCAGAAAAGGAAGTGCTTCCGGCAACCGTTTTGGCACTGAGCGGATTGTACTGATATTTTCCGTAATATTCTCACCTACAAGGCCATCACCGCGAGTTGAGCCACGCACCATCACCCCATCACGGTATTCAATGGAAACGGAAAGGCCGTCAAACTTTGGCTCAACGATATAAACCGGTGCGCCCACTGCTGCACGTACACGCTTATCAAAATCAATCAGTTCTTGCTCGGAAAACGAATCATGCAGACTTTCCATCGGGACAGTATGTGTCACAGGAGAAAATTTTGCGAGCACATGGCCACCAACGGACTGCGTAGGAGAATCTGGCGTAACAAGTTCTGGAAATTCTGCTTCCAAATTTTCCAGTCTGCGGTAAAGCGCATCATATTCCGCATCTTCGATTTCCGGAGCATCTTCATCATAATATTTTTTATTATGATACCGGATTTGTGTTGCAAGATCTTCGTGAAGTTTTTTCGCTTCCTGATTATTCATCTTTCTAACACGCCTTTCCGTAAATCCACATTATTTATCCACTACAACCGTTGGAACCGTACCAACAATCACCGTCTCGGCAATCAGCACACTAGTATTTACTTCCGTCGTAGTGTCAAAGCCGGGCAGGAAGGAATAAACGCTTGCACCGACATTCAGAGTAATCCTGTGCCGTGTCTGGTTAATTCCGGCAGACTCAAACGTGCTTTGAAATTCAGCCGAAATATTACCGGAAAGTGTAAGCTTCAGGGAAATATTGGGCCCTAAGCCATGGAACAGGTCACTGCCAATCAATGTGCCCAGCGGAACATGCACTGTCGAATCAGTGTTACCGTTCAGTTCCTGCTGAACAGCTGAAATTACTTGTGCTTTCAGGCGGTTCATTTTAGCGACGTCCGTTGTTACAGAAAGTACTTTCCCATTCGCATCACGGTTGACAAAAATAAAGTTTTGGTAAGAAGTCGGATCGTTGTTGATTTCTTTTAGCACAATATTATTAATGATGCTGACAGACTTTATTTTTGCCTCATTCTCTGTCTCTGATTCAATCACCGGTTTAAGCTGCCAGTTGAACAGGCATATAAAACCAATCAGCAAAATTAGGACCAACAGCATTCTGGCTAGGACTACACTGCGCGAACGGCGCCTCATTTTCATTCCTGTACACCCCCGGACTTGAGTCATTCCATCATACTCCGGAAGGAATTATTCTGTGCAGGCTTTTCTCTTTAGAAATAAAAAAAGGCACAAAGAAATCAACGAATTCTTTGCGCCTTCTTGTATGCTGAAAATCAGCCTTATTCTTCCGTTTCAGGATCCTGTTTTTCGGCTGTCTCATTTTCCATTGCCTTTTCATCCTCAAGAAGAGCACGGATAGAAAGGCTTACACGGTGACGGTCAAAGTCAATGTCCGTAATCTTTACTTTGGCAACATCGCCAATTTTGAGGACATCCTGAGGCTTGTCAATCCTGTGGTCTGCAATCTGGGAAATATGAATCAGACCATCAATGCCCGGAATTACCTGAGCAAACGCCCCAAATGTGGTCATACCAACAATCTTAACCTCGATGACACTTCCCACTGGATACTTATCTTTAAGAATTACCCATGGATTATCTTCAGGCTTCTTATAAGTGAGGGAAATCTTACCCTTCTCGCGGTCAAGCGCCTTGATGGTGACCTTTACAGTATCGCCAACCTTAACGACTTCAGATGGATGCTTAATTCTTGTCCAAGAGAGCTCCGAAATATGAATCATACCGTCAACACCGCCAAGATCAACAAATGCACCATACGAAGTCAGTGACTTGACAACGCCAGTATAAGTCTGTCCCACCTCAGCGCTCTCCCAGAACTTCTCTTCCTGCACTTTGCGCTCATCTCTAAGCACGGAACGGATGGAACCTACTGCACGCCTACGGTTACGGTTAACTTCAATAATGCGGAATTTAACCGGCTTTTTAAGCAGAGCATCCAACGGATCATTGCGCGAAGCAGTAGCCTGCGAAGCCGGGATGAAAACACGGACTCCACCGGTTATGGCAATCACGCCGCCTTTTACTACTTCGGCGACAACACCATCCAGGACTTCCTGGCTCTCTTCTGCAGCGACGACCTTTTCCCAACCCTTTGCTGCATCAAGGCGCTTCTTTGAAAGCATGACGGTGCCTTCCTGGTCATTGGTGCGCATAATCAGCAAATCCATTTCATCGCCGACCTTGACAACATCCTCAGGCTTTACATTCGGATCGGCTGAAAGCTCACACGCCGGAATATAGCCAGCCTGCTTTCTCCCAACATCGACAAGGACTTCCGTCGGAGTAACACCAACGACAACGCCGTGTACCTTTTCATCTGTATTTAAACTTTTGAGGGACTCTTCGAGCATTTCCTCGAAGCTTCCCTCCGTAGGGTTCTCTTTTTCAGGCTGCGTGGCCGCCTCATTTGTGGCCTTTGCGGCTTCCTCGTTAAGTTCTGACATGGTAACAAGTACCTCCTTTATAATGCTTACCGGCGTAGAAGCGCCGGCAGTAATACCGACTGAGTGGGCATCCTGCAATGCTGCAAACGGAAGCTCGTCCGCAGTCTCAATCAAATATGTAGGACAATTTTTCCGGCAAGTATCAAAAAGCTTTGCGGTATTAGAGCTTTGCCTGCCCCCGATTACAACCATCATGTCACAATTCTGTGATAACTCTGAAGCTTCCAATTGACGCTTTGCAGTTGCATTACATATTGTATCAAAAATTACAGCATTTGTATACACTTTTCGAATGATTTCCAAAGAATTTTGCCATTCTAAGACACTGAATGTTGTCTGTGATGCAACACAAACAGGCAAGTCCTTTAGCCCGGAGTGGTTTTCCGTAAGTTCTTTCAGTTCTGACGCGTTCTGAAAAACAAAATACGGGCCGTTACAATGCCCAATAATTCCCTGCACCTCCGGATGGGCAATATCCCCGGCAACAAGCACCGTGCGCCCCTGTGCTGATGCGTGCGCAACAATCGAATGAATTTTTGCAACAAATGGACATGTGGCATCACGAAAATTGATTCCCCGTGATGCTATTTCTTCATAAATTTTGCTGCCGACGCCGTGGCTCCGGATTACAAGCGTTGCATCGGCAGGAGCATCTGCTACAGTATCTGCAATTTTTACACCCCTTGCAGTAAGTTCTGCAAGAGTCTGAGGGTTGTGTATTATTGGCCCGAGTGTGGAAACTTTCTTCCCCGCATCCAGCAGGCTGTGAACCATACTGACAGCCCGGTTTACACCAAAGCAGTATCCAGCAGAGGAGGCAACTGTGATTTTCATGTTTTTCCCTCCAACAGCCAATTAACCTGATCCGCCAGTTTTTCCGCAGCTCTGCGAATTGCGGAAGAAGCTGCCCCTTTTCCCGGGAAAAGAGTATTGGGAATCAGTTTTCCAAAACGGATTTCAACACAATGGAATGGGGCAACCGGCCCATCGCAGCAGATGGCTGCGGGCAGAACCGGCGCACCAGATTTCGCCGCAAGCAGCGCAACTCCTGACTTCGACTGAAACGGAGCATTCCCCGGGACAATGCCTCCCTGCGGGAAAATGCCCACCGTCCCCCTTCCTTTTAAAATAGCCAATGCCTTTCGGATAGATTTGAGATCACCGGTGTTCCGGTGGACAGGAAATGCCCCCAGCGCTTTTAGAAAGATGCGCGCCAACCGTCCGTGATCGGTAAACAGCTCGGATTTTGCCATATAACGGACCTGTTGCCGAAATGGGATAGCAAGCAGGATTGGATCATAAACAGACTTATGATTGCAACAGACAATCAGGCTGCCGTTATTCGGAATATTCTGCACGCCTGAATACTTTACACCAAAAACAGACTTTATCAGGGGACCAAACAGGCGCAAGAGTGTAAAGTAAAGGCCTTTGCAATTTTGATAATCTCTCTGCAAATCAGTGAAACTCCTTCAGGCTCTCATCTCTCAATTCTGTTATGCAGCTCATCACTTTCAGACTTGCTGCACGGAGCTCACTTGGTGTATTATTCCGCACACCAAGCTCTTCCGGTGAAATTGGCTTCCCATAAGCCACAACAGCAGGATGGAACAATTTCGGCAGCCCGCCATTTTTCGCTGTGATACAGCAGGGCAGAATCGGCGCATTGCAGCGTGAGGCAAGCATTACGGCACCCGGTTTGGGACGCTGAAGCTTACCGTCCTTTGAACGTGTGCCCTCAATGAAAACGCCGAGGACATCGTCTTCTTTCAGGTGCTGTGCAGAAAGGTTAATGGCACCGAGGTCACTTTTTCCCCTTGCAACCGGAAATGCGCCCAACCCGCGGATAACACAGGCTACAAATTTATTCCGGAAAAGTTCTTCCTTTGCCATAAAGAAAATCTGCCGGCGTTGAGAATAGGCAAGCCTTAAGGGATCGGTGCTGCTCATATGATTGCTGCAAAGGACAACCGGCCCATTTTTTGGCATATACTCCGCATGGCGAACACGGATTGGCATCAGCGTGCGGAAGAGCCAGGGTAGAAAAGTCCTGGCAAAACAATAAAGTGGGGTTTCTTTCATAGTATCGCCTGTTTTTCCTATATTATTTTCCTGCTAGACGGCTTCTGATGATATGCGTCAGTTCCGCGACGGACTGTTCCAGCGTATTTCCCGTAGTGTCAATAAGCACTGCATCTTCGGCCTGTCTAAGCGGGGAAATAGCGCGGTGTTCATCTTTATAGTCGCGCTGCTTTAAATCGGAAAGCACTTCCTCATAATCGGCCTTCATACCCTTCCCAATCATTTCCTCATAGCGGCGGCGTGCCCGCTCATCAGCAGAAGCCGTTAAAAAGATCTTTACGCGTGCATTAGGCAGCACAACGGTGCCAATGTCCCTGCCATCCATTACAACGCTGTGTTCTTCAGCAAGGCGGCGTTGAAGAGCAAGCAAATACTTGCGCACCTCAGGGATTGCCGAAACCTTGGAGGCTGCCATAGAAACTTCAGCAGAGCGTATCTGTCCGGTGACATCTTCTCCGTTGATGGAGACCTTCTGATTCCCATTTTCATAGTTCAGGGCTACGGTAAGGGTTTTCAGTAGTGGGCACACTTCTGCCGGACTGGACGGGTTTACCCCGCTTTTCAGCACAAAAAGGGCAATGGCCCGATAAAGGGAACCGGTATCGACATAAAGGAAGCCAAGCGCTTCCGCGGCACGCCATGCAATCGTGCTCTTCCCTGCACCTGCAGGGCCGTCAATCGCAATAGCTGTTGTTCTGCCTTTTGGCTGACTATCTTTCCTTTTCATTCCGAATCTCATCCTCCAGTTTTCATGGAACTGCCTGCAAGCCTGCCTGTACTAAAAGCAATCTGAAGGTTAAAACCTCCGGTATAGGCATCAACATCAATTACTTCGCCTGCAAAATAAAGGCCTTGAACCAGCTTGGACTGCATCGTTCTTGGATCAATTTCTTTTGTTGAAACGCCTCCGGAAGTTACAATTGCTTCTTCAATCGGACGAAAACCCTGTACTGTAATTGGGAACGACTTCAGCATTTTTCCGAAAGAATGGCGCATCTCCCGGGTAATGGCATTGCATTTTGTCGCCGGTGGGATACCGGAGCGCCGCACTGCAACCGGAATCATTTTGCGCGGAAGCAGGGCAGAAAGGGAATTGAAAAAATCCCGGTTAATATTTGCGCCGAAGTCCCGCTGCAGGCGGGCGTCCAGCTTTTCCGGCGTCAACGCAGGCTTCAGGTCAATCAGGACACGGTACCGTCCCGGTGACATCCGGTGCATATGGGCGCTTGCACTCAGGATAATCGGCCCGGAAAGCCCAAAATGTGTAAAAAGCATCTCACCGAAATTCTCATAGACAGCCTTACCGCTACCGGTATCCACCACCTGCACCGCAACATTCTTGAGGGAAAGGCCCATCATATCCCGGCAGTCCTTTCCGTCTTCCCCGGACGCAACCAGCGGTACCAGTGAAGGCAAAAGCGGCGTAATGGTATGGCCTGCTTCCTGAGCCAAACGGTACCCATCCCCTGTGGAACCAGTCGCCGGATAAGATACACCGCCGCAGCAAACGGCAACATTCTCTGCAAGGATTTTTGTCCCATCCCGAAGGGTAGCCCCGCAGACAGCCCCGCTCTTTAGCAGGAGGTGCGCCGCTTCCCCACGGACAAACTGCACACCAGCCCCGCGGTCAAACCGTATCAACGCTTCCGCAACATCTGATGCATGGTCAGAGACCGGGAATACACGATTCCCACGCTCTGTTTTCAGCGGAAGGCCGAGGCCCTCAAAGAAACGGATTGCATCAAACGGAGGAAACTGGGACACGGCACCGTAAAGGAACCGTCCATTTGTCGGCGTCGATTCAATTACTGTTCGGACATCACAGTTGTTTGTCACATTGCAGCGGCCTTTTCCTGTAATGCGGATTTTTTTGCCAAGAAAAGAATTTTTCTCCAGAAGGCAGACCGAAAGACATCTTTGTGCAGCCGTACCAGCGGCCATCATTCCGGCTGCTCCTCCTCCAATGATAAGCACGTCATACTTCACTTAGAGTTGTCATCTACCTTTTCATAAACCCCATATTCATCCCAGATATCTTCGAGTTTCTGGAAAGTATGTTTTACTTCTCCGGATTTCCGGATTGTCACCATCACAATAAGCGCATTAATTAGGCTGAGTGGAGCGCAGAGCGAATCGACAATGGAAGCAATATCGCTGCGCGCAAGAAGCATGCAGTCTGCTTTTGCAGCAATCGGAGACATGGATGTATCCGTAATAGCTATGACTTTTGCACCGCGGTTGTGGGCGTAATCCATGGCGTGGGAAACCTTGCGGGAATAACGTGGAAAGCTGATTCCGATTACCGTATCCTGCTCGTTAAGGTGAATCATCTGCTCGAAGATTTCCCCTTCACTTGTTGACTGGACAAGCAAAACATTTTCAAACAGCATATTGAAATAATAGGAAAGGAACGTCCCAAGGGCAAGGGCACTTCTGGCTGCAAGGATATATATTTTGCGGGAAGCAATAATTGCATCGACCGCACGGTAAAAATCCTTGTGCGAAGTCTCCTCCATGGTGCGGCGGATTACATCAATATCCTGATTAAACACAAAATCCAGCACGTCGGAATCTCCAATCCGGCTGGAGGTCACATCCATGCGCTGTACCATTGTCAGTTTGTTGCGAATCATTTCCTGCATTGCCTGCTGAAGCTGTGGGTAGCCTGCATAGCCAATCTCAGTAGCAAATCGCACAACGGTGGATTCGCTGACACCAACCGTTGCCCCCAGCTTTGACGCCGTCATAAAAGCAACTTTGTCATAGTTTTCCCGGATATATTTTGCAATACGTTTTTGGCCCTTGGAAAAGTCATTCATTTTCTTCTGGATACGGGCCTCCAGAAAATCATCCATTCCAATAGAGTCCATTTCTCCGCGCAGGTCTTGAAAGTGTACGATTCCGCGCGGGGAACCGCACCATGCAATTTTCCAAAAAAAGGTGTGGCCGGAGCCGATTCCAGCCATACCTTATTACAATTTTAAAACGTAAAGCAAAAAAAATCAAGTGCTGCCCAAAGGAAAAGCACTTGATATCAGTGAATATGGAGCCATTTTTCAGCATTGGGGTGAATTTTCCGGCAGTATCCGACAGTCAGCAGGGAGAGCGCATAGTCATAAAGCGCAAAAACAAAGTTTCCAACTGCCAGAAAAAGCCACGGCATTTGGACGCCAAAGATGGTGTAACTGCTCACAGGAACCTTTAAAATCCACATGGCAAGATAAAATTCCGCAATGGCGGTAGCATTGAAGAAAGCAAACTTCAGTACAGTTGCAGAAAGTTTTTTTCTTCTCTTTTCTATTTTTGCCTTGACAATCGGGTAGCATCCAAAAAAAAGGATGTACCAGAGGACTGCTTCTTTATCCGCTGCAAGGAACACAGAAAGGATGGAAACTGCTATATAAGTAGGCCATGCCCAGTTGGTGCCCAGTTCTATAACAATTGCGATCTGCGGAATGCCCGCAAGCGCGGGGAAAGCGTAAGTACCGATTGGTATGATTCCGCCAAGGAACATTAGGGTTACAGAGACAGCGGCCATTACAGAACAAAAAGCGACGCGAAGGCTATGGTTCATGAAACAGCCCCTTCCTCAGAAATACCGTCAACACATCCGCCCGCCGCCCAGGCAACTACAGCAGGCATCTGCCGCACAGAGTGTTGAACAGATGTCACACCCTGACCAACGGTCAGAGGAAGTTCCATATGGGTTATAACCGCCATACATACCGCTGCGCTGCTGCGAAATCTGATTCAGCGCCGCACGGTATTCGGCATTCCCAGGTTCAATCTGGCAGGCACGGGAAAAATCCTGGTAGGCTTCTTCGAGCCATCCGCGGCGGTAAAGAACCGTTCCCTTCAGATAATGCCATTCTGCATCGCGGTTCTCAGTAGGAACTCCGTCAAGAATTTGTTCCGCATCTGCATTGCGGCCGGAATAAATGAGGTTCCGAACATCTGCATACTCAGAAGGAGCCGAATACCTGCCATAGTCAGTCTGGCCCGCAGTATAAGGGCCAGCATTCCCGGCACGTCTTCCTTTGCGTTCTTTGACGATCGTGTCATATGCCTCATTGATTTCCTTCATTTTCTCGGCGGCGACATCTGCAAGTGGGCTGTTGGCATAATGATCAGGGTGATATTTTTTCGCAAGGGTACGATAGGCATTTTTAATTTCCTCATCAGAAGCAGATGGGGAAACGCCGAGGACCTCATAGGGATCTGACATTGCCGTTCTCCTTCCTGAATAATCGTTGTCTCTGCATCATTGGCAGGCCAAGAAATATTATGTTTCGGATGGCAGGTTCAAAGCAACCCAGCTCCAGCAAATCGGCCGCAGCATCTAACTGAGACAGAGTCCCATTCAAAACGGAATTTGCATAATAGCGGGCTTGCTTCAGTGCCTCAGGAGGACTCTTTTCATCCAACTGAAACTTCACCGCAAATGGATTAAAAGACTTTCTCCGGATGTCCTTCGGCAGATCATCCGCAGCATCAATCAGGTAGGTCCACCGGCCAAGGCAATAGCCTGTCTCACGAAGCACCTGAGCTGCCGGTGTTCCGCTTTTTTCCGGTCCTGCAGCGTCGGCAAAAAGCTCTGCCATCATCCCTGCGGTCGGCTCAGCGCAAAGGTCAACTCCCGGGGAATTTCCGATTTCAACTGTCTGCTGTTTTCTCATTGCTTTGGAAACAGCTTTTTCAAGCTTCGGATACCTAGTGTCCGCTTTTTTATGTGCATGGTGTAGGAACAGCAAGGAAAATCGGGCAAAAAGGCTACGGAAAAATCCGGAATCTGCCACATCGTCACAGACTTTGTAATAGGCAAGGATAATGGTAAGAGCTGCGGCAGAAGACAGCGAATTGTTACGTTCCCTGCAAAAAAAACATTTTTTCAAGGGATTCACAACACACCGGCCTTTTGAAAAGCCGGGTTGCCCTCCAGAGGAAAGTGCAAACAGCAGCAATGCATAGAAAGTACAATCATAATTGAGGGCCAAACGTGCAAAAGGGCCATACTCACGGCCCAAACTGCGGCACAGTGCACAGTAAATGCCGTTGTATTCCTCAAATTCTCGAACAAGGAGCTCTGATTTCTGCGGCCTAATGTACCCGAACACAAAAATCATCCCCCTGTTCCCTTTGTCCTCTGGCTGAGCTTATTTTACTATAACCTATCTGTTGGTTCCATGAACATTTTATGAACTTTTTTACAGCTTTCCGCCAGATTATTCCTTTTAAGCTGGTTCATCCATGCCCTGCAAGGGGGGGACACTGCTTTGTCTGCACGCGGCGAGGTTAAATGCCCTAACTGCATAACGGTTGCTCAGTATATTGCCCTAAGGGGATTCAGCTTTTCGTTTCCACTGCCCTCCATATAGTCAATAAACGGGATTGCCTTGCCCGCTCCACGAGCTACACAGTTCTGCGGGTCATCCGCAACACGGACACTAAGCTTTGTTTTTTGGGAAATCAGTTGGTCAAAGCCGTAAATCTGTGAAGAGCCGCCTGTTAAAACGATTCCATCGGAATCAATATCCCCCATCAGTTCTGGCGGAGTTTTTTCCAGCATGTCCTGAATTTCACGGACAACTTTCATGGCACTGTCAAACAGGGCTTCCAGCATTTCGTCGCTTGTAATATCTGCCCACTGTGGCAAACCTGTCATTGCATTGCGTCCCTTTACCCGGAAAGTTAGGATATCCTTGCGCGGAAATACACAGCCAATCGCTATTTTGCATTCTTCCGCCATGCGCGGGCCAATAAGCAAATTGTATTTCCGGCGGATATATTTTGTCACGGCATCATCAAAAGCATCACCTGCGATCCGGACAGAGCGGGAAATGGCAATGCCATAAAGCGAAATCACGGCCATATCGGTCGTCCCGCCGCCAAGATCCACAACAAGCGAGCCATGCGGCTTTGAAATGTCAAGCCCTGCACCAAGGGCAGCAGCAACAGGCTCATCAATCAGGCAAACTTTCCGCACCCCGGTTGAACTGACTGAATCGACAACGGCACGCTCTTCCACTTCCGTGATACCGCAGGGAACACTGACAACAACGCGTGGCATAATCAAACGGCTCACATTAATCTTTTTCAGATACGTCTCAATCAGATACTTTGCAAGGTCGAACTGCGAAATCACTCCGCCGGAAAGCGGATGGCAAACCTGGATTTTATCTGAGGTACGGCCAATCATTGCATAAGCTTTTTTCCCAACTGCCAAGGCCTCATCTGTCTCCAAATTGATGGAAACGACGGCGGGCTCGTTCAGAATAATTCCCTTGCCGTCAAGATAAATTTTTACATAAGAAGTTCCAAGGTCGAGCGCAATATCGGCGCCTGCCATGCGACCACATCCATTTCTGTAAGCTGACGGTTCCCGCCGTTTCCCGACGGATCCCTACTCGATATATTGTGTTTGGTTTTCCTTATTATATTACAGGGAACGTTCTTTTTCAACCTGATTCAAGCCCTGCTTTCGCAATAACAGCACCCCGGACAGAAGCAGCGCCTCCTTGCAACAGAACAAATGCGCATTCCCCCATTGTGGAACCAGTTGTCAGAATATCGTCAACAAGAAGTATCTTTTTCCCGGAAATGTCATTCTTTTCTGATAATGCATATATGCCATGTACATTGCGGAGCCGCTCTTCTCGATTTAAAAAATGCTGCACCTTGTTTTTCCCGGTTTTTTTAAGGCACGGAAAAAATGGGATTTCAAGAGCTTCTGCAAGCGGCCTTGCAATCAGTTCCGATTGATTGTAGCCCCTTTCATGTTCCCGGTCCCGCGTAAGTGGAACACAAGTCACTGCGTCAAATTTTAAGCGCGGGAATGCAACCGCACTCTGGGCTGCCAGCTTCTCCGCATAATAGAGGGCATTCCTCTTCTGCCCGTGAAATTTGAAGTTCAGAATGGAATCACGCACTTTCCCTTCATAAGGGAACAGATAAGTGCAAAGGATCTGGGTGTTTCCTACCGGAACAGACACACAGAAGACTTCACCGGACGGAAGTATTTCAGAGGTACACCTCCGGCAAACTTTTTCTCCGGGAGGTACAATTTCCCCGCAGAAAACACAGCGCGGCGGAAATAACAAATCGGCACACCAGGAAAGCAGCATGCAGGCTTTGTCAGCCATCCGTTTTTTCATTCTGTATTTCATCATCCTCCAAGAGCAGGTAGCCAAGGCCAGTATAGCGGCGTGTTTTTCTGTTGTTTGCGACCATTGCATGTACCATTTCAGGACGTCCTACAAGAATTAACAGCGACTTTGCCCTTGTCACAGCGGTATAAAGCAGATTGCGGTAACATAATTGCGGCGCACTGCGGTACATTGGAATAATAACAGATGGGAATTCATTGCCTTGACTCTTATGGACTGTCATGGCGTAGGCTTGTTCCAATTCCGACGCTGTCTCCGTTTCATAGCTGACCAGACGGTCATCCATCCGTACAGTAAGAATGGAAGCCCGCCGATCAATCTTTTCCAGAATGCCAAGGTCGCCGTTGAAAATACCTTCTCCATAAGTCCCGTCGTCTTTTACCCACGGCAGTTCATAATTGTTTTTGACCTGCATGACTTTGTCCCCTTCGCGGAACAAAACCCCATTCAGTGTAATCTCTTTTTTTTCAGGAGCTGGCGGATTGATAGCCTGTTGCAGCCTGCGGTTCAATTCGACGGTGCCTAGCTCCCCTTTCCGCCCCGGAGAAAGCACCTGAATATCTGTCATCGGTGAATAGCCGTAACTTGAAGGCAGGCGTCTTGTGCAAAGATCGACAATAACCGAACTGATTTCCTCGGCTGAGCGGTAGGGCAGAAAAAAGAAGTCAGAAGTATGCACGGTAAGGTCAGGAGTCTGCCCTTCAACAATCCGGTGCGCATTGGCAACAA
>DHOL01000074.1:479-826 GCA_002410755.1 Ruminococcaceae bacterium UBA5391 | reverse complement strand
ATTGGCAACAATTAAACTCTTCATGGACTGGCGGAATACTTCTTTCAGTTGCACAACAGGCACAAGCCCCGAAGCAATCAGGTCACCAAGGACGTTTCCAGGCCCAACAGACGGAAGCTGATCACAGTCACCAACCATAATTAGCCGGGAGCCAAGCGGCAATGCCCGGAGCGCAGCTTCAAAAAGGGAGGTATCCACCATCGAAAGCTCATCAATAATCAGCGTATCGCATTCAAGGAGATCTTTTTCATTTTTCTCAAATTCCGGGTGGTCATTATCATCCCATTTCACACGGAGCAGGCGGTGAAGCGTCTTTGCTTCGCTCCCTGTCAGCTCCGACATCCGTT
>DHOL01000074.1:0-223 GCA_002410755.1 Ruminococcaceae bacterium UBA5391 | reverse complement strand
CCGGTGCCAGGCCCACCGGTCAAAATCAGCATTCCCCTTGTGAGTGCTTCTTTAATTGCGGTTTTCTGAAGTTCTGCATACTCAATCTGCTCCTCTGCCTCAATGGTGGAAATATAACCTTCCACACCAGCGACAGGCCGCGCAGGGAAACGCAGCATCATACGGATTCGTCCAGCAATATAGGTCTCCGAACGGTAAAGAGACGGCGTAAAGACAAAATCCC
>DHOL01000069.1:35037-35357 GCA_002410755.1 Ruminococcaceae bacterium UBA5391 | reverse complement strand
GATACCCTGATTATCAATGTAGCTGAGTGTGAACCGTATTTAACCTCGGACAACCGGTGCGCCCTCGAGGAAACCGACCATATTATGAACGGGATCCGCACCGTGAAGCATTGGCTGGGGATTCACCGTGTGGTGATTGCGGTGGAAGGAAATAAACCGGATGTCATTGCAAAATTCAGATCGGTCCTCAAAGAGAGCAAAGAGGAGGGCGACAAGGAGATCGGCGTGCTGGAGTTGCACGCCAGCTACCCGCAAGGCGCTGAAAAAGTGCTGATTCAGTCCTGCACAAACCGTTGCGTTCCCATGGGCAAGCTGCCGGC
>DHOL01000069.1:34586-34833 GCA_002410755.1 Ruminococcaceae bacterium UBA5391 | reverse complement strand
GTTGTGTTCCCATGGGCAAGCTGCCGGCGGATGCCGGCTGCATTGTGATGAACGTCACCTCCTGTGCGCATCTGGGCGAATACATAGAAACGGGCATGCCTCTGGTCAGTAAGCGACTGACGGTTGATGGTTCCGCCATTCAAGATCCTAAAAATGTCATTGTGCCGATCGGAACGAATATCCGCACCATTATCGATTTCTGCGGGGGTTACAAGACAGCCCCGAAAAAGATCCTGATGGGCGGTCC
>DHOL01000069.1:33762-34334 GCA_002410755.1 Ruminococcaceae bacterium UBA5391 | reverse complement strand
CCTTCTGCCTGTATTCGGTGCGGGCGTTGCGTCGCCGGCTGCCCGATGCATTTAATGCCAACGCTCCTTGAGAAAAATGCGATGGCCAAGCGTGTGGACGAACTCAAAAAGCTGGATGTCATGGACTGCATGGAATGTGGCTGCTGTGCGTTTAACTGCCCGGCGGGCCGTCCGCTGGTCCAGGCGATCCGCTTTGGCAAATCACTGGTTAGAGCGGAGGGGAAGAAATAATGGAAGAAAAATTAGTTGTATCGTCCTCGCCTCATATTCGGAGCGGGGCAACCACCCGGAAGATCATGCTGGATGTGATTCTGGCACTTGTGCCGGCCGCGATTGCGTCGGTTATCATCTTTGGCCCGCGTGCGCTGATGCTGATCTTGGTCACGGTTGCCGCCTGCGTTCTGAGTGAATATGTATGCCGCAGGGTTATGAAGCGGGAAAATACCATCGGGGATCTGAGTGCGGTTGTCACAGGAATCCTTCTTGCGTTCAACCTGCCGGTCACCGTCAATCCGCTGATCGCGGCATTTGGCGGTATGGTTGCCATTGTGGTGGTCAAGCAGATGTTCGGC
>DHOL01000069.1:24126-33572 GCA_002410755.1 Ruminococcaceae bacterium UBA5391 | reverse complement strand
CAAGCAGATGTTCGGCGGCATCGGTCAGAACTTTGTCAACCCGGCTCTGACAGCCCGTATTATTCTGCTGAACTCTTTCCCTACGCCGATGACGACCTGGGCCAAACCGTTCTTTTACATGCATCCTTCCGATGCAGTGACCACTGCTTCACCCCTGAATCTTTTGAAGCAGGGCGCGTCGATTGACCAGCTGCCGAGCTACCTCAATATGTTTATCGGTGACCGGGCCGGCTGCCTCGGTGAGACCTGTGCTCTTGCTTTGATCCTGGGCGGCATTTACCTCGTGGTCCGCAAAGTGATTTCTCCGGTCATTCCGCTGTGCTACATTGGCACCGCGGCGGTCCTGTCGCTCTGCATGGGCAGAAATGTTCTGATGGATGTGCTTTCCGGCGGCCTGCTGCTCGGCGCGATCTTTATGGCGACCGATTACACGACCTCTCCGATAACGATTAAAGGCCAGGTCATTTTTGCCATTGGGTGCGGCGTTGTCACGATGCTGATCCGCAACTTTGGCAATCTGCCGGAGGGTGTTTCGTACTCGATCGTTCTGATGAATATTCTTGTGCCGCTGATTGATTCTGCAACTCGCCCGGTGGCCTTTGGAAAGGAGCCTGTGAAAGATGAAGCTCAACGCTAAAGATGTTTTGAAGCCGACTCTTATCCTCGTTGTCATTTGTTTGGTCGTTACGGCATGTCTGGCCGGGACCAATGTGATGACAAGAGGCGCGATTGCGGCGCAGAGTGCGAAAGATGCGGAAGAGTCCCGCAAAGTGGCGCTTCCGGTTGCCTCTTCCTTTGAGCAGTCCAGCAAAGGCAAAGACTGCTATGTCGGTAAAAAGGGAAGCGATGTCGCCGGTTATGTTTTTACCACGGAAGCGAGCAGCTATGGCGGCAAAATTAAAGTGATGACCGGCATCGACAAGGGCGGCAAAGTCACGGGAGTGATTCTGCTGGAAACAAGTGATACCCCGGGCCTTGGCCTGAATGCCCAAAAAGCTGAATTCCGGGATCAGTACAAACAAAAAGTTCCTGCGAAAGGTTTTGAGGTCGTTAAGGGCGGCGGCGCCAAGGAGGGCCAGATCAACGCAATGACTGGCGCGACCATTTCAAGTAAAGCCGTAACCAAGGCCGTCAATGAGGCTATTCAGGAATATGAAGAAGTAAAGGGTGGTGATTGAAATGGCTAAAAAAAATAGTTTGGCGCAAGAATTTACAAAGGGCATTATTAAGGAAAACCCGGTTCTGCGGCTTGTCTTAGGCTGCTGCTCGACTCTGGCCATCACAACCGCTGCCACCAATGCAATCGGGATGGGGATTGCCACAACTTTTGTGCTGGTTTGTTCCAATGCCGTTATTTCTCTTCTTCGCAAAGTGATTCCGGATAAGGTCAGAATTCCCTGCTACATTGTGGTCATCGCAGGGTTCGTCACCATTGTTCAGATGCTGGTGGAAGCTTTTTCACCGGCGTTGAAAGCAGCGCTCGGCATTTATCTGCCTCTGATCGTTGTGAACTGCATCATCTTCGGCCGTGCGGAAATGTTCGCCAGCAAGAACAAAGTCCTTCCCTCTATTCTGGATGGACTCGGCATGGGCATCGGATTTACCGCAACCCTGCTTGCAATGGGAATTATCCGCGAACTGTTCGGTAGCGGCACGGTGTTTGGACTGCCGATCCTTTCCGGTTTTATGCCTCCGGTCATTATTTTCCTGCTGCCTCCGGGAGGATTCTTTGTCTTTGGCATCCTGGTCGCCATTGCCAATCGGCTTTCCGGTGAAGGGAAGGCGCCTGAGGAAATCGGCTGCTCCGGGTTCACCGGCTGTGCCGAATGTGCGCTTTCCAAAAACTGCTCCCTTATCACAGAGAAAGACAAGGAGGCTGAAACGAAATGATAAAATCCCTTTTTGCGATTTTTCTGACCGCTATTTTAACAGAAAACTATATCCTGGATAAATTCCTCGGCATCTGCCCGTTCCTCGGTGTTTCCAAGAAGCGCAGCAGTGCAACCGGCATGAGTGTTGCCGTTACGGTGGTCATGGTTCTTGCCACAGCCGTTACCTGGCCGATTTACTACGGAATTCTGGTTCCGAAAGATCTTGCTTACCTGGAAACAATCGTATTTATTCTGGTCATTGCGGTTTTGGTTCAGTTTATTGAAACCGTCTTGAAAAAATATGTTCCATCTTTGTACAATGCGCTGGGTGTTTATCTGCCTTTGATCACCACAAACTGCGCTGTGCTAGGCGTAACGATGCTGGTCCTTGATAAACACACTGCAGATCCGACCGGTTACGGATATCTGCAGGCGCTGGTTAATTCATTTGGCGCCGGTATCGGTTTTATGGTTGCTCTGATTATGTTCTCGGGCGTAAGAGAAAGAATGGAACTGAACGATGTGCCGAAATTTATGAAAGGCCTGCCGATCACTCTGGTTGCCGCATCTCTGGTTTCCCTGTCGTTTCTCGGGTTCTCGGGCCTTGTCAACGGCATGCTGGGTTAAGGAGATGAAGTGAAATGAATGATATCTTAATTCCAATTTTGATTGTTGTCGTCATCGGGCTTCTGTCGGGCTTAATCTTGGCAATTGCATCGATTGTGATGGCTGTCCCGAAGGATCAGAAAACCGAAGATATCCGTGCCATGCTGCCGGGCGCAAACTGCGGCGCCTGTGGGTTTTCCGGATGTGACGGGTACGCAAAGGCTCTGGCAACAGGAGAGGCAAAGCCGGGGCTGTGCACGGTCGGCGGAAAAGATGTTGCCGACCAGATTTCATCCTATCTGGGCGTTGCGGCCGCTTCCATGGAGCCGCATATGTCGGTCGTCCGCTGCCTTGGCAGCAATGATAATACGGGAAACCGTGTAAACTATGAGGGAATTACCAGCTGTGCAGCAGCCGCCGCGGTTGCAGGCGGGCCGACGAACTGCACCTATGGCTGCATTGGTTTGGGCGATTGCATGAAAGCCTGTAACTATAACGCGCTGAGTGTGCGCAACGGTGTGGCTATGGTGGAGCCAAAGAACTGCGTTGCCTGCGGCATGTGCCTGAAAGCATGCCCGCGGCACCTTCTGACACTGGTTCCGGTTAAAAAGCAGGCGGTTGTCCTTTGCAGCAGCTGTGAAAAAGGCGCTGCCGTTATGAAAGTCTGCAAAGTTGGCTGCATTGGCTGTATGCGCTGTGAAAAGACCTGCAAATACGATGCAATCCATGTAACAGATTTTCTTGCCCATGTTGATTCAGAGAAATGCGTTGGCTGCGGTGAATGCGTTTCCGTTTGCCCGCGCCATATTATTGCCCTCAAAGGGTGACAGCTCGGTTGATACCGGTAAAGCCGGACGCTTTCTACCGCAGGATAGAGGGCATCCGGCTTTTTTCTGCTGTACCCTACGAAAGACTATACTTTGCCGGAATCTCCGGGTATTGGAGAAAACCAACAATGAAAAACACTTGATGTTGTATGCTAACAGAGGTATAATAAAAAAGAAGATATTTAAAAAATAACAATCTTTTATAACATGGGAGACAGGCGGTTTTTGCCAGCCTAGACTTAAGACTCCGGGAGGAATATCCTTATGATTTACCAGTATGAAAATGCGGCCAAGGGACTGAAACTTGAAGTCCTGGTTAAGGTGGCGCGGTATGCATTCGACGGGACCCTCCAGAAACATCTGCATAACATTCCTTATGAAGTTATTCCGGGCCCGCTGCCAACTTTCCGCTGCTGTGTTTATAAGGAACGCGAAATTATTCGGGAACGCCTGGTAGCAGCCTGTGGGCAGAGTCTGCCGAACCAGCCGGATGGGAGAATCATCGGTGTGTTGCCGGCGGCCTGTGAAGGCTGCCCGATCAGCCGTTTCCGTGTAACGGATAACTGCCAGCATTGCCTTGCCCATAAATGCAAGGAAGCCTGCCATTTTGATGCAATTACCATTACACCGAAAGGCGCCTATATTGACCCGCAGAAATGTAAAGAGTGCGGCCAATGTGCGGCAGCATGTCCGTATAATGCCATTTCCGATACGCTCCGTCCATGCGTCCGTTCCTGCCCTGTGAACGCAATAGGAAGAGATCAGTACAAGCGTTCAGTGATTGATTACAACCGCTGCATCAGTTGCGGTGCATGTGTTAATGCCTGCCCGTTTGGTGCAATTACAGACCGTTCCAGCCTTGTCGATGTAATTGAACTGCTGAGAAAACAAGTGCCCGCAACAGCGGTATTTGCGCCAGCTATTGAAGGCCAGTTTGGCGGTGCAACAGTCGGCATGATAAAAAAAGCCCTGAAGGCGCTCGGTTTCACTGACGCCGTTGAAGTTTCCCTTGGCGCAGATGCGACGGCTTCCCAGGAAGCTCATGAATTAGAAGGGGCCCTTGCAGAAGGCAGAAAAATGACAACATCCTGTTGTCCGGCTTTTGTAGAAATGATTGAGCGCCATTTTCCGAAACTTTCCGATAATATTTCCCATACGGCTTCTCCGATGGCTGCTGTCTCAAGGTATGTTCGCGCAAAGTATCCGGAGCGCAAAGTTGTGTTTTTTGGTCCCTGTATTGCTAAGAAAATGGAAATCATGAAAGTAAAAAATGATGCAGATTATGTCCTTACGTTTGAAGAACTTGCTGCAATGTTTTCTGCAAAAAGTATTGATGTCAATGCTCCAGCAGAAGAAGAGCAGGATGGGAGCCTCTGTGGCAAAAATTATGCGCAAAGTGGCGGAGTTGTCGGTTCAGTGGCTGAAGTTCTGAAAGAAGAAGGGTATGATAAACCTTGTAAAGCGATCCGCTGTAACGGTGCGAAAGAGTGCAAGCGCACTCTGATGATTATGAACGCCGGCAGACTTCCTGAAGACTTTGTGGAAGGCATGGCTTGTGAATGCGGCTGTATTGCCGGACCTGCAGGTGTTGCGTCTCTGCGTGATATCAAGAAAAACCGTGCGGCTCTGCTTGCAAAGGCTGACAAACGCACGATTACGCAAAATGTTCATGAGATTCATGACTTTTCAGATATTGATATGAACAATGGCCGATAAATAGATTCCTATAAAGGGGAGCGCATACAGATTTCTTAAAGTAACCTGTACGCGCTCCCCTTTTAAGTCTACATAAAAGATGCCAAACCTGAATGTTTTCAGAGCTCTCTCATCCAATATTTACGGTCAAGACTACGGTACTGTACTGCCTCGGCAACATGGCGCGGCTCTATTTCTGCGCTGTGGTCGAGGTCGGCAATGGTACGGCAGACTTTTAGTACACGGTCATAAGCACGTGCTGAAAGCCCGAAACGTTCAAACGCAGTTTTCAGCAGCGCAGTGCTTTTCTCGTTCAAAGGGCAGAATTCATGTAGCCTGTCCGGCGTAATGCGTGCGTTGCAAGTAATCCCCGTCCCCTGGAAGCGCCTGTTTTGAATTTCCCTTGCTGCATTTACCCGTGCACGGATTTCTGCGGAGCTTTCCGCTTTGTTTCCGGAAGCAAGATCATCAAATTCCACAGGTGGGACTTCAATATGGAGGTCCAGCCGGTCTAGAAGGGGGCCGGAAACGCGGGCCAGGTAACGGGAAACAGCCTGCGGGGTACAGGTGCAACGGTGTGTTGGATGCCCAAAATAACCGCACGGGCAGGGATTCATTGCTGCAACAAACATGACGGAACAAGGGTAGGAAACTGTACCGCCTGCGCGGGAAATGGTAACCCACCCGTTTTCAATCGGCTGGCGCAGCACCTCCATGGCAGGGCGCGAAAATTCAGGCAGTTCATCTAGAAACAGGACACCATTGTGTGCAAGCGAAATCTCGCCGGGGCGTGGAATACTTCCGCCTCCAGCCAGACCGGCAGGAGACACAGTATGATGCGGCGCACGGAATGGACGCCTGCGGATGAGGGAGACGCCGGGCGGGATTGTGCCGGCAATTGAATGGATTTTAGTTGTTTCAATCGTTTCTTCAAAAGTCATATCCGGCAGAATAGAAGGCAGGCGTCTCGCAAGCATGCTTTTGCCGGAACCGGGAGGGCCAATCAACAAAACATTGTGCCCGCCTGCCGCCGCTATCTCAAGTGCGCGCTTCGCTTCCGCCTGTCCCCGCACATCAGAAAAATCAGGCAGCGGAGTACCTTCATCCTGTTCTGCACGGTTTGGGATTGCCGGATCTAGTGGTTCTGCGCCGGTCAGATGCTTAATAAGGCGGGAGACACTGCACACGGGGTAAACTTCAAGCCCTTCTACCACAGCGCCCTCTGCCGCATTTTCGCTTGGAACGTATAGTCTGCGGAACCCTTTCTCCTTTGCTGCGATTGCCATTGGCAGCACACCGCGCACTGGACGGACTTCTCCCGTCAGGGAAAGCTCACCGAGAAAAACACTGTCACTGAGGCAGCAGCTTAATTGGTGGCTTGCCTTCATCAGAGCAATCAGGAGGGGGAGGTCATAAATTGGCCCTTCTTTCCGTTTGTCCGCCGGGGCGAGATTTACCGTAATCCGGCTGACCGGAAATTCGTAGCCGCAGTTTTTCATTGCTGCCCGGACACGGTTTCGGGATTCCTTAACGGCTGTGTCCGGCAGGCCGACGACTTCAAAGGAAGGCAGCCCGGAGGAAAGGTCTGCTTCCACTTCCACGGGAAAAGCTTCCATTCCATAAAGTCCCATGCTGAAAACCTGAGAGACCATTTTATCTGTTCCTCCCTGGAAATATTCTAGAACTATTATACACTGGTTGTGGGAGCGGTTCAATCCGGGCCCTGCGCTTTTTGCACCACCGTGTTGACTTCGGGGCATGGTTAGGGTATTATGAACACAGATTGGGCGGGACTGGGGTGACATTTTCATGGACGAAAGAATGGCTTCCAACTTGGCAGAGTGCTCAGACGGGCAGCTGGCCGGGCGGGCAAAACAGGGCGATAGTGAAGCTTTTGCCGAGCTTACATCACGCTATCTTTCTATGATCCGTGCAAAAGTAATCCCGTTCCGTGCCGGAAGCATGGAGACGGAGGATCTGTGTCAGGAGGGCCTCCTTGGACTGCTCCGCGCAGCCCAAACTTACAACTCAAAAAATGGTGCATCATTTCGGACCTATGCGGGAGTCTGTGTGACAAACCGCGCCATTATGGCGTATCGATCTGCGATGGGGCATAAGCACGACCCAATGAGTGATTTTATTTCTCTCAGCAGTGAGGATGCACCGGAATTCCCTGCGGACGAAAGCTCTGCCAATCCGGAAACACTCCTTGACAATCGGGAAGATTTCCGCTCAATGTGCCGGTGGATTTCAAGCCTCCTTACGCCGTTGGAAGAGCGCGTGCTGAAACTGTATCTCGGCGGTTGCAGCTACCGTGAAATTGCAAAAAAAATGTCCGTAACCGAGAAGGCTGCGGACAACGCGCTTCAGCGCGCAAGGTTTAAGCTGAAGCATGCGGAACGTCCAAAATAAGAATGTTCAAAACGATTCTTCGCGGCGCTTCTTGCGGAGCTCGCGACGCTTTTCGCCAGCCGCCCATTCTGTTGTTTCCTCGTCTGTTTCGCAGATAAGGCGTGGCACAGGAGTTGGCTTGCCGTTTTCATCCAGTGCAACAAGAACGAGATAGGCTGTATTGACAAGCTTGCGGTCACCGTTCAGAGCTTCTACATAGCTGTCCACACGCACTTCCATGGAAGTGTGCCCTACGTAGGTTAACCTGCCATAAAGCACAACAACATTGCCGGCATAGACTGGCGCTTTAAACTGCAAGCTGTCGATTTCCGCAGTTGTGACATTACGGCGGCAGTGCCTGCGCGCAACGGCACCGGCAACAATGTCAATCCACGCCACAAGCTGTCCGCCGAACAGACGGTCCTGATCATTCAGGTGTGCTTTAAAAACTGGCTGCAACTGCTCGATCTTTGAGTCCGAAACATGCTTCGGCTGCATTTCTGCAGAAGAGTCTGCTGTTTTTGCCATATTATTCAATTCACGACCTTTTTTGATTTCTTTCACTATAGCTCTTGTACCTGAAAAGTTCAAGGCCCGCTTTTGCGGAGAGGAGGAATTCTTTGACTTCCAGCCACTGCTGCTGTGCGGTAATTGCCGCCGCAGGCTCATCCACACGCATGAATCTGAAAACATCCAAACAATTTATCCCTTTGCTTGGTGTGCCGGTGATTGCCCGTACCCTGTCTTCATTTGAAACGGCAGAGGAAATCAGCTCAGTTGTTGTTGTCTGCCGGCCGGAAGACCGGGAGCAGATGGGAATTGCCGTACACGGGTGCGGTGCAAAGAAGGTTGTTGCCATTGTTGCGGGTGGAAGCACGCGGCAACGTTCTGCCGCAGCAGGTGCTGCTGCGGTTCCGGCGGAGACAGAGTGGATTGCAGTGCATGACGGGGCCCGCCCGCTTATCCTTCCCAGTGAGATTGACAGGTGCGTTGCCGCTGCAAAAAAATATGGTGCTGCAGCCCTTGCCGTTCCGGTAAAAGATACCATTAAATTGACTGATGGCGACAGGTTTGTCGTTTCTACACCGCGCCGGGAACTGCTCTGGGCAGTTCAGACACCACAGGTGTTCCGCTTAAACAGCTACCGTGAAGCCATGTGCCGCGCGGAGGCGGAGGGGATGGATTACACGGACGACTGCCAGCTCCTAGAACGGGAAGGCATACGGGTGCGCCTTTGCCGTGGAAGCTATGAAAATATTAAGTTGACGACACCGGATGACCTGATTGCCGCTGAGGCAATCCTGCGCAGGAGGGAGGAATTTTCGTGAGAATCGGCCACGGGTACGACGTTCACCGTTTCGCAAAAGGACGCAGGCTGGTTTTGGGCGGGGTGGAAATCCCGTACTGCCTGGGACTTTTAGGGCATTCGGATGCCGACGTGCTTCTTCATGCGGTAATGGATGCGCTGCTTGGCGCAGCAGCGCTCGGAGATATCGGGACACTTTTCCCGGACACCAGTCCTGCCTACCTGAATGCGGACAGCGCAGGGCTTCTTGCAAAAGTCTGCCGCGTTCTTGCGGAGCATGGCTACCGGATTGGAAACATTGATGCAACCGTAATTACCCAGGAGCCAAAACTGCAACCCTATATTTTACAGATGCGCAAAAAAATTGCGGCAGTCTGCGGCATACCGGCCGGGAGCGTCAGCGTTAAGGCTACAACAGAAGAGGGTCTCGGTTTTACCGGCTCCGGCGAGGGTATTGCCGCCCATGCCGTATGTCTGGTTGAAGAAACCAGAAAATAGTCAAAAGGACTTCCCACAGCATACCCTGTTACTAAAACGGAGGGGGGATTGCTGTGAGCAGGCCCATAATTGTAGTCGGACCAATCACATATGCTATGAAGGGCAAGAATTTGCTTGCCCGGCACGGAATTAACTGCAGAGTGGAGCGGGTCAGCCTCAGCTCGGCTAAGAACGGATGCGGTTTTGGCATCTTTGTCCCTTACCGGACAGACGAAGCGGAGAGAATCCTGAGACAGGCAGGCATACCGGTTT
>DHOL01000069.1:9191-23968 GCA_002410755.1 Ruminococcaceae bacterium UBA5391 | reverse complement strand
AGGCAGGCATACCGGTTTCCGGCCGCTCGGAATGGGGGGCGTAACCGATGACGTATCTTGATAACGCCGCCACCACTTATCCAAAGCCACGTGAAGTGCAGCAGGCCATTGCGGAGGCATTCCGCCGCTTTGGTGCCAACCCGGGCCGCGCCGGCCATGCAATGGCCATGGCGTCTTCTGAAGAGATGTACCGCTGCCGGGTTGATGCAGCTGACTTTTTTCATGCACCTGGGCCGGAATGCGTCGCCTTTACCCTAAACTGCACCAATGCAATTAACTACGTTCTAAAAGGCCTGCTGAAGCCGGGCGACCATGCTGTCGTTTCATGTCTGGAACATAATGCTGTAATGCGTCCGCTCCATGCGCTTGCCAATACCGGTGTGACATGGACCGAAGTGCAGGTGACACCAGGCGACAATGATGCAACAGTTGCCTCTTTTCGGAGCGCCCTGCGTGAAAATACAAAACTTGTCATGTGCACCCATGCCTCAAATGTTTGGGGCATCCGCCTGCCAGTGGAACGCATTGCTGCACTTGCGCGCCAGTATGGCATCCCGACGGCTGTAGACTGTGCTCAGTCGGCTGGCCTGCTTCCGGTTGACATGGTGGACAGCGGGATCGACTATCTCTGTATTGCGGGCCATAAGGGACTTTACGGCCCCATGGGGACCGGAATGCTCATTACTCCGCATGGCGAAAAGCTCCCGACGCTTGTGGAAGGCGGAACAGGGACAGAATCGCTCCTGGAAGAGCAGCCGTCCGACATGCCGGAGCGGCTTGAAAGCGGAACCCAGAATATGCCCGGCATTGCCGGCCTGCATGCGGGTATCAAATTTGTACGCCGGATTGGCCGTGAACATATCTTTAACCAAGAGATGTTACTTCTGCGCAGCCTGTACCGCCAGCTTTCTGTAATGGAAAGCGTTATTCTTTATACCCCCATCCCAGACGCAAAATATTTTGCACCGGTTCTTTCTTTCAATGTCAAAGGAATGCAAAGCGAGGAAGTCGGCCGCGAACTGAGCAGTTACGGCATTGCCGTCAGGGCCGGGCTCCATTGTGCACCTGCTGCCCACCGGTTTATGGGAACACTGGAAACAGGCGCTGTGCGCGTTTGTCCGTCTGTATTCTCAACGCAGGCGGATATGGAAGCGCTTGTGTGGGCACTACGTCGGATTCTGATGAAAAAATCAGGAAGAAAGCATTGAATCCGGGAAAAGATATGGTAAAATAAAAAAGCAGAGCTGTACTTCAGACGGGAAGGAAAAGAGTATGGATAGAATCATAGCTGTATGGAATATGTTTCTCCAGCTTATCCGCCAGTTTCGACCGTCGGATGCGCTGGATATCCTGCTTGTCTCCTTTATCATCTACAGCGCAATCAAACTGATCCGGGAGACCCGTGCGGGCCAGCTCGTAAAGGGAATTATTATCCTTCTGATTATCTGGGGCATATCTTATCTCCTCCGAATGTATATGACGGAAACAATTCTTGCATATTTTTTCCAATATTCCCTGATTGTCCTTTTAATTGTTTTCCAGCCGGAAGTCCGCCGCGCGCTCGAACAACTTGGGCGCAGCGGAATCGGGAAAAAGGACTGGCTTATCGGTGGGTCGGACGAAGCGCTGCGCCGCCGTAAACGGGCAATCAATGCCGTTGTGGAGGCAGCAGCCCAGATGTCAAAGCAGAAAACCGGCGCACTAATGGTCTTTGAGCGTGAAACAAAACTTGGAGATATCATCGATACGGGAACGGTGATTGACGCGCTCCCGAGTCCGCCGATTATCTGTAATATTTTTTTCAATAAAGCGCCGCTTCACGACGGTGCCATGATTCTGCGCGACGGCATGGTTTATGCCGCCGGCTGCATTCTGCCCCTGACAAAAAGCGATAATGTTTCGCTTGAACTTGGCACACGCCACCGTGCCGCAATTGGCATGAGTGAAAATTCCGACGCTGTTGTTGTTGTCGTTTCGGAAGAAACAGGGCAGATTTCCGTTGTTGTAAACGGTGTCATTACGCGGAACTATACCCGTGAAACACTTCGCAGCGCCTTGGAGCAGTATCTGCTTGCTGATGGGAGAGAACAGGGTGAGAAAAAACAGGGACGGATTCCCTCAATCCGAAGGGGGAAGAAATCATGAAGTGGAAAAAAGCCCATATTAACTGGAGCCGGTTGCTCTATAACAATAAAATAGTTATGGCTTTTTCTGTCCTCTTGGCAGTTGTCCTTTGGGCGATTATGATGTCAAATGACACACAGGACCATCCGCGTGCCATTACGGGGGTTCCCGTACGTGTACAGATATCCGATTCATCTCAGGGCAGTGACCTTAAAATCTTTACGAAAATTGATTTTACTGCTACGGTTTATGTGAAGGGAAACAGCATGGTAGTCCCACAGCTCAAAGCTTCAGATTTTGAAGTAGTCGGCACGCTGCCAGCGAGCATTACTACAGCGGGAACCTATAATCTACAACTTCGGGCTCAGAGTACCGGACAGAATTTCAGCTCAAACCAATATACGGTTGAGTCAATTTATCCGCAGCAGATTCTCGTTCATGTAGACCGTATGAGGGAACGCACATTTAATATCCAAAGCAGTATTTCATACAAGAAGGGCTATGAATCCGATCCATCCTACTTTGTTGGCTCTCCTGCCCTCAGTTCGGATACGGTAACAATTTCCGGACCGGAGAGCCAGGTATACCAGGTCAACCGTGTTGTTTATGAATATACAGTCAATGATACCCTTCGGGAAACAAAGAAGTTTTCCGAAGACCTTGTATTGTACGATTCAAATGGCAACAAGATTGAAAAAGGGGATATGACCATAGACCCTGATAAAATAGATGTAACAATCCCGGTCCTTCCGCGCCAGACCGTTTCTCTGAAAACGGCATTTGCAAACAAGCCCTCCGGGATTTCTATGGATGCAAACCGGGTGCAGGTTCAGCCTTCCACCATTGAAATTGCCGGCCCTAAGGATATTCTGAGCGGTCTTAACGGCAGCATTAGCCTTAACCCGATTGATTTCTCGACAATAAGCCCAACGCACAATACATTTTCCGTAAATGTGAACCTTCCGTCTACCTGCAAAAACCTCAGCAATATGCCGACGGCACATGTGACGCTGAACCTTTCGGACTTGACGACGCGGCAGATTACAGCAACATCCTTTAATGTTGCGAACCTCAGCACTGACAAGAACGCGCAGGTGAGTACAACGGGCATCCCCGTCACGGTTGTAGGGCCGGAAGCGGAGGTCTCAAAGCTGACCGGTGCCAATATTACCGGTACGGTTGACCTTTCCGGAAAAGAAAACTTTACCGGCCAGACGGAAGCGCCGGTTACTTTTACAATTAGCAGCGCAACGTCCTGCTGGGTTTATGGAAGTTATATGGCAAATGTCAGTGTGACCGGTAAGAGTTGACAAAAAGTAGGAGGATTTAGTTATGTCTAAAATTGAAGAAGTCCGCGCAGAAATGATGAAGGCAATGAAAGATGGCGATAAAAAGCGCAAGGCTGTCCTTTCCCTTCTCCTTTCTGCCCTAAAGGCAAAATGGGTTGATAAGCATGCCGACCTGACTGTAGAAGAAGAAAATGATGTAATCCAAAAGGAAATTAAACAGACGACAGAAACAATGGAGACTGCCCCCAAAGACCGGACAGATATTATCGAAGAGAGCAGATTTGCCCTTTCGGTGCTATCAGAATTTGCACCGAAAGCACTTTCCAAGGAAGAAATTGAGACAATTCTCCGGAATACGCTGTCTCAGCTCGGAATCAGTAAGCCAGAGTCTAAAGACAGGGGCCGCATTATGAAAGCCTTCATGCCACAGGTGAAAGGCCGGGCTGATGGTGCCGCGGTCAGCCGTATGGTGGCAGACCTATGCAGTGGGAAATAAAAATCTTAGTTTAAGTGGGCAAGCCGAAAAAGGGCCTGCCCGCTTTGAAGGGCAAAGCATCAGAAATGGTGCTTTGCCCCTTTTTGTTGTTGGTGCATGAAGAAACAGTATCGCATATACTGAAAAGAGGATTTTATATTACAAAAAAGCGGGGAAAAAATATGCCATATTCTACACGTGAACTGCTTGCCCGGCTGATTATGTGTGAGGCAGGCGGGGAAGGTGATACAGGCATGTATGCCGTTGCATCGGTCATTGTGAACCGCACCAATATTCCTTATGGGGAGTTCTTCCGGGTTAGTGGCGGCGGGAATATCCGTGCCATTATAGAACAGGCCGGGCAGTTTACCTGTATGAAAGACTCAATCGGCGGTGTGTATAATCCTCAGAATGTCTACAATATGGATCCGCAGGAAATCCATTATCAGATTGCTGATTGGGCACTTTCCAACAATACGCTCGGTGCGGTCGCAAATTCACTTTTTTATTTTAACCCATACCAGCCGACATGTATTGAGTATTTTCCACCCGGTGGTGCAGGAAAGTACTACACACGTATCGGGCAGCACTGCTTTTATATTCCTACACAAAAATATGCCAAGACTTAAAGGAGGACTTTTTTCATGAATTTACAGATATCTAGCTCTGATGGATTTTCCCAGTCCCAGTCACGTATGGAACCTATGATTTCCGGTTATACGGCGGAGCAGCAAAAAGCATCTTCCGAGGTTCCTCCGGGAGTGCGTGTCCGGCAAACCCAGCCAAATGGTGCAGAGAGCCAGACACAGAGCAGAAATGACGTAATTACAGACCTCTCGCGGCCTCAGCCTATGACAACGGAGAGTTTGCAGTACCTGAACGGCTTTCTCCGTACCCAGATTGGCAGCCGCATTAAAGTGGAATTTCTTGTTGGCACAAACACATACTTGGAAAAATCAGGGAAACTTCTGGCGGTTGGCGCTAACTTTATTATTTTACAGGAAGCGATGTCGGATGACCTGATTGTATGTGACTTCTTTAACATTAAGTTCATCACTATCTATCGCTAATGTAGCGTGGACTTTCCCAAAAATCTGTGCTAAAATCAGGACATTGCAAAGGAGCCGGAAGAAAAGAATGAATTTTGATTCCAAGAATATGGGACTTTGCCGAAATGGCGAAACTGTTTATCTGACTTTTCCATCTTTCACGGATGTCCCTTTAGTACGCCATGCTTTTTCCACACGATTAGGCGGTATCAGCAAAAATGAGTTTTCCTCCATGAATCTTGCATTCGGGCGCGGGGACAGCGACGAAAATGTCCGTGAAAACTACAGGCGCTTCTGCCGTGCTGCTGGATTTGAAGTGAATTCCCTTGTTGCATCCGCCCAGGACCACCATACGGTAATCCGTAGAGTTGGGCGTGCACAGCGCGGCATCGGCATCTGGAAGCCACAGGATCAGGCAAGTGTCGATGGGATGATTACCAATGAGCCGGGGGTTACACTTGTAATTCGTACGGCCGATTGCGTTCCGATTTTTCTGCTGGATCCGGAAAAACAGGCCATTGGCCTTGTGCATGCCGGATGGCGCGGCACGGTAGGAGAAATTGGCGCAAAAGCCGTGGCGGCAATGGTGAAAGAGTTTGGAAGCCGCCCCTCTGATCTTCTCGCCGCTGTTGGACCGTCCATCGGCCCCTGTTGCTTTGAAGTCGACCGGCCGGTTCGTGACAGATTTGCCGGGTTGACAGAGCTTGGACCGGAAGCATTTATCCACAGTGATAAAAATGGGAAATATCATATTGACCTCTGGGAAACCAACCGGAGGATTCTGGAAAAGGCAGGCATTCGCCCGGAAAGGATTTCTATTGGCGGTGTCTGCACGAAATGCAATGCAGAATGGCTTTTTTCCCACCGGGCAACCGGCGGAAAAAGAGGCGGCCTTGCTGCGTTTCTGGAATTGAAAGAAGGTGCTGCGGAATGACCTCTGTGCATTGCCTGCTGTGCCCGCGCAGGTGCGGTGCAGTCCGCACGGCGGAAACCGGCTTCGGCGGACGCTGCGGAATGGGGACGGACGCTGTTGTTGCCCGTGCTGCCCTTCATTTCTGGGAGGAACCGTGCATCAGCGGGACGCATGGCTCCGGTGCAGTGTTTTTCACTGGCTGTCCGCTTGGCTGTGTTTTCTGCCAGAATTATGAAATCAGCAAAGAGCGGAAAGTTGGGCGCCGGGTTACGCCCCATGAACTCTCTGATATTTTCTGTAGGCTTGAAGAACAGGGTGCCCATAATATCAACCTGGTGACACCTACTCACTTTGCCCCGGCAATCCTGGAAGCCCTTTCTATCCGGAAGCCTTCCGTGCCTGTTATCTGGAACTGCAGCGGCTATGAAAGCCCTGAAATGATAGCTAGGTTGGAAGGCTTCGTTGATATTTTTCTGCCGGATTTAAAATATGCAGAACCATCCCTTGCAGCAGAACTTTCAGATGCACCGGATTATCCGGAGAAAGCGGAAACTGCGGTCCTTGCTATGGCCCGGCAGACCGGCCCTGCCGTTTATAACGGCGATGGCATCCTTCAGAGCGGAACAATGGTGCGTCATCTGATTCTTCCTGGCCATACGCGCAATTCCATTTCTGTACTGAACTGGTTTGCCGCGAATCTTCCGAAAGGTGTGCCAGTCAGTATTATGGCACAGTATGTGCCCTGCGGGCGCGCAGAAGAGCACCCTCCGCTTGGACGAAGAATTACCGAGCGCGAATATAATAAAGTGCTCAGCCATCTTTTCAGGCTTGGCCTTGACGGCTATGTGCAGGAACGGGAATCCGCAGCTAAGAAGTATATTCCGCCGTTTGATCTTTCCGGTGTTTCTGTGGGGAAGCCCATGGAATGAACCAACCCGCTTCCCCATATATTGAATTCGGGAGGCGGGTGTTTTGCTGCTTGCACCATTTCGTCCAAAGCGTTTTCCGCTGCTGCTTTGCACCATTGCTGTTGTGGCGGCCGTTACAGCAGCAGCTTTCTGCAAAGCGAATAAGACAGTTCCGGTTGGAGCAGGGGTGTCCGCTGTGGAGGGAGAAATCAAACTTCCTGTCATCATGTATCACAGTATGCTGAAAGAACAGAAGCGTCAGGGAAAATATGTTATTTCACCGAATACGTTTGAAAGTGATCTTCAGTACCTGCATAGCCGTGGTTATAAAACAATCACGGTAGCGGAGCTTGTAAGCCACGTTTCCTATGGTACGCCTCTGCCGGCAAAACCGGTGATGCTGACATTCGATGACGGCTATTACAATAATTATTGCTATGCGTTTCCATTAGCCAAAAAATATAATGCAAAAATTGTCATTGCACCGATTGGCTATTATACGGATTTATATACCAAAGGCGATGCGGATCACGCGACTTATTCCCACCTGACTTGGCCGGAAATTTCAGAGATGATGTCGTCCGGCCTTGTGGAATTCCAGAACCACAGCTATAATCTCCATTCCCTTGGCGCGCGCCGGGGCGCTTCCAGAAAACGCGGGGAAAGCACTGACGCCTATGCCGCAATGCTGCAAAAGGACGTTGGACAGATGCAGACTGAAATGCGGGACAAGACAGGATATACCCCCCTTGCGTTTGTTTACCCATTCGGGGCATCCAGCAAAGAATCCGACCAGATCCTTAAGAAAATGGGATTTCGGGCGACGTTCCTCTGCACTGCAAAATTTAATATCATTACACGGGATCCGGAATGCCTTTATTCACTCGGACGTTTCCTGCGCCCGTCCGGGATTTCCAGTAGACAGTATTTTATAAAAATTGGCCTTGGCTAGCTTTTGTGACGGAAAATTATTTTCCCCAGCAAGTGGGTGAACACTGTCATTAGGCAGGTTGCAAGAAAAATAAGCGGCACAAGCGCGAACGCCATTGGGAAGGTAACCGGGCATACTTCAAATAGCCGTGGAAAAAGGAGGAGTGCCCCGGAAAAAACTGCCGACATTGCAATAAAAAGCACGGTATGGGCTGCCGTAAATGGGCGGCAAACCTTAAAAAGGACAAGAAGCTCTGTGTATCCGGTCAGCAACACGGCAAGTGTGGAAGCCTCAACGTTTGAGAAAACGAAAGCATTTGAGACTGCGGCAAGTGTTGCAACATTAACCGTTAGGGTTAAAGCACCAGGCAGTGACTTCTCCAGCACATTTTTAATGAAAGAACCATGGATACGGTTCCGGTTTGGTTCCAGTGCAAGGAAAAACGATGGAATGCCAATGGACACTGCATTGATAAGGGTAAACTGGATTGGCTGGAACGGATACTGGCGCCCAAGGCAGATAATAAGGATGGCAGCCAGAATGGAAAAGATTGCTTTTACAAGGAACAGTGTTGCGGAGCGCTGTAAATTATTGATGCAGCGCCGGCCTTCATTTACAATGCGCGGCATACAGGAAAAATCGGAATCCAGCAGCACCACATTGGAGACGTTGCGTGCCGCCTCACTGCCCGATGCCATTGCAATGCTGCAATCGCTTTCCTTGAGCGCAGGTACATCGTTTACACCGTCTCCGGTCATGGCAACAGTATGTCCCTTTTCCTTCAGGGCCTTTACCAGTTCCAGTTTCTGTTTTGGTGTCACACGGCCAAAGACCGTATACTTTTCTGCGGCGTCTCTGACAGCTTTTTCGTCAGGCAACGTAGTGGCGTCCACACATTGGTCCGCGCCTTTCAGGCCTGCCTTTTGCGCGATACTGGAGACGGTGGATGGGCTGTCTCCGGAGATTACTTTCAGATTGACTCCCTGCTTGTGAAAATAATCCAGCGTCTTAGCCGCATTCTTGCGGATTTTATCGGACAGCAGCACAAGGGCAGCAGGCTCAGCCTCTGTGGAAAGAAGAGTCCCATCTTCCGAAAATCCTTTTACCTTTGCAAGCAGCAGGACGCGTTTTCCGAGGTGTGAATATTTCTCAACTTGGGAGCGGATTTCATCCAGGCGCCCGCGCAGGATAAACTCACTTGCCCCAAGGACAAAACTTCCATTTTCTTTAAATGACGCACCGCTCCACTTCCGTGCTGAGGAAAATGCAACCTGTCTTTCACATTTCCAGGGCGGCGGGTTTGGAAATGCTTCCCGCACGGCATTCATGGTGGGAGAACTGTCATCAAGTGAAGAAGAAAGGGCTGCCAGAACCTTTTCTGTCTGAGCAAGGCTGGTGTTCCCAAGCGGAATGACTTCTTCCATTTGCATGGTTCCTTCCGTCAGCGTGCCGGTCTTATCAAGGCAGAGCGTATCGACACGGGCGAGCGTCTCAATCGCGCTGAGTTCCTGCACGAGTGCCCTATGTCTGGAAAGCCGCATCACGCCGACCGCAAATACCATGCTCGTTAGAAGGACAAGCCCTTCCGGAATCATGCCAATCATTGCTGCAACAGTACTGACAACGGCATGATGGTAGGAAATATGTGCGGAAAAATACTGCTTGCAGAAAAGCATTGCGCCAATGGGGATAATAGCGTAGGCGACTATATGGATAATGCGGTTTACCCATTTCATAATTTCGGAATTTGGCGCTTTGTAGTATTTTGCACTCTCCGTGATTTTTTCTGCATAGTTTTCCCGCCCGATGTGTTCCACACGTGCCCGGCACTTCCCGCTGACAAGATAACTGCCGCTGAGCAGGGTGTCACCACAGCGCTTGGCGATGGGATCGGATTCACCCGTCAGGAGGGACTCGTCCGTTTCACAGTTCCCGTTCAGGAGTATGCAATCCGCGGGAATTTGGCTGCCGGAAGCGAGGACAACCACGTCATCCAGCACAATTTTGCTGATGGGGATTTCAATTTCCGTTCCATTGCGCACGACGTGCGCTTTCGGCGATGTGATTAGGGACAGCCCGTCAATTGTTTTTTTGGCGCGGATTTCCTGAATGATTCCGATTGCTGTATTGCAGACTGTCACACCGAGAAACAGAAGATTCTTGTAGGAATGGACAGATGCAATCAACCCGGCCAGAATAAAGTTCAGGATATTAAAAAAGGTGACTATATTATCGCGTATAATCTGCGGAATGGATTTTGTCTTGATTTCACTTGTCCCATTCACTAGGCCTTGACGGATGCGCTGCTTTACTTCTATGCTGCTGAGGCCGTTTTGGGCATCCGGTATGGACCGTTCAAAATGGATTCGGATTTTTTTCTCCATTGTGCGTTCTCTCACCAGCCTATCATGCACTTTCATGCTGCATAAAAACATTTTACAGAGATTGCCTCTAATGCCTGACCAGGAAAAGCTAAAACTTACTCTATACTACTATATACGAAAAGTTCCGCGTAGAAAACCCTTTTCGACAGTCAATTCAAAATGCATTCATAATATTCAGCGAAATGCACAAATTATATGGATAGATTCTGCCACATTGAGCGGGTATTTATCTTGCTTCCAGTGGCCGATGTGATATAATTCACGTGATAGATTAGGGCAGGTCTCAAAACCTGTTTGACTTTCTCTAAAACTAGCCTGCTTGTTTCCACCAAAGAATTAGTTTGGGTTGTATTCCGGCTCTGCTTTGGAAAGGGGATGGAGCTTATCGTTCGCGCTGTTCAGTTACTGTTTTTAAATTTTTCAAAAAAGAAATTGTCTGCTGATGAAATTTGCCGCAGGGCTGTTTTAGCTTTTACCGTTTCACTTTTTCTCCCGTTTTATGTAGGAATTGCCGTGATGTCCTGTATTGCATTTTTGACGCTTTCGCGCAGCCGTGCCCGTGAGAAAGCCCTTTCTGCACCGTTTACAAAACTGGTTTTCGGCTTTTTAGCTGTTTCGTTTTTTGCATCGGCAGTTTATAACAATTATATAGGGATGCTTTATTCTCTGCTTGCCTATGCAGTAGTGGTTTGCGGCCTTTACCTGCGCAGTGTAATGACGTGTCCGCTGTTTCACCTTTCTCTGGACACAGCCTGTGTTGCAAGCCTTTGGTGTGCCGCAATAGCAGTTGTGCAGAAGGCGGTATATTTCAGCAAGGCGCCTAATTACCGTCCGGTATCCGTTTTCAGCAATGCAAACTATTATGGCATGATGATTGAATTCCTTGTTGTCATAGCCCTGTACCGTATTTTCACCAATCCGAAGCATAGAAATTTCTATCTTGCAGTGATTGGGGTAAATTTGATTGGGCTTTACCTTGCCGCCAGTTGCTCTGCCTGCATTGCGATGGTCTGTGCGGTTGCTATTTTCCTCTTTTACAGGGGCAGCAAAAAAATGATCCTGCTGTTCCTTGCGGCACTAGGGGCTGGTCTGGTTGTTATTGTATTTTTTCCAATGCTTCTCCCACGCAGTTCAACTGCGCTGGAAACAACAATCGCTCAGCGGGTTTCCATTTGGACTGCATCCCTGCATGCGTTCAAGCGTTCCGCTATTTTTGGCCGCGGACCATCCGCTTACCGCCTTATTTGGGAACAGTATGGCGGATTCAAGACTTACCATTGCCACAATCTGCTGCTTGATGCTTTGCTGAATTACGGCGTGGCAGGGACCATTGCCATATTCCTGTATGCAGCGGCACAGATTCGGGTGCTGATTCTGCGTTATCAGTACGGGATATGCCGCAGCATGGATGTCCTTGCAGCGGCTTTGCTGGTAGCCGTGCTGGTTCATGGCCTTTCGGATGTAACAATTTTCTGGGTACAGACGTCGGGCCTGTTTTTCCTGGTCGCCTCTTCTATGGGGATCGATTCCGCTTATGCGGATGAACGGGTGCGCCTGCCGCGGCCTGTCTCAGAACAGAATAGCGCTTCGGCCCGCCTGTCTGTATAAAACCGCCATACTAGTATAGTCTTGAAAGCTTTTTCCCTGCCTTTCTCCTGTATTGCTGAACGGATGGCCTGCAGGATTCAGCATATTTCGGAAACAGGCGGGGAATTTTATTTTGGAAACGGGGGATGAGAATGAGGAAAAATGGGAAAAAGGCAGATCTCAGTACAGCTGAAGCAAAAAGCATTGCAAAGTCCCTGACGGAATATTCTAAGATGGAGAAATACATCCTGCTTTCTCAGTTAAAAACACGGGAGAAAGGTCTCGATTTTGTTGATGTAGAGATGCTTTCTGAAAAATATCCAAGCAATGAGATTTCCCATGAGAAGCCGAAGCCATGGTATGATCAGTTGGCCTCGGCTTTTATCAATCCGTTTACCCTTGTGCTGCTGGTTATTGCCGTGGTTTCTTTTCTGACTTCCTATGTATTTGCGGCACCCGGCGAAAAAAGCCTGACTGCAGTAATTGTGATTGTAGTCATGGTGCTTATCAGTGGTGGGATGCGCTTTTTCCAGGAATTTCGCTCCAGCAAGGAAGCGGAAAGCCTTCGCTCTCTTGTGAAAACGACTTCAACAGTAATCCGCCGTGAAACCGGTAAAGAAGAAATCAATATGGCCGATATTCTTCCCGGTGATATCGTGCTCCTTTCGGCAGGGGATATGATTCCGGCAGATGTGCGGATTTTAAAGGCAAAAGACCTCTTTGTAAGTCAGTCGGCGCTTACCGGGGAGTCGGAAATGGTGGAAAAATTTGCCGATGCGGATCCGGGGGCCAGGGAAGAAAACCTGTTTGACCTTAAAAATATCTGCTTTATGGGGACAAACGTTGTCAGTGGTTCTGCAACGGCTGTTGTCCTTGCAACGGGTGACCGGACATATTTCGGCAATATGGCAAAGGCACTTTCCGGCCAGCGCGAGGCTACCAGTTTCGACCGCGGCGTCAATGCGGTCAGTTGGCTGTTGATTCGCTTTATGTGTGTAATGGTTCCGGTCGTTTTCCTACTGAACGGTTGCCTGAAGCACGATTGGGTACAGGCTCTACTTTTTGCCATTTCCGTTGCAATCGGTCTTACGCCGGAAATGCTTCCAATGATTGTTACAACGAATTTGGCAAAGGGCGCCGTGAGCATGGCACATAAGAAAACGGTTGTGAAGCGGCTCAATGCAATTCAGAATTTCGGTGCAATGGATGTGCTCTGTACGGACAAGACCGGGACGCTGACGCGTGATGAGATTGTCATTGAACGGCACATGAACGTAATGGGGGAAGAAGATCTGCATGTTCTGGAGTATGCTTATTTGAACAGTTATTTCCAGACTGGGCTGAAAAACCTGATTGACCTTGCGGTAATTGATAAGGCGGCCGAAAAGAGCATTACGTATTTAAACAATGAGTACCAGAAAGTGGATGAAATACCGTTTAATTTTACACGCCGCCGCATGAGCGTTGTCCTGAAGGATCGGAAAGGACAGACCAGGCTGATTACCAAGGGCGCCGTTGAAGAAATCCTTGCGATATGCTCTTCTTGTGAGTACGGTGGCCAGACTGTCCCACTTACCGGGGATATCCGCACGAAAGTGACCGGTATGGCCGGAGAGCTTAATGCGGATGGCATGCGTGTGATTGCTGTTGCAACCAAAGACAGCCCCTCCGCAGAAGGAGTGTTCAGTGTTAAGGATGAAAGCAATATGACGCTCGTCGGATATCTTGGCCTGTTGGATCCCCCGAAGAAATCAGCGGCTACAGCAATTGAATCCCTGCACCGCTATGGGGTGCAGGTGAAGGTGCTGACAGGGGACAATGAGCTTGTAACCAAAAAAATCTGCAATGAGGTCGGCCTGCCGTCTGAGCATATTCTTCTGGGTTCCGACCTTGAGAAGATGACGGATGACGAACTGAAAAAGCAGGTAGAAAGCGCAACTATTTTTGCTAAGCTTTCACCGCTGCAAAAAGCCCGCGTTGTTGGTGCACTGCAAAAGGATGGCCATACAGTTGGGTTTATGGGAGACGGCATTAACGACGCCCATGCGCTAAGCAAGGCGGATGTTGGAATTTCCGTTGATACAGCGGTGGATATTGCCAAGGAAAACGCTGATATTATTCTTCTCGAAAAAGACCTCAATGTTCTGGAACATGGTGTCGTGGAAGGCCGCAGAATTTTTGGAAATATTATTAAATATATTAAAATGACTGTCAGCTCAAATTTTGGGAATATGCTTTCCATGCTTGTTGCAAGCGCGTTTCTTCCATTTCTGCCGATGATGCCGGTTCAGCTTTTGCTTCTGGATTTGCTGTATAATATTTCCCAAATCTCAATTCCATGGGACAATATGGACGAGGAATATCTGCAAGTTCCGCGCAAATGGAATGCTTCCGGAATCAAAAAATTCATGCTTTGTATCGGTCCGGTCAGCTCGGTCTTTGACATTGTGACTTTTTGGGTGATGTGGTCTGTATTTGGCTGCAATACGGCTGCCAACCCGGCGCTTGTTGGCCTGTTCAATGCCGGATGGTTTGTGGAGAGCCTGATTTCCCAGACTTTAATTATTCACCTGATCCGTACACCGAAAATCCCGTTTGTCCAAAGCCGTGCTGCAACACCCGTGGTCCTGCTTACGACTGTTATCATGATGGTCGGAATTTTAATTCCTTTTACACCACTTGGTATTTCGATTGGCTTCCGTTCGTTGCCTTCCAGCTATTTTGGATGGCTTGCGCTGATTGTATTCTGTTACATTGTCCTGCAACAGGTTGTGAAGACAATTTATATTAAAGTCAACCATTCTTGGCTGTGAATAGCTATAGAAAGCGCTTTTTTCAAAAGAAATTATGAAAATGCTTTCCCGCAGCATTTCTTTGAACTGAACCAGAAAAAACGGGCATTGACCAAAAGCCTTCCATTGTAGGATAATTAAACTATGATGGGAGGCAATTTTAATGAAAAGAGTTGGACAAATATAAAAGCATTTGAGCCCAAAATTCTGGCAATGAGAGTAGCAGGAAAAACGAGACGTGAAATTGCAGATGAATTAGGATGAAACAAAATTCAAATAAAAGGCTAGATTAACCGGTACAACAAAAGGATAGTCCGCGAGGAAG
>DHOL01000069.1:5953-8941 GCA_002410755.1 Ruminococcaceae bacterium UBA5391 | reverse complement strand
TACGGGTTTTTCTTCACGCCGCTGGAAGGAAGTGAAAGTTGTCACAAAATATCCGATTCAAATCATGTGTAATTTCTTTAGAGTTTCATGAAGCGGCTGCTACGACTATGTAAAGCGCCGTGGATTGCTGCCGCGCAATACAGAACTCGCTGAACTCATAACTGAGTGTCAGAAAAACTGTGGTAAAACGTATGGTTACCGACGAGTTCAGATTTGGCTGGAACGTACGAAATCCCTACATTTTAATTCTAAAGCAATTCTCCGCGTCATGAATAAATATGGCTTGCTCTCTAAAATACGTCGTCGTAAAAAGTACCAGAGAATGGGGCAGCAGATCCACAAATATGAAAACCTGTTAAATCGTAACTTTGTTGCCGACAGACCTAATCAAAAATGGGTAACGGACATCTCATACATACATACAGCCCAAGGTATCCTGTATCTGTCTATAATATGCGCTCTCTTTGACAACAGCATTGTTGCCTACAAAACCGGAACAGAACAGACAGTAAATCTCATCTTGAATACGATCAAACTCGCTATGGAAAAAGGAACAGCCACTGGGGAGTTGCATCTCCACAGTGACCAGGGGTTTCAATACACCTCACAAGCATATTTCAACCTAACCAGAGAGTACGGCATTACGCCCTCAATGTCAAGACGTGGTAACTGCTATGACAATGCACTTGCTGAAAATTTCTTCTCTATTTTAAAAACCGAGTGCATTTACAGACATAAACTGAACTCATTTAATGAGGCCAGACAACTCATCGACGAATATATAAATTTCTACAACAATGAGCGCATACAAACGAAAACGTGCCTGACGCCGCTTGAAAAACAGCGTCAGGCTGTGTAATCTTTCAATATTCTGTGACAGGGCTTTTTATTTTTTGTCCGTTTTTTTCTGGTTCAGTTTAACAATGCGGGGGGCCTTTTTTGTGCGGTAAATTCCTCAAAATCCTCTGTTGCTGTATAATTATCCCTTGAAATGCCAAATATTTCCTGTGAATAAACCAAGGGAGAGAATACCATGAAGATTTGGGAAAAATCCGTCTGCCTTGCACTGATTCTGTCCATCCTTGCAAGCTTTACTACCCTTTCAGCGGAATGCTCGGGGATACAGAGCCGCGTCCTGCGGCTGCATGTGCTTGCAAATTCGGACTCGCAGAGCGATCAGGCGATTAAGTTAAAAGTGCGCGACCGGATTCTGACCGAGAGCACTGGGATGCTTGACGGTGTAAAAACGCGCGATGAAGCGGAGCAGAGGGTTGCTTCCCATCTGCCGAAACTCCAAAAAACGGCGGAAGATGAGCTGCGGAGCCTTGGCTCGTCCAACTCCGTTCATGCAGAGCTGACCAACATGTATTTCAGTACGCGCCAGTATGGCAATATTACGCTACCTGCGGGGAAATATGATGCCCTGCGCATTACAATCGGTTCCGGGAAAGGGCATAACTGGTGGTGCGTTTTGTTCCCTGCGCTTTGCCTTCCTGCTGCGGAGGCACCTTCCCGGTTGGAAGATGTCCTCAGCAGCAGCGAGATGCAGCTTGTGCAAGGTAAAAACAATAATAATAATGGGGTAAACTATGAGGTGAAATTCCGCTCGGTAGAGCTGTTCGAGGAATTTCGGGACTGGCTCAGCCACCAGTTCAATTTTTAGCAGGCTTTTGCTTTTTATGATATAATAGCACTGTATTAGGGGTGGAAGGAGGTACGGGAAACAGAGATGCTGAAACTGGTTTTTGGGCGTGCCGGAAGCGGAAAAACACATATGGTGCGCGGTGCGCTGAAAAAGCTGGCACAGAGCGGTGCCGAAAAACTGATGCTCCTTGTGCCGGAACAGGCGTCCTTTGAGAACGAACGCGCAATGCTGCGCCTTCTCGGTGAGCGGGACGCAAGGCGCGTTTCGGTCATGAGCTTTACACGTCTGGTAGACGCTGTCCAGCGGCGCTGCGGCGGATTTGCCGGCAGAAGACTTGACGACGGCGGCAGGAGCATCTTTATGAGCCTTGCTGTAGAGCAGGTTCAGGACAGCCTTGAAGTATTCCGTAAAAATGCGGAAAGTACTGAGCTTGTTGGTCTGATGCTCCGCATTTCTACAGAGCTGAAAATGTGCGAAATTCCACCGGAAGAGCTGAAAAATGCCTCGGCGAAAGTGCCGCAGGGGACGCTCCGTAAAAAGATGAATGAGATTTCCCTAATCCTTTCTGCATACAATGCGCTTGTTTCGCAAAGCTTTATTGACCCGCTTGACGATCTTACACGCCTCAGGGGTATTCTTCTGGAACATGGCTTTTTTAAAGGCTATACAGTAATGGCCGATTCTTTTCAAAGCTTTACGGCACAGGAATACGACATTTTGGAGGTCATTCTCCGCCAGGCGGACCAGGTATGCGTTACAGTCTGCGCGGACAGCCTTGCCGGTTCTGAGACGGACCTGTTTGCCGTAGGAAGGAAAACAGCGCAGAAGCTGATTCATCTCGCCGGTGAAAATAGCATCCCCGTGGCGGCACCCGTTATCCTAACCGGCGGGGTGCGGTTCCGGAATCCGTCGCTTGCCGCGCTGGAGGCCGGAATTTACCGTCCAGCGCGTATGCCTGTGTCAGAACCTCCCCAGGGCGTGATGATTTACGAGGCCAAAAACCGCTATGATGAAGCCTCATTTGTTTCCGCGCAAATCCGAAACCTTGTGATGAGCGGGCAGTACCGTTACCGTGACTTTGCCGTTATTGCACGTTCAACGCAGCCTTATGACGGAATCCTTGATGCGGCGCTGGAACGATGGGAAATTCCCTATTTTATGGACAGGCCTGAACCTGTTGATGCAGAACCGCTGATGCGTCTGATCCTTTCCGCGTTCCGTGTGGTGCAGTTCGGTTTCCGGTCGGATGATATGTTCCTGTACATAAAGACGGGCTTAGCTGGCCTTTCAACCCGTCAAATATCAGAACTTGAGAACTATACCTTTATCTGGAATATTTCGGG
>DHOL01000069.1:0-5699 GCA_002410755.1 Ruminococcaceae bacterium UBA5391 | reverse complement strand
TTTCGGAGCAGGATACGGCAATGCTTCACCATATCAATGAGAGCCGTGAAGCAGTTGCGGCACCGCTGAAACGTTTCGCTGATGTGACGTCGGATACAGACGGTGAAGGGATGGCTGCCGCCTGCTACCGCCTGCTGTGTGACGTGAAAGCTGCGGAGAATCTGCGGAGTTACGCCGGGCGTTTGGAAGAAGAGGGGAATCCGGCGCTTGCGGAGCGCGAACTGCGCGTTTGGGACTTGCTGATGAAAATACTTGACCAAACGGCGCTTGTGCTCGAAAGAACGAAAATCACCCGTAACCGTTATGCTGAACTGCTCCACCTAGTTATCCGCACGGGTAACATTGCAAGCATCCCGCAGGGGCTGGATGAAGTAACTGTCGGCGATGCCAGCCGCATCCGTGCTGCCGGGCCAAAGGTCGTATTCCTTATCGGTGCCGTACAGGGGGAATTTCCTCTGGCACCGGGAGGCGACAGTTTGTTCAGCGACAGTGAGCGCCGCAAACTGATCCGCCTTGGCCTGCCGCTTACTGATACCATGGAAAATGCAGCCCTGCGGGAGCGCTTTTTGGCATATTCGGCGCTCAGCATTGCTTCTGAGCGCCTTTTTATCACCTGGCCTGCCGCGGATGAAGGCGGGAAGGCGCTTGCACCCTCTAGTATCCCGGATGAGGCACGCGCCGTCCTTCCGAAAATACCGGTCCGGGATGAAATGTCTTTTAACCCGCTCTGGTTTGCCTGCGCCGATGAGCCGGCATTTGAGCTTGCCGCACGGAAGTGGAGCTCAAACGATGTGCTTTCTGCTACCCTGAAAGACTTTTTCCGGAAGCGTGGTGCACAGGACCGTTTTGCCGGTGTGGAGCGTGCCGCGAAAAAAAAGCCGGTCCAGTTTGAGGACAGGCAGGTGTCTTATGCACTGTTTGGGAATACCGTTGCGCTTTCTGCAACACAGATTGAAAAATTTGCACTCTGCCGCTTTTCTTATTTTTGCCGCTATGGGCTGAATGTCCGTGAGCGGAAAGCTGCCGAAATGAATGTCCTCGAATATGGGAGCCTGATGCACTTCCTGCTGGAACGGCTGTTTCGCAACCTTGGCAGCAGAAAAATCCTGAGCCTTCCGCCGGAAGAGCTGCACAGGACAATCCTTGGCTTCCTGAAAGAATATGTGGAGCAGATGTACGGCGGCCTTGGAACAAAAACACCGCGCTTTGCCTATCTGGTTGCGCGGATTGCGGACTCAGCGCAGACTGTTGCCCTGCATATTGCAGAGGAACTTGCGCAGAGCTGTTTCCATCCGGCAGATTTCGAGCTTGTAGTCGGAGATTCGGTTGGACCGCTGGCCATTCCGCTCCCGGACGGTGGGGAAGTGCATGTGGATGGCAAGATTGACCGCGTTGACCTCATGGACCGGGATGGGATACGCTATCTCCGAATTGTAGACTATAAGACCGGGGAAAAAAAATTCCGCCTTTCCGATGTTGTTTATGGACTTGACATGCAAATGCTGATTTACCTTGCCGCGCTTTGTGAAAACGGGGAGAAGCGCTATGGAAAATTTGTCCCTGCCGGTGTGCTTTATATGCCGGCAGACCGGCCTTCCGTGCAGGCAAGGCGTGACGCCGGAGAGCAGAAATTAAAAGCCACCGCCGAAAGCAAACTTCGGATGGATGGTCTTGTGCTCGATGATCCGGAGGTTATCCGTGCCATGGACCGGAACGGCGGAGGAGAATATTTGCCGGTCAGGCTGAAAAATGGGCTGCCGGACAAGAAGGACCATATTGTTTCACAGCAGGAGTTAAAGTCAGTGTTGAGTTACCTGAAAACTTTGATTGTCAATATGGCGGAAGAACTTCGCAGCGGCGACGTTACGGCCCTGCCTCTTACCGGGAAAAACTGGGATGCCTGCAAATGGTGCCCATACAGCAGCATCTGCGGCCACGAAAAGGATGATCCGGTACGGAAAATGGCAGAACGGGACCGCGACGCGGCCATGAAGGAATTTGAAAGGAATGGGGGGGAGCAGAAATGAGCAGGCGCTGGACAGAAAGCCAAAAAGATGCAATCTATGCCCGCGGTGGTACACTGCTGGTTTCAGCGGCTGCCGGCTCAGGGAAAACAGCAGTATTGGTTCAGCGCGTGATAGAGCGTATCACAAATCCGGACCATCCAACAGACGCAGACCGCCTGCTTGTGGTGACATTCACAAAAGTTGCTGCCGCAGAAATGAAAAGCCGTATTTCAGCGGAAGTATCCCGCCTTTTGGAAAAAGACCCGTTTAATGCGCGCCTGCAACGTCAACAGCTTCTGCTTTCCCGCGCACACATCAGCACAATCGACAGCTTCTGCTCTGACCTTGTGCGGCAGAACTTTTTCCGGCTCGGTGTTTCGCCTGACCTTCGTATCCTTGACGACAGCGAGATCACCGTCTTGCGCTCAGAAGCGGCGGAAGAGACGCTGGATGAATTTTATGGGAAAGACGATCCGGCATTTTATGATTTTGTAGAATCATTTTCCTCATCACGGGATGACAGTGCTGTCGCAGATGCAGTGGGGCAGCTCTATGATTTTGTCCGTTCACATCCGTTCCCGAGACGCTGGCTTGCAGAAAAGGAAAAGCTCTATGAACATCCGGGGCCTGCTGCGGAAACCGTCTGGGGCAAAGCAGTCCTTTCCCTTTCATGTGATGCGGCAGATTACTGCATTTCCGTACTTCGCGATGCTCTTGCCCGGATGAAGGAAGACGCTGACGTGGAAGCTGCTTACGGTGAGGCATTCCGGGCGGATAAGTCAGCACTGGAAACGCTCCGTGAAGTGCTGGGCGAGGAGGATTGGAACCGCTCTCTGTCATTGGCCGCAAATTTCAAGGCACAGAGGCTTACCTCCCTGCGCGGGCACGACGGGAATGCCTGCAAAGACCATGCCTCTGCTGCACGAAGGGAAGTTAAAGCTACGGTGGCAAGGATTGCGGAATGGCTTTGCGCCTCTGACCAGGACTGCCGGGACGATATTTCCCGCCTTTGCCCGACCGTTAAGATGCTGTTCCGTGTTACGCTCCGCTTTTCCGCAATCCTCAGCCAAAAAAAGAGGGAACGCCGTGCGGCTGATTTCAGTGATCTTGAGCACCTTGCCCTGAAACTGCTCGTTACGGAAAAGAAAAGTGGTTTTTCCAGGACTCCGGAGGCGGAAGAGCTTTCCGCCTCATTTGATGAGATTATGGTAGACGAATATCAGGATACCAATGAAATACAAGACCTGATTTTCCAGGCTGTTTCCCGCAGTGGGGAAAACCTTTTTCTGGTTGGTGATGTAAAGCAAAGCATTTACCGGTTCCGTCAGGCAATGCCGCAGATTTTTCTGCGGAAACGTGCGGAATTTCCCCTTTATGATCGGAATAAAGATTCCTATCCTGCCTGCGTTGTGCTGGACCGGAACTTCCGCAGCCGTTCCGGCGTAACAGATGCGGTAAATTTTGTATTCCGTCAGCTGATGAGCCGCCAGACCGGAGAGCTTGATTATACTGAAAAGGAAGAACTGATTCCCGCAGCGGAGTATCCCCCCTGTGATGAGCCGGCAGCCGAACTTGATATACTGGACCTTTCGGGTGCAGACGACGATGATCAGGATGTCATCCATACGGAAAGCCGCCGGATTGCTGAACTAATCTATGGCATGATGGACGGAACTCCCCGTGTTACCGAAAAAGGCAGCCTCCGCCCGGCTGAATACCGAGACTTTTGTGTTCTGCTCCGGAGTGCCAACCGTCCGGCACATGATTATGTGCGTGAGCTGATTTCCCTTGGAATCCCTGCCTGGGCAGATACGACAGGCGGCTTTTTTGAGACTTATGAAATTGGAATGGCACTTTCCCTGCTTAGTGTGATTGATAATCCGTCGCAGGATATCCAGCTGCTTTCTGTTATGATGAGCCCTATTTATGGCTTTACAGCAGATGATATGGCAAAAATCCGCATTCATGCCCGGAAGGGGCAGCTTTATCCCGCAGTTGTCAAAGCGGCAAAAGACGGTAGCAAAAAGGTAACGGCATTCCGTGAGCAGATTGAATCATTCCGAACGCTGGCCGCTGTTATGCCGTCCGACCGCTTAATCCGTACCGTCTTTGAAAAGGCTGGCCTTTTTGAAGCTGTCCAGGCCATGCCGAACGGTGAGCTTCGTCTTGCAAACCTCCGGCTTTTGCTTTCCTATGCCAAGCGGTATGAGGCGAACGGATACAATGGGCTGGGTGGCTTTCTCCGCTTTTTAAACCGAATGCGGCGCAGCAAGAGCGACCTTTCTGCTGCTACCTCTCTCACAGAATCTGCAAACGTTGTCCGTGTCATGAGCATCCACCGCTCCAAAGGCCTGGAATTTCCGGTGTGCATTGTTGCGGGATGTGCACGTCGTTTTAACAGAAAAGAAAAGTCAGTCCTTCTTCATCCGGAGCTTGGCCTTGGTGCGCGGCTGAAAGAAGTATCCGGTATCCGGTATGATACGCTTCCTTATACTGCGGTTTCCCTCGAACGGAAACGCGACGAAATGAGCGAAGAGCTCCGTGTGCTTTACGTTGCAATGACACGGGCAAAAGAAAAACTGATTCTGATTTCAACGCTTAAGAATCCTCAGAAAACACTTGAAAGCCTTGCTATGAAGCTCACAAAAGGAGACCGTTTTCAACCGTATGTGGTGGGTTCTGCCGAAAGCATTTCAGACTGGCTTTTGCTCTGTGCTCTCCGACACCCGGACGGAAAAGCACTCCGCAGTCTTGCGGGAGTTTCCGATGATGTTGTATCCCCGGCAAGGGAGCACTGGAAAATCTGTTTGGTTCAGTCAACTGGCACTGTGGAAGGAAACGCTCAGTTGGAACCGATTCCGAAAGCTATGCCTGACTTTGCCATGGAGAAAAAGTTGGCTGCAAACCTTGATTATCAGTATCCTTATGTGGCCCTTCATGGTGTCTGTGCAAAAGCTGCAGTTTCTGAACTGGCGGAGAGCGCTTTTTCGGCCAGGTTTGCTGCGACTTCCCGGCCGGCTTTTCTGTACGAAAAGGGCCTTACCCCTGCGGAGCGCGGAACTGCGCTCCATGCTTACTTGCAGTTTGCGGACTATAAAGCTGCTGCTGATGACCCGGAGGAGGAACTCAGCCGCCTTGTCGCGGAGAAATATCTGACACCGGCGGAAGCACAGACGGTTGACCTGGACTGTATCAAGGCTTTTTTCGCTTCACCGCTGATGAAGAGGATATCTCTTTCTCCCCATTATGAACGGGAAGTCCGGTTTTCTGCTGAAATCCCTGCTGGACGCCTGAAACCGGAGCTTAAGCCACCGATGAGTGAAGAATCAGTCGTCTTACAGGGCGCGGTTGATCTTGTATTTGAGGAGAATGGGAGTCTGGTAATTGTTGATTATAAAACAGACCGTATCCGGGATCCGCTTGTTCTTTGGGAACATTACCGTGGGCAGCTTGCCCTTTATCAGGAAGAGCTCACACGCTGTACTGGCAAACGAGTTAAAGAATGCCTTTTGTATTCTTTCTATCTGAACACCGAAATTAAAGGAAAAGTTTAATTATGTGTATTTATTCTACGATTGCTCTTCTTGCTTTTTGTCTTGCAATTATCTTACCTGCGTGATATAATAGCAAACGTTGCGGGATAAGAAAAGAAGATTATGGGCCTGTAGCTCAGCTGGGAGAGCGTTCGGTTCG
>DHOL01000031.1:6875-12045 GCA_002410755.1 Ruminococcaceae bacterium UBA5391 | reverse complement strand
GCCCAACACGGGGAGCCAAAAAGAAGAGGAACCGTTTTAGACGGTTCCTCTTCTTTTTGGCTATTTTAATGAGTCGTATAAATATTGCCCTGTATCAATAGTCGGGGTAACCCCCTAAAATAGAAGCAGTAAGGAGTAGCGTTAATGTCGATATGTGAAAAAGTATACTAACCGCTTTTTTCTAGCAGAAAGACCGGTGCGGACTGTCTGTTTTATGAAATTGGGGCATTCCCTTTGCTGTGAAGCCAGTAAATTTTTTCTTCTGTGATTTTAAAGCCAAGTTTCCGGTGAAGCGAAAAAGAAGAAACATTACTCTGTACGATTTGCGCGAACGGCGTGATTCCCTTTGCAATTAGCCGATTAGCAAGAAACGTTTCCAAGGCACTGGCTATTCCCATTCGACGATATTCCGGTAGAACAACCAGGAGGCCCATGGATCCTTCACTATGTGTCCCGATAAAACCGGCTGGCTTACCCTTAACAAAACTGCCAAAGAAATCACCGGTTCTGAGACGCTCCTGTATGTAATCCGCATTGTCAATCGTTTTATAGTGCTGCATGACAAAAGGCAGCCAACTTTCATCAAGCTGCCGGATTTCAGCCGGAGAGGTTGCAGGTGGAAGAAAACCCTCCTGTAGCCATGCGGCCTGACGGCATGCGACAAAAACCGACAAGCCAAGGCTTTCCGCTGCGTCCCTGCAACAGTCTCTGTGAACTTCAAGCTGCGCCGGAACATTTGCAAGGCACCTAAGCAGTTGCTTTGCAGATTTCTGAGAATCGGCACTTAGCATCAGCGTTCCTGGTGCACTGAGCAGGACACCTTCCCCATTTTCCTGCAAGATTCTACCGGTTCCGCGGGAAAGATTTACAAGCATATCGGTATGCAGCAGGGGAGAGCGATTTAGGTACTGCACTGCGTTCCGCTGTAACTCTGTTTCTGTCATTGTTTTCCGTGCGGCATCCGGAACACCTCCAAAAATTTATCCGCCAAAACGCAATACTCATTGTGCAAAAGAATATATGCTTTTCCACGGGCTCCCATTGCCTTCCGTTCCTCCGGTGACATCTGAGCAAGTGCTTCGGCCGCACTGGCGATTGCACCGCTGTCCTCCGGCGTAATGGAAATACCGCACTGGGCTTCAGCTACCAGATCGTTCGGCGCGTCGATTGCAAAAATAACCGGTTTCCCAGCCATCATGTAGTCCATCAGTTTGTTTGGGCTGACTCCGAACTGGAACAGAGGCTGGCGTTGCAGGCCGATATACAGGGCATCAAATTGACTCAAGAGTTCTGGCACCTGGCCGCGCCTGACAGGGGAGAGAAATTCGACGATACCATCAAGCTTCCTGCTGTGTGCTTTTTGAATCAGCCGTTCACGCTCCGGCCCCGGGCCGACGGAAATAAGCTTGATCTTATTCCCGCGCAGTTTTTCCCCGGCTTCCACGTAGCTATCCAGTGCATTGGCAATGCCATGTGCCCCAGTATAGCCAATGAGAAAATATCCTTCATTATGATATTGCATCAATTTATCGAAATAGACGGGTGGATTATGGAATGGCTTTTCCCATTCAGTCTTGTCAATTCCATTTGGAATATAAATAAACTTTTCAGGTTTCATGCCGTGCTTAATCATGTGCTCTTTTGCGAACGGCAGGAGGGAAACAACATAGTCGCTGTACCGGTAGCAGTCATTTTCTGCTTTCTGCATCACACGGATATAAGGATGCTTTGGGCTCATGCCGCCAAGTTCAATCGGGCTGAGTGGCCAAAGATCATGCACTTCATAAATCAGCATGGCACCGTATTTTTCTGCCAGTCTCCGTGCGGGGTAGATATCCAGCGGGTAGGTGGAAGAGGCAATCACGGCGTCCGGTTTTCCCTTTGCGGCAATCTGCGGGGCATATTTCCGCAATCCGTGCAGAAAAGAAAGCATATTCCGGATGCGTCCCACGTTGTTACCATGATATTTATTTCCAGCAATCCAAAAATAGCGAATACCATCAATATCCTGTTCACTGAATTTTTTTCCCGCCAAATCTGGATTCTTTGTGCGAAGGTGGGAAAAGGAACTAGCAACTATCGTAACCCGGTTGCCTTTTTTCACCCAGTGCTTTGCCATCTCATATGGGCGGAATTCCATGCCATGCTGTGCAGAGCCTGCATAGTGGTTAATATAAATGATGTTCATTTTTTTGCGCCTCGTTCCGGGTAAGCAGTGCTGCAATCCGCTCAGAAGCATGTCCATCCCCAAACGGCCTGCGGGAGCGTGCAGCAGGATTAGGAGTGGTCTCCATTGCCTTACGGTAGATGTCTTCTGTTTTCAGGGAAGAAAGGATGTTCCAGCCGCCTGCAAGTGTCTCAACCCACTCCGTTTCACTGCGCAGTGTAATGCAGGGAATCCCCATAATCCATGCTTCTTTTTGAAGTCCGCCGGAGTCAGTGAGAACTTGAAGGGCACCATTTGTCAATAGGAGCATTTCAAGGTAGCCAACCGGTTCAATCAGTCTGATATTCCGATAACCGCGTTCGGCAAGGGCTTGCTGTGCCAAGGGGCGTGTGCGTGGATGAATTGGAAGCACAACGGGTCCCGGAAGTTTTTCAAAGGCATCAAAAATCTGTTCTATTACGGGAAGGCCGCCTTCTGTCGTTTCGGCACGGTGTAAAGTTGCCAGCCGGTAATGTTTTGGGCAGATGCCGAGATATCCGTAAATAGCTGCTTTTTTCGGATTTGATTTTGCAAGCTTCAGAAAGTGCAGCACAGCGTCAAGCATCACGTCCCCTGTAACTGTGACGCCTTTCGTAACTGCTTCCTTTGCAAGATTTTCTGCTGCGGTTTTTGTCGGGCAGAACAGCCACGTTGAGATATGGTCAGTCAGGACACGGTTCTGTTCTTCCGGCATCCGCATGTTATAGGAGCGGAGGCCGGCTTCCACATGTGCGACCGGAATGTGCAGTTTGGAAGCTGCAAGGGCTCCGGCAAGCGTAGAGTTTGTATCGCCGTAGACCATCAACACATCCGGTTTTTCTTTAAAAATCACCTGCTCAATTTTAATCAGCATCTCACCGGTCTGCCATCCATGTGTACCGGAGCCTACACCGAGTTGATAGGCCGGTTTGGGGATGTTCAGTTCTTCAAAAAATACAGCTGACATGTTTTGGTCATAATGCTGGCCTGTGTGGACAATAACCTCGTCACAGAGGCCGTCAAGCGCACGTGAAACAACAGCGGCCTTGATAAACTGGGGACGTGCACCGACAACTGTCAAAATCTTCATGTTATTTCACTTTCACGTCGTTCTGCGTCATTTCCGTGGTGGAAAATTCCAAACCATCGTATTTGGCAGGCAAGCCGGTCTTTTGGGATTTATATGCTGCAAGAACAATTTTGAGGCCCTTAATGCCTTCCGTTCCGCTTACAAGCGGCTCGGTGTGTGTGTTAACAGCCGTGATAAAATTGCGGTACAGGGCATTGTGCCCGCTGCCGTAAACATCCTTTGGGTCAGTCCCTGCAAGCTTTGCAACTTCTGTGTCCTGCGGGGCGGGAGAGGCAAAGTCCCAGGTTTCCACATGGTTGACCGCCAACCCGCCAATAACGGCAGTTCCGGTTGCTCCGGACACAGAGAGTGTTTCCTCAAGGTTTTTCGGGTAAATGCAGGCTGTGCCTTCCACAGTCCCAACAGCACCATTTTTAAAGCGGATGAGGATTGCTCCGAAATCTTCCGCTTCAATATCGCGAAGATAGTTGCCAGTCATTGCCATGACCGTGTCCGGCTCACCACCAAGTGACCACTGCAGCAGATCAATTCCATGAATACACTGGTTCATCAGGGTACCACCGTCCTGTGCCCAGGTTCCACGCCATGGGGCTTGCTGATAGTAGGGCATCGTGCGGTTCCAGAGGATCCGTGCAGAACCACTGATGAGCTTTCCGAATCGTCCGTTTTCCAGTGCCATATGAAGTTGCTGCACCGGTGCATTGAAACGGTTCTGGTGGCAGACGCCGAGAGTGATTCCTTTTGCCTTTGCTTCCGAAATCATCTCTTCCGCGTCTTTAGTAGAAAGGGCCATTGGCTTTTCAACGAGCGTGTGTTTTCCGGAACGGATGCAGTCGAGGGCGATATGGGCATGGTAACCGCTTTCCGTTGCAACAGAGCAGCAGTCAACTTCAGCTTCTTTTAGCATTTTATGATAGTCTGCAAAAACGGCAGGTCTTTTGCCTGTTGCAACAAGGCAATCTTCTGCTTTTTTCTCAGCGCGCTCTGTAACTGGATCGCAAACTGCTGCAAGTTCCATGATGTCCCGGTTTGCCACAGCAGCGGCAATATGATTTTTAGAAATCCGTCCGCAACCAATCAGGCCAAAACGCAGTTTCATAATGAATTCTGTGCTCCTTTTTAGTTATAATGTCGTAGTAGCTATATATTTAGAAACTTTTTAGTAATCATACGGGAAACTGGTATCTGCTTAAAAAATCCCCCGCTCTCTTAAAGAAAACGGGGGACTGCATCTGACACCGCTATTACAGAAGCTCAATGTTGGAGCGGTCCTTTACGTCTTTTAATGCGTTGCGGGTGTCAAAAATCTCCTGCGAGAGCTTTGCTATTTTTTGATAGTCAAAGCAGGAGTGGGCCGTGCAGAGAATGGTAATGTCCGCTTCGCGAAGCATCTCATCCGTCAGCTCTTTTGCTCCGGTATGCACCTTGCCTTTGTAACGGTATTCTGGGATATAGGGGTCATAATAGACCGTATTAGCCCCGTCTTTGATTAAAAGGTCAATTACGTTCAGGGCAGGGCTTTCCCGGTAGTCATCAATATCAGCCTTATAGGCAACGCCGAGCACCAAGACTTTAGACCCATTCATGGATTTTTTATCCCGGTTCAGGACATTTGCAGCACGCTGAGTCACATATTCCGGCATCCCGGTATTGATTTCACCGGAAGTTTCAATCAGACGGGTGTGGTAGTTATACTCCTTTGCCTTCCATGAAAGGTAAAAGGGATCAAGTGGGATGCAGTGGCCTCCAAGGCCAGGTCCGGGATAAAAGGCCTGAAAGCCATAAGGCTTTGTCTTCGCCGCTTCGATGACTTCCCAGACATTGATGCCCATGCGGTGGCAAATGATAGCCATTTCGTTTGCAAGGCCGATATTGATATTGCGGTAAGTGTTTTC
>DHOL01000031.1:6476-6728 GCA_002410755.1 Ruminococcaceae bacterium UBA5391 | reverse complement strand
ATTGCGGTAAGTGTTTTCCAGCAGCTTTTCCATTTCGGCTACAGCAGGGGAAGAGACCTCATAGACACCGCCTGCAAGGACACTGCGGTAAAGGGTAGCTGCAACTTCGGTGGAATCCTTCCCAATGCCTCCGACAACTTTCGGCGTATTTTTTGTTTTGTACTGCTTATTGCCGGGGTCTACACGTTCCGGTGAAAATGCAAGGTAAAAGTCCCTGCCGCATTTAAGGCCGCTTTTTTCCAGAATCGGTTT
>DHOL01000031.1:0-6235 GCA_002410755.1 Ruminococcaceae bacterium UBA5391 | reverse complement strand
CATCCCGGGATGAACATACTGCGCTACAGATTCCGTGGAACCCTTTACATAGCTGATATCAGGCTGCTGATATTTATCAAGCGGCGTTGGCACGCAGATTGCAACAGCATCAATATCCTGAATGAACGAGTAGTCCGATGTGGCGGAAAGCTTGCCGCTTTCTACAACCTTTTTCAGGGTATCGCCGACAATATCGCCAATGTAATTTTTCCCGGCATTTACAGCATTGACTTTTTGGGACTGTACGTCGAAACCAATGGTGCGAAAGCCGGCCTTTGCAAATTCAACGGCGAGCGGAAGCCCCACATAACCGAGTCCAACGATCCCAATAACAGCTGTTTTGTTTTTAATTTTTTTTAGAAGTCCTGATTTGATGTCCGGCATAGCTGATCCTCCATCATTTTAGATTTTTCAGAATGGGACATAATATACCGTTAACATATAATATTAAAATTAGCCTGCTCTAATCTTTGCTTTCCATGCTGCACAATTAAAAAACGGGAAAACCAAATATATCTGTTATTTTTCCACTTTTTCTTTCAGGCCGTTTCCGCATGGAATATACTGCTTTCCGCATTTGGGGCAAATGAGGCTGTCCCCAAGTTTTGCGCCGCATTCACAGGCCCAGCCGCAGATTCGTGCGGGATTACCCATCACAATGGCATAATCCGGAACATCTTTTGTGACAACGCTGCCGGCTGCGACAAAAGCATTCTTTCCAATCTTGTGCCCGCAGACGATGGTTGCATTTGCTCCGATGCTTGCACCTTCCCCGACGGGTGTACGCGAATAAAATCTGCTGCCGCGCTGGGGGTATCTGCAACGTGGGCGCTGCACATTGGTAAAGACCATGGAGGGGCCGCAGAAAACATAGTCACCAAGCTCGACACCTTCGTAGATGGAAACATTGTTCTGAATTTTACAGTAGTCTCCAATTTTAACGCCTGGTGCTACAAAAACATTTTGCCCGAGTGTGCAGCTTTCACCAATTACACAACCGGAGCCGATATGACAGAAGTGCCAGATCTTTGTCCCGCTGCCAATCTTTGCTCCGCCGTCGACACATGCAGTCGGATGGACATAGTAACCGTTGCTTTTTTCCATTCTTTTGTTACCGTCCCTTATTTGCATTAGACCTTTTTATTATATCCCGAAGAGATTACACAGTCAATCGGTGTGTTCCTGATTCCCATGGGCTTTTCGTTGACTTTGGGGAAGAAAGGCGCTATGATATCCGTTGAATCGGCGGAATATTTTCTGCGCCGCTTGCCGAGCGGCACCAAAACCTGAAAAAGGGAGCAGGATGATTTACTGGCCGGTCCCCTGCTGAGAAAGGAAAAGAGATTCGTGAGTCAGTTTATAAAACGGGACAAGTTTATCCCATATAATCTTCCGGATATAACAGAGCGGGAAGTCAATGCAGTGGCTGATACATTACATTCACTCTGGATTGCCAAAGGCCCGCGCACTGTAGAATTCGAGCAGAAATTTGCCGGGCATGTTGGCGCAAAGCATGCTGTTGCCATGAATTCCTGCACTGCTGCACTTCATGTTGCGCTTCTTTCAGCTGGCATTGGCCCTGGTGATGAGGTTATCACAACGCCGATGACGTTTGCCTCTACGGCAAGCACCATCCTTCACACAGGGGCAACGCCTGTGTTTGCCGATATTGACTATCAAACAGGCTGTATTGATCCTGATGAAATTGAGAAAAAAATCACACCAAAGACTAGGGCAATCGTTCCGGTCCATTACAGTGGACAGGTCTGTGACCTTGACCGGATTTATCACATTGCCGATGAGCATGGCCTTTTTGTCTCAGAAGACGCGGCCCATGCACTGGAAAGCCGCTATAAGGGCCGACTGATAGGCTGCCACCCCAAAGGTACCGTAGAGTACAGCTTTTATGCTACCAAGAACCTTACTACTGGGGAAGGCGGAATGCTGGTTACTGACAGTGACGAGATTGCTGCCCGCGCCCGGATTTGGGCCGGGCAGGGGATGAGCCGCAATGCGTGGAACCGTTACGCAAAAGGAGGTTCCTGGCGGTATGACATCTGTGAGCCCGGGTTTAAGTATAATATGTTTGATATTCAGGCTGCGCTGGGCCTGGTGCAGCTTTCCCGCCTTGGGGAGATGCAGGCGCACCGTAAGAAAATTGCGGAAAAATACCAGCGTGAATTTGCAAAGATTGATGCTGTTGAACCGCCGTCTGTACCAGATTATGCCACCCATTCGTGGCACCTTTATGTGCTCCGTATCGTACCGGAGAACCTCACGATAGACCGCGACCGCTTTATTACGGAACTTAATGAGCGGAATGTCGGAACGAGCGTCCATTTTATTCCGGTTACGAATATGAGCGCCTACACAAAGCGATTTGGCTTTCACAAGGGAGACTTCCCCAATACGGAAAAACATTTTGAACGGATTATTTCTCTGCCGCTTTATCCATCCATGACAGAGGAAGAAGCGGACTATGTTATTTCGGCTGTGCGTGACATTGTAGAGAAATACCATAAATAGCCATAAAATCAATCTGTAATTTCCATTTGGCCGGAAATTTCAAAACGGAATCGTTAATGCTGTAGCGGTATACAAAGAAAGTTTTGCATACCGCTATTTTTTTAGACTTTCATGGAACTTTTATTTATAAAAGAGCTTGAAATCCTGTGTCGAACGCTTTAAAATAAGTTTAACGATAAAATATATTTAACATTAAACTAATTTTAAAGAAGTGATTGACATGAGCCTGATCCATAACCGGAATTATTTATACCTGCGCTCCGCCTGGAGTATTTCGAGTTTTGGCACGAAGGTGCAGAGTTTTGCCTTTTCTCTCTATGTGCTTTCCATTACCGGTTCTGCCATGCAGTTTTCCGTAACGCTTTGTATGCAGATTCTGCCTTATATTCTGTTTGCACCGTTCAGTGGATTCCTCGCTGACCGATTTAACCGGAAGATGCAAATCATCCTATATGATTGCCTGAGTGCCGTGGTTGTTTTAGCTCTGCTGCTCACCTATCAGGTGAGCGGCAGGCTTACACTACCGTTGATTTACTCCTGCGTTTTTATCCTTTCAAGCATAGAGACTTTTTTCAGCTCAGCGGCGGTCTGCCTCATACAGGCTGCCGTTGATCCCTCCGATTACGTTCAGCAGAAGTCCATTGACACAACAATTACAAGCCTGATTTCAATTTTTGTGCCCGCATCTGCTGGGGTGCTCTATAATTTCTTTGGCCTTACGGTTGTCCTAATTATTAACATGGTAAGTTTCCTCGCTTCTGCCGTGCTGGAAAGTATGCTCTCCCTGCCATCTTACTGTCCTGCATCTTCTTCACCTGCATCTGCCGGTTCTTTTTTTGCCTCGATCAAATGCGGCTTCCAGTATATCCGCAAAAGCCCGTTCATTTTATCCTTCATTTTTATCCTTTCGGCCCTCAATTTTATCCTGCCCGGCGTTGATATTGGCCTGATGACAGTCTCCCAAGACCTTATGCATCTGAGCTCAGCTATGATAGGAATTGAGAATTCAGTTATCTCGGTTGGTACGCTTGCCAGCGCAGTCTCCTGTACCTTCTTGAACAAAAAGCTAAAGAATGTAAAGCTTAGCTTTATTATCTCAGCGGATATCCTGACAACCTGCATTGCTTTTCTGTTAATGGGGGTATGGTTGAAAGCTTTTTACGGATTTTTTTCGACTACTGCCAATGTTCTGCTGTTTATGTTGCTGAACCTGATTATTGTAGTTGCAAACGGTTTTTTGTCTATCAATTTATCTGCACAGTTCCAAAGTAATGTGCCAAATGAGCTGATGGGTAGAATTGGCTCGTTTGTAAATGCAGCTCTTTTGGTCAGTACCCCGCTTGGTGAAGTTGTATCCGGGTTGATGCTCAGTAAGTTTTCTTATAGTTCTGCCTATTTTGCAGGAGGTGCCTTCTGCACACTGCTTTTTGTCTACTGTATCACAAATGGTAAAAAGGTGTTATAATAAAAATTAAGATAAGTGCGAAAGAAAAAAGTACTAGTAACAGAAGGCCGGTTGGTTGTATGAATACTCTTTACCTAAAAAAGCCGGAAGAAATCAGGATCTATCTCAACCCATTTCATTCAAAAATCATGAGGATTATGAAAAGCAAATACCGGCCGATGACTGTTAAGGAAATTGCCGATGAAATGGGACTTTCTCCGGCAAAAGTGTATTACCACGTGAAAAAGCTGGAGTCCATCGGTGTCCTTTCCGTCCGATATACAAAAGTTATTAACGGTATTGTGGCGAAGTACTATGATTTTGCGGCGGATTCTATTGCCCTTTCTATTCCAGATGGAGAGGAAGGCTCGGACATTTTACGCTCAAAGGTTATGGCGGAGTATGGTGAATATTTTGATGAGGCCAAGCAGCGGTTCTTTGATCTTTACAATACCGGCGAACCGATGAATGAAAAAGGTATTTATATTACTAGGGAGGATTCCTTTTCCGTTGATCCAGACCGTATGGATGAAATGTATGGTGAACTCAAGCAGGTTTTAAAAAAATATCGTAGCAGTAGAAAGGGAGCAGTTTCATACAGCTTGTTTTTATTTATGATACAAAATAAAGGGGAAAAGAAACCTGGCCCGCAGAAGAAAGGGTGAAGTGGATTGCCTGAAAGGCAGAAAAAAGGTTCCAAACTGCAAAAGGGACCGGATGATTTAAATTCATCCGGTCCCTTCGCTTGTCGGAGAAAAACAGGTGTGGAACAGAAAAAACTGAAACCACGATGTTTCCCGACGAAAAGGTTCAGCTCTTTTTCTCAAAAGCCTTCTCAAGTTCTTCTTGGCACTGGTGGCAGACGTTGTAACCTTTGTAGTTGATGATATCATTCAAGCTTCCGCAGAAGATACAGGCAGGCTCATATTTTTTCAGTACAATCTTGTTGCCTTCATCCACATAAATCTCCAACGGGTCTTTCTCATTGATATTCAGCGTGCTGCGAAGTTCTTTTGGGAGAACAATCCGGCCCAGTTCATCCACTTTTCGTACGATTCCAGTAGACTTCATTCAGAGTACATCCTTTCTGATTGGAAGCTCAATGACGACAAAATATGACGCAGAAAATTATAGTATGTTTTTTAACTCATGTCAATTAAAAGTGGCGGAAAACCAATCATAACCTGCGTCGGTGTCGAATAGGAATAACCTATACATAGCATAGCAGGTATTCAGCGGAAGAGGATGAACACTTTGTTAAATTATTTATGGGCAGCTTTTATTCTTTTCAGCATTCTTTGCGCCGTGGCAACCGGACGAATCCCTCAGCTTTCCGCTGCTGTTTTCAATGGGGCGGGCAATGCTGTTACCCTGGTCATTGCGATGACGGGGATGATGTGCGCCTGGACCGGACTGATGAAGATTGCAGAAAAGGGGGGAATTGCTGGAGCGCTGGCAAAAGTCCTCCGTCCGGTTATGAAATGGCTTTTTCCTTCCTGTAAGAAGAATGACAGCGCCATGCAGGCGATGAGCATGAATATTACGGCGAATATGCTCGGCCTTGGCAATGCGGCGACTCCGCTTGGAATTGCTGCAATGCAGGAGCTTAGGAGACAAAACCCTACCGATACGGCGGATAATGACATGGCAATGTTTGTTGTTATAAATGCGGCTTCCATCCAGATTATTCCGACTTTTATGGCGGCGCTCCGTGCACAATTTGGCTCTCGTGTACCTTTCGACGTTCTGCCGGCTGTTTGGCTGACTTCGGCAGGAGCGCTCTTGGCGGGAGTTACCACGGCAAAGCTGCTGGAAGGCAGGCGTCATGGCTGACTTTGGCGCGTGGGCAGTGCCTGTCGTTATGCTGTGTATTGTACTGACCGGATTTTTGCGCGGCGTTCCGGTGTTCGACACTTTCGTTGAAGGAGCAAAGGAAGGGCTGAAATCATCTATTTCCATTCTTCCAACACTTGTGGGGCTGATTATGTCGGTTTCCATGCTCAGCGCCTCAGGCGCACTGGATTTGATGTCTTCATTTCTGGCTCCGGCGGCACGAGTACTCGGGTTGCCGGTAGAAGTGATGCCCCTTGCCATTGTAAAACCATTTTCCGGGAGCGGGTCAACCGCGGTGCTGACGCAGATTTATAAAGATTTTGGGCCTGACAGTTTTGCGGGGCGTGTTGCTTCGGTGATGTCTGGTTCTACGGAGACAACATTTTACGCGGTTGCGGTCTATTTCGGTTCGGTTGGGATAAAAAAGACGCG
>DHOL01000078.1:41395-41648 GCA_002410755.1 Ruminococcaceae bacterium UBA5391 | reverse complement strand
CCATGGGAACGGAAGCTCTTCCGCAAGGCCGGCATCGCATTTTTCCGCCGACTCCGGATCAATCGGCACATGCCCAAGGACACGCAGGCCATACTTCCCTGCGGTCTCATCAAGATGGCTCTCTCCAAATACCTTGATTTCTTTCCCGCAGTCGGGGCACTTGACGTAACTCATATTCTCAACAATGCCAAGGATTGGCACATTCATCATTTTCGCCATATTAACAGCTTTGGAAACAATCATGGAAACCAGC
>DHOL01000078.1:39175-41206 GCA_002410755.1 Ruminococcaceae bacterium UBA5391 | reverse complement strand
GCCGTCCACGGGGATGGACTGGAACACTGTCAGCGGCACATCTCCGGTCCCCGGCGGCATATCGACGAAAAGATAGTCTACATCCGACCAGACAACATCCGTCCAGAACTGCTTTACGATATTGGCAATCAGCGGCCCGCGCCAGACAACAGGCGTGCGCTCATCATCGAGCAGAAGGTTCACGGAAATCACTTTAAGGCCGTTTTTAGTCCTAGCTGGGTAGATGGCACTGCCATCACCGGTTACTTTCCCGTGAAGCCCAAACATCTTTGGAATAGACGGGCCCGTGACATCTGCATCCAGGATGCCGGTATGGCAGCCCATGCGGCTCAGCAGCACTGCAAGTGCAGCCGTGACGAAGCTTTTCCCGACTCCTCCCTTTCCGCTGACAACGCCGATTACACGCCCGATTTTGCTTTTGGAGTTCGGCTTTTCAAGAAAATCGGCAGGGCTCTTTTTGCGCGAGGCACAGTCCTTCCCGCAGGAAGAACAATCCTGTCCACAGCTTTCTTCGCTCATATTGATTCCCTTCCGGCCGGATAAACGGCCATTTATTTTTTCCTTTGCTTTTAGAATTCCCGCTTAATGCTGCGCAGGAACAGGTCGGAAATCGCGCGGTTCGGATCCTTCCCATGGTTTACAATATCATCAACCGTATGGCAAATCGGCAAATCGACATGGTATTTGCTGCCGAGTTTCAGCATTGCTGCCGTCGTGGCAACCCCTTCTGCCAGTTCCCCATAAGGCTCACCCCGCACAAAAAGCTCGCCGAATTTCCGGTTATGGCTGTAAGGCGAAAAGACAGTCGCCTCATAGTCACCCAGATGGGCAAGCCCATAAGCGGAAATTTCATTGCCACCCATGGCTTTGATAAGCCGGGCAATTTCCCTTGTGCCGCGCGACATAAGGGCACCTTTGAGTGCAGTCTTGTCAAGCCCGTCCAGTATCCCGGCAGCAATTCCAATCACGTTTTTTGAGGCGGCTCCAATTTCATTGCCAAGCAGGTCGTCGCCGTAGTAAAAGCGGATGAGGCTGCTGGAAAAGATAGAGACGAGCTGCTTTTTAACATCTATGCTCTTGCTGTCAATCACCATGCAGTTTGGGATTCCGCGCGTGAAATCCTGCACATGGCCGGGCCCTACCCAGATGGCCACAGGGGCAGCGGGCGGCGCATACTGCTCAAAAATCTGCGTCAGCCTCATACCCGTAGGAGCCTCCAGGCCTTTCATGCAGAGGACTGTCATCTTACCCGAAAGGCTGAACTTGGAAATCTGCTGCATCAGGGACCGGAAGCTCTGCGAGCTTACGGAAATCACCAGGATTTCTGCTGATGCAATGCTTTTTTCCAGGTCGGAAGTCAGGGTGACGCACTCGTTGAGGGTAACAAGGCCGTTGGAATGCACTGCACGGAACTGCTCCAAGTGCCGGGAACCTTCACGCCCATAAAGCGTCACCTCATGGCCAATCTGGTCAAGATACCACGCAAGGAAACTTCCCCATCGGCCGCAGCCAATTACGGTGATTTTCATACCGATTCCTCCCGGTCCGTCTTATTTCACATTGCTGCCGGCAGCCTTCACCGCAGCACGGCAGGCTTTCAGGGCATCTTCTTCTTTCCCTGTGGAAACAAGGAAGCGTCCTTTGTGGCAGAAGCGAAGCGAGGCTATACCGGAAATTTTTTGCAGTTCCGCATTTTCCTTGCCGGCCCATCTTTTCGGGAAAGAACATTTCATCTCTTCGGAACCCTGGCTTTTTGGCACAGCCTGTGCCGAAAAGCCACCCCGCTTGGACGGATAGACAACAAACAGCGCATCTGACGGGACGAGAACCGACTTCCATGGTGCAAACCGCGGCAGCACAACCACACGGTCTTTCTCTGATGCAAGGGCTTCCCGGACAAGTGATTTCCCACGCTGCTCTGCAAGGATTCCCTCCAGCTGCCTGCGCAGGATTTTTTCCGCTACGGTAACAGCTTCCTCAAAGCAGTCATCCGTTTTGGCGTCCGAATCCCAGACCGGGTTAAACGCACTC
>DHOL01000078.1:27510-39035 GCA_002410755.1 Ruminococcaceae bacterium UBA5391 | reverse complement strand
CAGACCGGGTTAAACGCACCGATCGCTCCCGCAAGCTGGCAACCGCAGCCGGTGTTATCATCGGCATCAAGGGGCTGGATGAAGTGCTCATCAAAGTGTGCAGTCTCGGCGGCAGAGTCTTCCCGCGGGCATCCGCTCTCTTCGAGGAAGCTCTGCCCATATTCCCTCCAAAGAAGGCCAAACGCCGCATAGGGCACGCCGTTTTCGCGGATTTCAGCCTTTTCCTGGTGATGGTCAAACTTTCCGCGTCCGATATCATACACAATACCCTCAAAGCCTTCCGGCACTTCCGTTACCCGAACAATGCGGATTTTCGGATTGATGATTTTCAGGAATGCCGAAGAAAACACATCATCCGCGTGAAATTTTCCGGCATGCGTCAGAGCGATGTTTGCAATTTTCATTTTGTCAGGGTTCCTCCTTGTGAATTTGCGGTGCTTTCAGCGCCAGATAAGGAATAAATAGAGAGCTGTTCTTCAGACATCCGGCAGAGTTCGCGCGCCAGGCTTTCCGGCTTTATCACCCTCACCTTACTGCCGAATTCAAAAATCCAGCCAAGCATTGTCGGCCCGACAATTGCGTCAAAACTGACGAGGAAATTGGTACCGTTCGCCCTGCGGATTTCAACGCCTTTGCCAAAGCGGTCCAGCACAACACCGAGCAGTGAATTGTCAAAGCGCAGGGTAACGCGCTGCTCATCGCCGCTGAACATGCCAAATACCTTTTTTGAGTATTCAGCAGGACTGAAAGACAGATGCTCCGGCTTTTGAAAAGCATCCGGCGACAGGATTTCAATTCCCTCCATCTTATCAACACGGAAATTCGTGATGCCACCGTACTTTTTGTAGTAAGCGGTCATATAGTAGTTTTCGTCATTCCAGACAAGGGCATACGGAAAAGCAATGTGTTTTTTCCCACCGCAGCGATATTCCTTTGACCAGTGATCCGGTGAGCCCCATTCTACACAGTACTCAAAATACCGGAACGCGACCGCACATTTCAGGGCAATCGCCCGATGGATGGTGTCAACATTGTAGTAAATCTGTTCATTCTGCGTTTTTACCCTGCCGCGGACAAAGACCTGCCGCTTCAGGAGAGATGCCTCCGGGCTGCTTGCAAGCTTTCCGATTTTTTCAATCAGCTGTGCTGACTTTTTCTCCGTAATAAAGCGTGAACATGCAACGGCGTCTGCAAGGATTTTCAGCTCCGGAAGCTCAAAACCGCGATTCGCGACAAAATATGACGTCGTTTTTGAACGGCACCGAACAATATCCAGCCCAAATTCGCGCAGGCTTTCAAGATCCCTGTAAAGGCTCTTGCGCTGGGAATGGATCCCGCACTTTTCCAGTTCCTCTTCCATCTGCTCCAGTGTCATCGGATGCTTTTCATCCGTACGCTCCAGCAGAATTTTCCGCAGGTAAAGCAGCTTCAGCTTTTGATTTTTCGATTTCGGCATAGGGGCAGCCTCACCTCCCCTTTTTCATCATAGCATAAGCAGCGGCCCGGTAGCAAGGTTCAGTTCATATTTTTGGCAAAAAAATCAAATGCATTTTCCCAAAAAATCCGGTCTGCAACTTCTCTCCCAAATTCATCTTTCAAAAGGCCGCAAAGCCGGCCCATTCTCTCCACCCGGTCAAGGCCCTCCACCGGCGTACACCCGTCAAAGTCAGAACCGACGGCAAGGGCATTCTCCCCGCCAAGGTTTAAAAAATGGTCCGCATGCCGCAGAACATCTTCCACCGAAGCGACACTCTCGCTGAGGAAACTGGCGCAGAGGTTCATCCCGACAAGGCCTCCTCCTTTCGCAATTTCACAGAACTGCTCATCCGTAAGGTTGCGCCGGTGTCCGCAGACTGCCTTGGAATCCGAGTGGCTTGCAACAAACGGCCTCTGTGCCGTTCGCGCAACATCCCAGAACCCTTTTTCCGAGAGGTGGGAAACATCAACGACCATGCACAGGCGGTTCATCTCCCGGACAAGCCTTTTCCCAAATGGCGTCAAGCCCCCTGCATCCGATACCCCGCAACCGTCCCCGACTTCACAGCGCCCGTTCCAGGTAAGGGTAATCAGGCTGACGCCGAGACGTTTTGCGTCATACAAATGCTGAAGGTTCCCTGCGAGCGCAGCCGAGCCCTCAATGGAAAGCAGCGCCGCCCGCTTTCCCGATCCCGCGGCTTTTTTCAGTTCTCCGGCTGTCCGGCAGAATGAGACGGTTCCTTTATTTTTTGCTGTCTCTCCTGCAAAAAACTGCGCGACACTCCTGAAATAACGGAACGCTTCTTCACCGCGCAGACTGTCATCAATCCAAACCGCGAAAACCTGCGCCCATTTTTCATAGCCCGCTGTGCGCTCCAGATCGAGGGCCAGACTGTTCCGGGCAAGGCTACAGTGCTTTTGGAAACATTCCGTAGCCGTGTCACAATGTAGATCAAAGTAATTCATGATTTTTTCCCCTTTCCTGCGAATGCTATGCACCGCGCAAGCGGGAAATGATTCCCGGCAGGACTGCAAGGATTGCCTCCACATCCTCCGCGCTGTTGTCCGCACCAAGCGTCAGGCGGAGCGCACCGCGGGCAAGCTCCGGCGGGATGCCCATGGCAAGCAGAACATGGGAAGGCTCTGCCGCGCCCGAAGAACAGGCTGAGCCGGACGACGCACAGATGCCGCACTGGTCAAGCAAGAGAAGAAGCGCTTCGCCTTCCACACCCTCAAAGACAAAGGAGGCGCTGCCGGGCAGGCGGTTCTTCCTGTCCCCGGTTAAATAGGAACCCGGAATTTTCAGGATGCCGCAGATAAGCCGGTCACGAAGCGCACTGACATATGTTTCGTTTTTCACCATGGCTCGGCAGGATTCCGCGAGTGCAGCGGCTGTCCCAACGGCGCCGGCAACGTTCTCCGTACCGGCGCGTAGGCCGCGCTCCTGGCCGCCGCCGAAAACGAGCGGCTCCAGTTCAATCCCTTCCCGTACAAAAAGCCCGCCGAAGCCCTTTGGGCCGCCAAACTTGTGAGCGGAAAAAGACAGAAGGTCAACGTGAAGTCGGCGCACATTCAGCGGAATATGCCCGGCCGCCTGCACGGCATCCGTATGGAACAGCGCCCCAGACCGATGCGCCGCAAGGGCAAGCTCCGAAACCGGCATGATGGTTCCCACTTCGTTGTTTGCCGCCATAACGCTCACAAGCGCTGTCTTTTCTCCAAGGGCACTGCGCAGGGCAACGGGTTCCACGCGGCAGTCCTTCCCTACGCCAAGAATTTTTACATGGAAACCATCATTTTTCAGCTTTTCCGCCGTTCGCAACACGGCATGATGCTCGGCGGCATCGGTAATCAACCCATCCCTCCCCGGTCCGGCGGCTTTCACTGCGGAGCGGAGAGCCCAGTTGTCGGATTCTGAGCCGCCCGATGTGAAATAGATTTCATGCGGCTTTGCACCAAATGCCGCCGCAACCGTTTCCCGGGCCTCCTCAAGTGCACGCTTTGCCCTCCGTCCGGGAGCAGAAATCGTTGAAGCATTGCCAAATTCCGTCGTGAGGTACGGCGTCATGGCTTCCAGTGCTGTTTTAGAGAGCGGTGCCGTCGCCGCATGGTCAGCATAAATCATTTTTTCGCCCTGCCTTATCTTTCCCGCCTGTCATCGGCAAAATTGTCCCGCCGCCAAGCACTTCGTCCCCCTGGTAAAAAACGGCAGCCTGGCCCGGTGCTACGGCGCGCTGTGGTTCCTGGAACCGGACTTCGGCCCTGCCATCCGGCAACGGAATTACTTCCGCCGGAAACGCTTTCTGGCTGTAGCGCACCTTAACATCGGCTTCGGCGGGCCCCGGAAGGCACGCAACAGAAATCCAGTTGACTTCCCCAACCGTGAAGCTGCTGCATGCTAGGTCGCTGTTTCCGCCAAGAACGACCGTATTTGCCGCCGCGTCTTTCCGGACGACATACTTGGGTTCGCCGAAGCTTCCGAGTCCCTTCCGCTGGCCGACCGTATAATGGAGCAGGCCGCGGTGCCTTCCAATCACATTTCCCGCACAGTCCACAAAATTCCCCGGCTCTGAGCTAAGGCCCATCTTGTGTTCCAAAAATCCGGCATAATTTCCGTCAGGGACAAAACAGATATCTTCACTGTCCGGCTTTTTTGCGTTGACAAAGCCGTGTTCCTCCGCAATGCGGCGCACTTCGGACTTAAGAAGCGAACCGAGCGGAAAAAGCGTATGCGCAAGCCCATCCTGTGTCAGCGAATACAGTACATAGGTCTGGTCTTTGGAAACATCCTTTGCCTTTTTGAGCAGGTACCGGCCACGTGACCGGTCATACTCCACACGGGCATAATGTCCCGTCGCAATGCAGTCCATGCCAAGCAGTTTTGCACGCTCAAGCATCTTCCCGAATTTTATAAACCGGTTGCAGTCAATGCAGGGGTTCGGTGTTTCCCCGCACGCATAGCCGCGTGCAAACCGCTCCATTACGTCACGCCGGAATTCCGGGCCGAAGTTGAACACATAGTGCTCAATGCCGAGCCGGTACGCAACGGCACGCGCATCTTCCACGTCCTTCAGGGAACAGCAGGTGCGTGACCGGATTCCGGCATCCGCATTGTCATAAAGGTGGAGGGTTGCTCCACAGACTTCATATCCCTGCTCTTGTAGAAGGCAGGCGGCAACGGAGCTGTCCACCCCGCCGCTCATGCCAACCATAACTTTTTTTCCCATTGCTTTTTTCCTCTCTGCCGTCTGAAAAAGCCCCGCAGGATAGGCCGTGCGGGGCCGCCTTTTTTATTTGCCGTTTTTACTGTTTTCCGTCAATCAGCGCATACAATTTGGAAAGCTCCCTTTCATTGGAATAATTCTTTTCCGCAAGGGCCAAAGAAAACTGCCTGCGGCGGCCTTCGTGAAGAAGCAGCTCTGCAAGGCCCTTCTCTATGCCTTCTGGTGTCATCGGGACAATAAGGCCATTTCGGCCAGAGGCGATCTGGTCTGCTGCCGTCGAAAAATCCGTCAGCACAATCGGCCGGTGCAGTGCCATTGCTTCATCAACAGCAATCGACTTCCCTTCAAAGCGGCTCGGCTGAAGATATACGTCGCATCCCGCAAGGTAGGGATAGGGGTTCGCTTTTTCACCGAGGAACACAACACGGTCCGCAAGGCCGAGGCTTTCCGCCATTGCCCGGAGTTTCTGCCCGTCCGGCCCAATGCCGATGATATACCAGCGGAAACCGATTCCCCTTTTTTTCAGGGCCGCTGCCGCAGGCATTGCAAGATCAAGCCCTTTTTGCGGGGAAAGGCGCGCAATCGTGAGCACACGCAGGCCGCGGTACCCGTCTGAAAAGCCCTCCCCTTTCTTTGCAAGTAAACGAAGAAAGCGCTCCGAAAGGATATTATAAATAACATGGCATTTCGCAGCGTCCTCCGGGAACGCCCGCTGAAGCGACTGGAGGCAGGACTCGGAAACCGTACAGAGCGCGTCCAGCTTTTTCACATATCTGCGGTCAAACTCACGGCAGAGGCCCATTGCCTCATAGTCACCATGGATAAAGCCGATTTTCACACGGCTCCTGACTTTTTCCACATTGTAATAAATCGGCTGGCCCTCCATAAAGGCAACAGCGGCATCATATTCTTTTTCCGGTGTACGGACAAGGCGGCTCTCGACATTCCACATCTTTCCGAGCCGCTCCCCCATCGTCCCATGCCTTCCCGCGAGGGAAACACGGAGTCTTCCAAGCGCAAGGCCCGGCCTCCCTGCACACAGCAGAGCAGGGAAAGCCTGCCGGATATTCAGCCGGTATTCCGGTGGAAAAAGCGGTGGCAGCAGATGCACCTGCTTTGGCACACGTTTGAGGAACAGCCCTTCGTTGGCAAAAAGCTGCAAATCGACATCATACCGCTGATAATCGAACAGGCTCAGAACAGTAACAAGGCTTTTTTCAATGCCGCCGCTGTGCAGACTGTAGCTAATAAACAGGACTTTCTTCTTCTCTGCCATATCGGGGCACCCTCCTTTTTACTGTTTCCTCTCATTTTTCCGTAGAACGCAGGAATAGCACCGGTAAAACAGGTAGACAAGCGGTGTCCAGCGTGTGCGCAGGATGCAGAGCAACATCCGGTCCGCCTTGGAAGCGTGTTGCAGGTAATCCGACTGGGCAGCGCGGCGCAGGATTGGATTTTGGAGAATCCCGTGCACTTCACGCCAGCGCCCACAAAAGCCGGCAGGATTTCTGGGGCTGAAACAGTTGACAAGCGAAGAATGTGCAGCATAGCGTAGAAACCATGCCAGATGGCGCTCCCGGTATTTTTCGGATAGTCCATACTTTTCCAGGATTTTCTCCACACTGAGGAAGCATGCAGTCAGCATTTCCATCTTGTGCGGCCGGTACCGCGTGCTCAGCGAGTTGTGATTGCAGAAATAATGATAGTAAGCCCCGCCGAGCACCAGAAGGTGCCTGCATGCACAATGGGCCTGGATGGCTACCGGGAGATCCTCCAACATGATTTTCTGTTCGTTCCCAAAGAAAATCTTGTTCCCGGTAAACCAGCTTTTCAGGTACATCCGGCGGCAGGCGCTGCCGAGCATCTCAACGCGATGCCACGCCGAATCTGTTCCGTCGGGGCCAATCAGTTCCTCAATCAGCTTCCTGTTTACTTTGCTTCCGGATTCCGGAGTGTGGAGCGGCAGGCAGCATGTACGGCCCTTACCAGCATTTTCACGGACAAAATTAAAAATGACCAGCTCCGCTTTTTCTTTTTCCGCCGCGGTGAAAAGGTCATGCAGCGTGGAAAGCTCAATCCAGTCATCGGAATCAACAAAAACAAGATATTTTCCCGAAGCATGTGTCGCCCCATAATTTCTTGTATCGCCAAGTCCGCCGTGCGGCTTTTTCAGAACATGTACCCGCTTGTCAGACTCATATTTCAGTGCAGCTTCCCACGAGCCGTCCGTTGAGCCATCATCTACAAGGAGGAGCTCAAAATCCGGAAAGCTTTGGGCAAGGATACTTTTTACGCACCGGGCAAGGTGCTGTTTCCCATTATAGATTGGAACGACTACGCTGACTGCCGGCAAATCGAACGCCTCAGCTTTCCCGGGCCGTCATGCCCCAAGCAGCACTGCCGACCATACTGTTTTTTTATTATAGCATTGCACCCGGGGATTGGCAAGGAATCAGCCCCGCTCCAGCCGTTGCAATGCTTTCCGGAAAGTGATATTCTGAAGACATTAAATTCCTTGTCCGGCGGGAAATTCTGCCTGCGTAAGGAAGGGGAAGCTTTTCATGAAAATTGCTTTTCTTGCAGCCGCAAAGTCAATTCATACGGCGCGCTGGGTAAATGCCCTTGCGCAGAAAGGGCATACCGTCCGCCTGTATTCCCTGCCGGACCATGCGGATACCCAGAAAAAAATCGACAGCCGCGTAAAAACCATCCCACTGAAAGTTCCCGGTTTTGCAGGGTATTTTTTTAACGCAGGCTGCCTGAAAAAAGAGCTTGCACAGTTCCGACCGGACCTTGTCAACGCCCACTATGCAAGCGGCTATGGAACCCTGGCACGTCTTTGCGGCGTTCATCCCCTCCTGCTTTCTGTCTGGGGCAGCGACGTCTATTTGTTTCCGGCCAAAGGCCCTCTTTACCGGCATCTCGTGCGGAAAAATCTTGCCGCGGCCGATGCAGTCGCTTCGACAGGCTATGCGATGGCTAGACAGGTCCGACTCCTTTTGCCCGGCTGCCGGAAAATTTTTATTACACCGTTCGGTGTGGACTGCAGCCGTTTTGCACCGGAGCACAAAGCGGAAGACAAGTGCTTTACCGTTGGTGCCGTCAAGGCTTTGGAGCCCCCCTATGGAATGGATGACCTCATCCGGGCATTTGCGCTTCTCCGGGAAAAGATGCCGGAGGGCAGGCCCGTGAAGCTTGAGATTTATGGGGAAGGAAGCCTGCGGGGCAGCCTTCAGGCACTGATTGGCAGTCTCGGCCTTGAAAAATGCGCTTTCCTGCGCGGCGCTGTTCCAAACACAGAAGTCCCGTCTATTTTAAACCGGATGGATGCCGTCTGCCTCCCGAGTATTGAGGAAAGTTTCGGCGTTTCCGCCGTAGAGGCTATGGCCTGCGGGGTACCGGTTGTCGCATCGGATGCCGACGGTTTCCGGGAAACCATGGAAGACGGCGTCACAGGATTTTTAGTCCCGAGGCATGACCCGCAGGCTGCCGCGGAAAAGCTTTTGGAGCTTGCGCAGCACCCGGAGCTTCGGGAATCCCTTGGAAAAAGCGGGCGCAAACGCGTACTGGAACTCTACGATTTTCAGAAAAACGTGGAATCCATGGAACAGGCATACCGGGAAACCATACGGATTTTCAAGGGAAAATAGTTTTCTTCAATGGGCCGTTTATCAGGCAGAAAAGCCGGAGGGGCTGCTTTTTTTCAAAAAATATTGTCGAGATTCGGGATTTCCGACTCATTTAGATAATCAATCTGCATAATACCCCGGTCACATTCCGAAAAAAAATCTTTCGTTTCCTCATCCTGACAAAGCTCCGGCAGGGCTGTAAGAGTCTGGTCGATTGCCTCAAGCCTTGAATGAACCATATAAAGGCACAGAATGTGATGCTCATCACGCCAGTCTTTTACTGCCTTTTGGCTTAAGGAAAGCCCCTTGTCTCTGTCGTCATGCTCCATGGCATCTTTTGCCATGCTTACAGTCTGTTCCATCTGGCTGGTCACTCTCCGCGTATGGATGATGCCGAGTACGCTGGTTGTAACCGTTAGAAGAAGCAAAATCAACACTGCCCACATCCGCTTCATTGCTCCGCATCCTTCCTCACGATAAAATAGTCGCCCTTTGCGTCTGCGGTCATCAGGAACACGTCGTTGAGGGAAATCCCCTCGGAATTGAGCACATCTTCAACCCATTTCCGGTTCTGGCGACACAGCGAAAGCGAAGTATCCGAGATTGTACCGTCACTGACAACAACGGTTTCCAAGCCCTTATCCGGCTGTGCCACACCAAGCGGCCCCGCCATGGGCTGTTCTTTCTCCGGTTTCTTGACAACGCTCATTTTTCCATTTGTCTCTACGATTGCATAGGCCACGTCTTCAATGCTGAAAACATCCTTCTGCCGCAGCTGCTCAAAGAGGTCATCGGTCGTCATGCGCAGCCGTTCCATTTCGCTCTGCTGCACTTTGCCGTCGTAAATAACCAGAATGGGATTGCCGCAAATCATCTGGCGGAATTTTTTGTTTTTCATCATTGCACCGGAAACCGTAAGTTCACAGATTACCAGTACGGCAATCGGGATCAGGCCGCTCAGGAGCGGCTGCCCCGTATCCCCCATCGGCACAGAAGCAAGGTTTGAAATCAGCAAAGTGACAACGAGCTCACTTGTCTGAAGCTCGCTAATCTGCCTTTTTCCCATCAGTCGGACTGCCGCAACTACAACCGCATACAAAAGCATTGTTCGGATCAGCGAAATTGCCATCTTGATCACCCATATTTTAGTATGGGACAGCCGCGCGCAGATATGCAGGAAAGCCCCCTTCCCGCAAACGGAAAGGGGGCTTTCCCTCACATAAGCTACCCACAGAAGAGTCTGGCTCAGATACCGGTAAGGACAAATCCAAGTTTCTTTCCCCCGGACTCCCGCACAACAGAAAGTGCACTGTGCAGCTCTCGGTAGGTTGTAACGCCGGACGTCGCAGAAATCACTACACCCTGCACTGCAGGAACAAGGCTGTCCGCATCGGGATACAGGGCCTCCGGCGGTGCACAGATAATGACGTTGTCATAGTGCGATTCCGCTTCCTGAAGCAAATTTTCAAAGCCCTGCGCCAAAAGGTCAGCCGGATTTTCACTGCCCGCCTGAGCCGCCGCCAGCAGCCAGAGGCCCGGCTGCTGGCGAATTGGCGTGACAGCCTGCTCAAAAGTGCAGGAACCATTCAGCAAATCCAGGAGCGTCTTTGCCGGGATAGCGCCAAGGTCTTCCGTCAGTTCCGGGGCACGCAGGTCTACTTCCACCAGCAGGACTTTCCGCCCGGACTGTGCAAGAGCCGTTGCAAGCCCCAGCGCAACCTCTTTATGCCCGCTTTCACGGATGCCCTCCACAAGGAGATTTTTCGCTCCGCCGAAGTAATTCAGCACAACGGACCTCATCCGGCGGAATGCGTTTGGACGGCCGTCCCCGTGTTCCTCACTCGGAATCCCTCCAAGGTACTTGATTTTCAGCGCTTCCTCCGCTGCAGGCCCATGGAGCACTGTATGATTGCAAAGCACACGGATCAGGCCATAGCACAAAAACACCACAAAGCCAAGCACAAGGCCCAGCACACCAGACTTTACCATGGCTGATTTTTTGGAATTTGCTACTGCCGGCACCGCTTTTTCCGTAAGGAAAACCGTCAGTTCCGGCTGCGGGTACTGTTTCTTTATTTCTTCTCCAAGGATTTTGGCAGCGGTGTCGGAAATTTTCGCGGCCATTGTGTCATTCGCAGTCTGTACGGTCAGCTTGACGGAAGACGAGCTGTAAAGCTGTTCCCCAGTAATTTTGTAAATTATTTTTGGATCTATATTGAGCTGTGCAGCGGTTTTTTCCACAAGGTCATTGGAAGAAGCCTCGGCAACCGCCGTATTGATGCGGACATTCAGGATGCCCGGGTACTGAAGGGTATAATTCGGGTCATCCCTTTTGGAAGGAGTGCAGGAAAAAGTAATCGTCGAATTTGCAGAATAGGTGTACTGTGCTGTCTTTAACGGCAGAATGGCACACACCCCGCCAAACAGCAGGACAACTACCAGGAAGGAAACCCATTTTTTCTTAAAAAAGCGCAGAATATCTGAAGAGCTTACATACATTTCCATGAAAAGCGCCTCCTATGTTCTTTTATAGCTAAATGCCCGCAAAGCAGAGCACTTGTTTCAGAATGTTTTTCCAGTCATAGTGATCCCGTGCAAACTGCCGTTCTTTTTCCGCAAGATTAGGGTTGGATCGGCAGCTCTTCACAAAGCGCACAACAGCTTCCATATCAATGGGCGATGAATCATTCGGAAGCTTCATCGCAAAGGGCTTATCCGCAAGAAGGCCATCCTCATAGGCATAGAGGAACGGAAGGCCCTTTGCGCAGTACTCCCGCGCTTTCAGGGAAGAACAGGAAGTTAGCCCGCGCCGGTAGCATCCGAGCGAGGAAACTCCTAAATCAGCCCGGGCATACAGTCTGTCAAGTTTTTCGCCAGTCTGGAATCCCGGGCATTCCACATCATCTTCCAAGCCGTATTTTCGGATTTGCGCACGGAAAGCAGGCATTTCCCCTGCATCTCCGCCCACCATGAGGAAACGGAGCCGCGGCTTTCGCCCAGGGGAAGCATTTCGGTAAAGGTACATCCCTTCCAGAACCCGGTCGTAGGCCTGCCACCAAAGCGTTCCAGCTACACCAATCAGGACAACTTCGTCCCGGTTCCTCTTTGGCGGCACAGGCGTAAATTCTTCCACCGCTACGCCGTTCCCCACGCAGATGGCCTTCAGGCCAAAAAAGCTTTCCGCATGGTTGCCAAT
>DHOL01000078.1:22039-27292 GCA_002410755.1 Ruminococcaceae bacterium UBA5391 | reverse complement strand
AAAACGGCTGCATCTGCAAATCGCCTGAGGCATGGGGAAGCCAGCCTGTCCTCCGCCGCAATGCAGAGCGTTTTCATCCGTGCGGCAAAGCGCCTGCGGAACGGGTGTAACCCCCGCACGCTGCCGATATAATTTGCAAGATACGGGTAATTGGGAAACTCGACTATGATTTTTTCGGTACCGCTTCTCTTTGCAAGGCGGCAGATCCTCAGCACATCAAAGCTGACACGGTCAAGGCGAAGATAAAGGACATCAAAATGATGGCGGGAGAGATAATCCTCTGCGGCTTCAGCAAAACGGTGCATTATACCGCTTCCGCTTCCAACATTCTTTCCTTTGGTGCTGTCTTCGGTTATGAAGCGGTATTCAGTCCCTTTCCAGAGCGTATAGGTAACCCGGTAACCAAGCTGGTGGAATGCGTGCGCCTGCCACTGGATTTTGCGAAGGACACCGATATAAAGCGGGGCATCTTCCTGAAAAGTCAGGTACATCAGTTCCATGTTCCGATCTCCTTATAAAAGCGGCCATAGTTTTTCGCCGCACTGAACTTTTCTTCCCACGTCTTCCGTGCCCCGGCGCAAAGATTTTGATAGTCTGGCTCCGTCATCTTCTCCAGCCTGCAAAAAGCTTCGAGCAACTGTTCCGGGGAAAAGTCCTGAGGAATCAGGAAGCCATTTCCGCCGTCTGAAACGATTTCATGCGTGCCGCCGACATCTGTTGCTATAGCCGGGATACCAAAAGAAAATGCCTCCATGACTGCAACAGGAAGGCCTTCACTTGCACTGACATTAACAAAGGCAGAAACAGGATGGGTGCGGTAATATTCCAGGACTCTTCGGTTTTCCATCCCCCCCGTAAATTCTGCCGTGACCTGCGGCGGAAGCTGTGCAGCAAGCTCCCGGATTTCGCTATCCAGCGGGCCGGAGCCAATATGGGTCCAGACGACTCGAAAGTCAGCCCGCATCAGGGCTTTTATAAGCAGATTCAGCCGCTTGACGGGCAGCAGGTAAGAGCATGTGACAATGTGAAAGGGAACCTGGCTAGGGGCCCCAAGCCCACAGTCCTCTGTGCCGAGGTAGGAACGCTTGATTTTGCCGGAAAAGCGTCCGGCCTCCCGCCTCAGCGCACTGGCACCGTCGTCTGAGCAGGGATAAATACGGTCCATCCGCTGGAAAAGGAACTGTCTCATCGGCAAATAGCCTGTTTTTGAGCGGGACGCATGGATATCAAAGCCATGTGCGCGGGAAATCAGCCGGACTTTAACGCCCCTCATCCGCAGGAAATCCGTAAACATTGCCCCTGCGGCAGCCATGTCGTACAGCCAGTAGCTGTAAATCACCATGCTGTCTCCGGGTGAAACGGGAACCGCTTCCTTTAGCCCCGTCGCAGTTCCCTCCGCTTTTTTCAGGAAAAACAGCATCTCATGGACACGGTCTGGACGGCATTTCCCGGTAAGGAGAAGCCGCCAGAGTTCTGCCTGCACACAGGGCCGGAAAAGGAGGCGCAGATAATAAAATTTCCCAAACGGTTTCTTGATAATCCGGATACACCGAATTCCTTCCGGCAGCTTCCGCGTCGGCACCGACGCCCGTCCGAGCCCGCACGGACAGATAAGAATGCGGTCGAAGCCGGAAACATACCGAAGTTCTGCTGCGAGGAATTCTTCACCGTCGTCAAATGGAAATGAGCGCGTCAGCAGGAGCAGGGTCTTCATGTCCCGGCCCCACTTTGCAGGTGTTCCTCCCGGAATCCGGGTACTTTACGCAGATGCGCCCCAAAAGATACAATTACAAGGGCAAGAAAATATATCACAAGGAAAAAGCATAAATAGGTCAAATTAAAGACATCAAATACCCATGAAAACGCAAAATTGCGTGGGATGAATACAAAATCCTTCACGGCAAGCAGAGTGGGTGCCAGGATATACCATGGCCTTGTAAGCATGGAGGAAAAGAAACGGAACGCAACCCCGACGATGGCACTAACTGCCGCAACGCCTCCCATTCCATATGCGACATAGGCTTCTGCCACATAAGACGTGCCAAAGCCCCCGCCTGAAAGATACCGGTCCGGGGCAACCATAAAGGTAAGAACATGAGCATAATTGTGCGTCGTCATTACAAATGGCATACTCTGGGTTTCTACAATCGGTGTGAACCCAAAAGCCGCGTGAAGGAATGTGTTGTTGTGTGCAAACAGCTCAAACGGATAGAAAAGGTAAAGATACGTCGAATTATGGTCAAAGCGGTCCCAACAATTCACTGTTTCAGAGATGACGCGGAAAGTAGCGCCCTGGGAGTAGATAAAAGTATAAATTGCCGAAGGCAGACTGCGGAAATGTAAGTGTCCGCTGGAGCGCGTCTCAGCGACAACTTCAAGTGCATAGCCAAGGACAACCGCCGCCAAAATCCCCCACGCGACGGTCTTTCCCTTTACAACACGCTTTTCTTTTGCGCGGAGGCCGTCGCGCAGGATAAAATAAATCAGGAGCATAAGCGCTTCACAGACAAACGTGTTCCTGCGCCCTGTAAACAGGGATAAAACCATATAGACACCGTAAATCAGCATGGGGAGCCTCATCTGCTTCCGGCTGGGCAGCGTAGCAAGAAAAACTGCAAACGACGGGATAAAGAACATCGAAAGCCGGCTGACGGCGGATGGGATGCTGTCCGCCTGTTGGGTATAGGAAGTGAGGTAGCCATGCCGGACAACATACAGGACCGAGTGGAACAGCACATAGAAAAATGCAACAGAGCTGATAAGCAGGGCGATTTCGCTTAACTGCCGAATTACCGGAAGCAGCTGGTTGCTCCGCACGGCGCCTGTCCCTTTTTTGTAGACTTCTTTTTCGCGGCGAAAAAAGAGTGGAGCTGAAAGCCGGTACGCCGCATAGACAAAGAGCAGGGAAAGCGTGACGATTTGCAGTGACTGAAAAAGGTTTTCAAAAGAATCCGCCTGCAGGTCATAAAGGATGTTGTCAAAATCAGTTAAAAACGCTGCATAGACACGCCCGAGAAGCAGCAAATCATAGGACAGCACAAAAACGAGCAGCGGAAAATTGCGGCGGATATCCGTGCAGATATCAAAGAGGATTGCAAGATTCAGCGCGGCATTTGCTGCAAAAAGGAGATAGACCGCACGGCTTTCGTAAAATGCTCCGCAAGACATTGCGATGTTTGCAGCAATCAGCAGAATTATGGCTGCACCGAACAAGACTGCATTGCGCAGCAGATTCCGGGAATTGAGACGGTCTGCTGTCATGGGGACACCTCCCATCCGGAGAATTTACCAGAATCCGGGCCGTGCAGGCTGTTTCCCGACAGCCTCTGCCTGTTTTCAAGGCGCAACCGATCGGCAGCTTTGCGGTCCGGTGATGCAAAAAGTGTTTTAAAGCTTTTGTAGATGACCATACCGGGTTTTGCACCCTGCGGCTTACTTACATGGCGGATTTCCGTGCAGTCCACTGCCACATTGGAAGACTCCCGTCCCCGGCTGAAAGTCGCAGCCAGCATGGCGGCCTCCGAGACAGCCTGCGCCGTCGGCTTTTTCCCCTCAAGGAAAAGGACGACATGAGAACCCGGAATGTTTTTTGTATGGAACCAAAGGTCGTTTTTCCCGGCCTGCTTCAGCGTGAGCTGGTCATTCTCCCGGTTATTCCGGCCAACAAGGATGCGAAAACCGTCGTCCGTCCGGAACTGCATGGCCCCCTGCGAAGGTGCCTGCTTTTTTCGTCCCCGCGGCTTGCGGAGATAGCCCTGTTCCATCAGCTCCGCACGGATTTCCGCAAGGTCGTGTTCACTTGTTGCCCGGCTCAGTTCATCAAGGACCGTATCAAGGTAGGCAAGCTCCTGCTTTGCTTCACGGACCTGCACCGTCAGGATGCTTTCCGCCGTTTTTTCCTTCCGGTATTCCTTATAGTATTTCTGTGCATTCTGGGAAGGCGTAAGAGCCGGGTTCAGCTTGATCTTTACAGGCGGCTGCGTTTTCTCATAGTAATTCGGAAGTTCGGCTTCGGGAAGCCCTTTCTTCAGCCGGTACAGGTTTGCGCTTAAAAGATCGCCACAAATACGAAGTTCATCGCGCTTCCCACACCGTTCAAGGTCACACCGCTGGGCATTGATGCGGCGGCTCAGGCGCTCTGAAGACGCCCGCAGAATATGCAGCAAATCCTGTGAACGGGAACGGAGACGTTCCATGCGGTCGCGCTCCCCATAAAATTCGTCCAAGAGCCCTGAAAAGCTGCCTTTTTTGCTTACCGTTGCTGCTATCCCATACTGTTCAATCGGCAAAAAGGAAAAATCAAGCGGTTTCTGTTTCAATCCTGTCACCAGATACGGTTCACCCGACGTCTCTTTTACGGTATCCGCAAGGCGCCCAAGAAAAAGGGAAAGGCGCTTTCTGAGCTCCGGAGTTACTTCCGCAACCCTCAGGTCTCCGCCACAGCCAACAAGGTTCTGCACTTCACGGCAAACAATTGGGGAAAGGCCCTGCACGGAAGCTAAAATGGCTTTGGAAAGTTCCGTTCCCCCGGGCTTCGAGCAAATACGCTCCATGATTTCTTCCCGGTCTGCGGTCAGCAGGCACAGTTTATCCTGCGGCGGCGGCAACTGGTAGGCAAGCCCGGGAAGTACAAGCCTTTCGGAAGACATGGAAGCATCTACCCGCCGGAGCGCGTCAATGATTTTTCCCCCACCGTCTGTAAGGATCACATTGCTGTAACGACCCATCACTTCTGCAATAAGTGTAAGGGTGGTCTTGTCCCCCAACTCATCCAAAGTGCTGAAGTCAAAGCACAGCAGACGCTCAAGTCCGGGTTGCCGCACTGCGGCAAGATGGGCTCCGGTCAGCTTTTTTCGGAGCAGCATGCAGAACATGGGCGGTTCTTTCGGGTTTTCCGGCGTATCTTCCGTGAAGCCAACACGGGCACTGTTTACGCGCGCGGAAAGAAGAAGCCGACGGCTCTCCGAATGACCGCGCAGAAAAAGGACAACCTCATCCCGGCTCGGCTGATAAACCTTATCTATCCGGCTGCCAAGGGCAGCTTCTTCAATTTCCCGCTTCAAATGTCTTAAAAACGCTCCGTCAAGGGCCATATATTTTCCTCCGCGGGCCGTTCCCGCAAGTCAAAGATATTCCTCCGGGCATGAAAATACTTCCGTCCTCAGGAAGGCAACGTCCGGAAAGGATTCCGAAAGCCGGTTTAGCAGAGGCCCAATTACCACGTTCTCCGTGTAATAATGCCCTGCCACTACT
>DHOL01000078.1:17368-21882 GCA_002410755.1 Ruminococcaceae bacterium UBA5391 | reverse complement strand
TAATAATGCCCTGCCACTACGAGTGTAATGCCCAAATTTTTGGCATCAATCAGTTCATTGTGCTTCGCTTCCCCGGTGACAAACGCCTGACAGCCGGAAGCTGCCGCGTCATACAGGTATTCCGCCCCGCTGCCGCTGCACAGCCCGACTTCATCAATCTTCCGCCTGCCGTCGGCATAGAAAAGGCCATCACAGCCTAGCCTGCTCTTTACAAATTCTGCAAATTTACGGGGAAGAAATTCCCGCTCTGTCCGGCACTTCAGCGCAGCCGGCCTGCCCGAATGACTGTCGCAGACAAGCGAGGCTGCATCTTTCAGATTAAGCCGCCCGGCAAGGCTGTCATTGACTCCTCCGGGAGCCATGTCGAGGTTCGTGTGTGCGCAGATTGCCGCTATATTATATTGTGCCAGAAGGTATGGCGCAGAGCCTGGGCGCAGGTTCCGGAGCGGATGAAAAATCACAGGATGGTGGCTTACCACAAGCTGCGCTTTTTTCCGCGCTGCCTCGTGCACCACATCCGGTGTAATATCCAGAGAAAGGATGGCCGTGCGGACTTCCGTTTCCTTATTTCCGGCAAGCAGGCCGGCATTATCAAAATCCATCTGGCTTGAAAAAGGTGCAAAGCTGTCAATCGCACGATAAATGTCTCCAACGGTTGTCATGAAAATCATCCCTCCGTTTTGTCCGGCGTAAGCAGCGCTTCCAGCTTTTGCAAAACATGAAAAAGCTGTTTTGCGCCCTCCTCATCACCCTCAAGGCTTAGGCCGTCTGCCCTTGCCTGTAGGCGTTTTGCCTCCCGGCGCAGATAAGCACAGCTTTCCGGTGTTTTTGCAGTCAGCCCTCCAACATAAGGGAAAAGGCATCCCCTGCCGCACCGTGGCGGGCAGTAGGCACAGAGCATTGCGGTGTAAAGATGGCTTCCTTCCTGGACGGCCTGCTCATGAAGGATAGCAAAACCCTGCTCCGAAAGGCTGCGGCGCAGGTCTTCCGCGCGGGTCATTGGCTGGAGGATCAAATGCTTCCCGCTTTCTTTCAGCCATTGTGCCCGCCTGATAATTTCCGCAATCATCAGGCCGCCCATGCCGGCGATCACAATATCGTCGGCTTCGCCCGGGAGAATGCGGTCCAATCCATCGGAAAGCCGGACTGTAATAACATCATCTTCGCCATACCGTTCAATATTGCGCCTGGCACGCTCAAGCGGGCCGCGGCGCACATCAGACGCAATGGCATTCCGGATTAGACCGTGCTTTGCCAGCCAAACAGGAAGATAGGCATGATCTGTGCCAACATCTGCCAGGGAAGTCCCTTGACGCACCATGGAAGCGCAGAGGGAAAGCCTTTTTCCAAGGGAAAACAGTCGCATTACGCTTCTCCATGTCATACCGGCAGCAGCCAGGCATATGCCTGGCTGCTGCCGGGGCTTTTTCAGTCGCTCTTTTTAGAAGCCGCCGTAAATTCCTCATTCAGCTTCTGCACCATATCATCGGCATCAATGCCGTGAACCATGCAGGCCTGCTCCAGCGTTTCACCCTGGGATGCCGGGCAGCCGACGCAGAACATTCCCATTTCGAGCAGATACTTCACAGCATCCGGGAACACATTCAGGATGTCCCCAATCAGCATATCTTTTGTAATTTTTTCCATTGTATTCCCTCCCTCTGTCACTTAGGTTGTCCTCTCGGGCGCGAAAATCACCACAGCCTTCGGGGGATTTAGTCCATTATAATCCAGATGCGGCATGTTTTCAACCGTACCCGGCCTCCTTAGCGCAGCCTCAGCAGGTGGGGGCACCCATTCTTTTTTTCAACGGTCTTGTATCCGGTCCCTTTTTTTGATATAATTGAGATTGTTAAAAAAATATCTTTTTAGGTTTGCCGCCGCTCTCTATTGGGAAAAGCGGAGCTGCCTGCAACCACCGCGCAGAAGCGCGGCCTCGTTTTGAATCTGAACACGGAGGCATTTTGGACATGGCTAAATTTATTACGGCCAAGGAAGCTGCGTCATTGATTCCAAACGGTGTTACGGTTGGAACAAATGGTTTTTTGGGGGCAATTTTCCCGGAGGAAATAGCCCAGGAGATTGAGAATTCCTACCTTGCAAGCGGACGGCCGAACGGCCTTACCCTTTACTTTTGCGCCGCCCAGGGCGACAACAAGACGAAAGGCCTTCAGCACCTCGCTTATCCGGGGCTGATCCGGCGCACAATCGGCGGGCATTATGGCCTGGCAAGGAAACTCGGCGAGCTTGTGTGCCAGAACCAGATTGAAGCCTATAATTTTCCTCAGGGTGTAGTCACCCATCTGCTCTGCGAAACAGCAGCCCATCAGCCGGGCGTGCTGACTCAGGTTGGCCTCGGCACATTTGCCGATCCGCGCCAGTCCGGCGGCAAAATGAACGAAAAGACTAAGTCTGCCGAGGATCTGGTCCGTCTTGTGAAAGTTGACGGCAAAGACTATCTGTTTTATCGGTCGGTTCCTATCGACTGCGCCCTGATCGCCGGTACTTATGCGGATGAGGACGGGAATATCTCCTTTGAGCGTGAAGGTGTCCGCGCGGAAGCCATTGCCATGGCAATGGCCTGCAAGAATTCCGGCGGCAAAGTTTTTGTCCAGGTGCAGGGCGTTGTAAAGTCCGGCTCGCTTCATCCCCGCTTCGTTGAAATCCCAGGTGCGCTGGTAGACTACGTTGTCGTCGCAAGCGATAAAAAATACTGTATGCAGAATTTTGGGGTACAGTACAATCCCGGTTTTTCGGGCGAGCACCGTATCAGCCTTGCAGGCGTGCAGCCATGCGAGCTGAACGCAAAAAAAATCATTGCGCGCCGCGCTGCCATGGAGCTGAAAAGCGGCGGCACCGTCAACCTCGGAATCGGCGTTCCGGAATATATATCTAAAGTGGCCGCAGAGGAAGGCATCACGAAAAAGTTCACTCTTACTGTGGAGGACGGCATTTTTGGCGGAAATCCGCAAGGCGGCCTGAACTTTGGGTTGAGCCTGAATCCCACCTGCATTGTGACAATGCCTGAAATCTTTGACTTTTACGACGGCGGCGGGCTTGACCAGACGTTTGTCGGATTTGCGGAAGGTGACATGAGCGGAAACGTAAACGTCTCACGGTTCGGGGATCGGATTATCGGCTGCGGCGGTTTTATCGACATCACCCAGAACACAAAGCAGGTCTACTTCTGCGGGACTTTTACCGCAGAAGGCCTGAAAGCGGAAGCCGGAGATGGTGAGCTGCATATCCTACAGGAAGGCAAAGTAAACAAATTTGTCAAACAGGTGCAGCAAATTACTTTCAGCGCAGGAACTGCCCTGCGCAATGGGCTTCAGGTCATGTACCTTACAGAGCGCGCACTTTTCCGTCTGACAGAAAAAGGTATTATGCTCTGCGAAGCCGCACCTGGTATTGATTTGGAGCGGGATATCTTCGCACATATGCCGCAGAAGCCGCTCGTTTCTCCGGATTTCAAACTCATGGACGCACGTATTTTTCATAAAGAAAAAATGGGCCTGAAGGACTGAACATTCTCCCAAAAAGCTGCCCCGCCCCGGGAAAACCGGGACGGAGCTTTTGTTTGTCTCCGTTACTTTGAGAGCTTATCGACGACTTCAACAATCTCATCCAGTTTCTGCTGGGCCTGCTGTGCATTGCCGCTCAGGAAAGCCTCTTTGACACAGCAGTTCAGGTGGGCGTGAAGCACTTCCCGGTTTATGCTCCGCAGGATTGCCTGGGACGCCATAAGCTGATTGGAAATATCAATGCAGTAGCGGTCGTCTTCGACCATCTTAATCAGCCCGTCAATCTGGCCGCGGACGGTCTTGAGCTGGCGTGTCACTTTGGTTTTATCTGCAACCAAGCCCTTTCCCCCCTTTCTCTCCGGCGCGTTATTTTTCTTCCGTTACTGAGACCGCTTCGTAGCCCGCATCGGCAACCGCCCTTTTCAGCGTCTCGTCGCTGACCGGCAAAGCAAGCACAACTTCCGCCTTCCCCGCCGCAAGGTCAACTTCCGCCCTGACACCCGGAATTGCATTCAGTGCTTTTTCAACATGCATTTTGCAGTGCTCACACATCATGCCTTTCACCTGAATTACTTTTTTCATATTGCTCGTCCCTTTCTCCGTTTTATTTTTTTGAGCCTCCCGCACTAGATGTGCAGGGGAAGTATGCTCTGCTTTAAAAAAGCGCAGCCGCAGTGCATTTGTGACAACAAAGACGGAGCTGAAGCTCATCGCCAACGCTGCAAACATCGGGTTCAGAGTCCAGCCAATCCAGCGGTAAAAGACACCGGCTGCCAGCGGGATGCCAAGGGCATTATAAAAGAACGCCCAGAACAGGTTTTCCTTAATATTGCGGATGGTCGCGCGGCTCAGGCGGATCGCCGTAACCGCATCGAGCAGGTTGCTCTTCATCAGGACAATATCCGCGGATTCAATCGCCACATCTGTCCCCGCACCAATCGCCATGCCGACATCAGCGCGGACGAGTGCCGGTGCATCATTGATGCCGTC
>DHOL01000078.1:0-17139 GCA_002410755.1 Ruminococcaceae bacterium UBA5391 | reverse complement strand
CCAATCATGGCAACCCGGCGCCCACTTTCCTGGATACGCCGGACTTCATGCTCCTTATCCTGCGGCAGCACTTCCGCAACCGCTCTGCTGATGCCGAGCTCCCTGCGGATTGCTTCCGCTGTTTTCCGGTTATCGCCTGTCAGCATCACAACATCCAGGCCCATTCCCCGGAAGCGCCTGACTGCTTCACGGCTTGTCGGTTTTACGACATCCGCCGCAGCAATCACGCCAAGTAAGCGTTTCCCTTCTGCGAAGAAAAGCGGTGTTTTCCCAGCCTCCGCCAGTTCCCCGGCGGCCTGTTCCATTTTCCCGGGGGCAACATTTTGTTCCCGCAGAAATGCAAGGTTTCCGGCAAGGCATTTCCTGCCTTCAACCACTGCTGTTACGCCGCGGCCGGAGACAGCTTGGAATGACTCTGCTTCCGGCGGGGTAATTTTCTCTTCCCCGGCTTCAGCAAGGACGGCTTCAGCAAGCGGGTGTTCAGAGGGCTTTTCCAGCGCTGCCGCCGTGCGGAGGAGTTCTTCCCGGCTCACGCCCTCCGAAGGAAGCACATCTGTCACACGGGGAGTCCCTTCTGTAATGGTACCGGTCTTGTCAAGCACAACCGTCTGCACAGCCTGTGCGGTCTCCAGCGCTTCACCGGATTTAATCAGAATCCCTTCCGCAGCGCCGCGGCCAGTCCCAACCATGATGGCAACCGGTGTTGCCAGGCCCAGCGCACACGGGCAGGAAATCACAAGCACGGAAATTCCGATGTTCAGTGCAAATTCAAAGGTCTGTCCCGCCAGCAGCCACACAACCGCCGAAATAACCGCTATGGCAATAACAACCGGGACGAAAACGCCGCTGACGCGGTCTGCAAGGCGGGCGATCGGTGCTTTTGAGGAACCGGCTTCCTCCACCAGCCGGATAATCTGTGCCAGAGTCGTATCATTCCCGACTTTTTCCGCACGGAATTTAAAAAAGCCATTCTTGTTAATGGTCGCAGCGGTCACATAATCGCCCGGATTTTTCTCCGCCGGGATGCTCTCGCCGGTAATTGCAGACTGGTCTACGGAGGATGAGCCTTCCGTTACCGTCCCGTCAACCGGAATTCTCTGTCCCGGACGGACGAGAACCGTTTCCCCAACGGCAACCTCTTCTGCAGGGATTTCCACCTCACGCCCGTCCCGTTCCACTGTCGCCGTTCTCGGCGCAAGGTCCATCAGTTTCCTGATGGCATCTGTTGTCCGGCCTTTTGATTTTGCTTCCAGATATTTTCCGAGCGTAATTAAGGTCAGGATTGTCCCTGCGGATTCAAAATAAAGATTGGAAACAAAGTGCTGCGCTGTTGCCGCATCACCATGCCCAAGGGCATATCCAATGCGGAAGATTGCATATACGCCGTAGGCCACTGCGGCAGATGAGCCGACAGCAATCAGGGAATCCATATTGGGCGCACGTTTCCAGAGCGCCCGGAAGCCAACGCGGTAATATTCACGGTTGACATACAAAATCGGCAAAAGGAGAAGGAACTGTGTAAAGGCAAATACAACCCCGTTTTCCGGCCCATGAAAAGCGCTCACGAAAAGCGGAGGCACAGGCAGCCCGATTGTCTTCTGGAGCATCTGGTGCATTGCAAGGTACATCAGCGGAATCCAGAAAAGGAACGAAACAGTTAGTCTGGCTTTTACAGATTTCCGTCGTTCTTCCGCCGGATTTTTCCCGGGTGCAGAAACCCTGCCGCCGGAAACGGAGGCGCCATAGCCTGCGTCTTCCACTGCTCTGATAATCTCCGCATCTTTGGCAGATGTCCCGTCGCAGTCCACTACCATGCTGTTGGTAAGCAGGCTTACTTCTGCGGATTGGACGCCCGCAACCTTTTTCACGCTGCGCTCAACTGCCGCCGAGCAGGCAGCGCAGGACATCCCCGTAACATTAAACTTCTGCTTCAAGCGATCATCTCCATACCCCGGGTGGGGTATCTAGTATATTCCCATCCTGCCCGGCTGTCAAGCCTGCTTTATATTTTTACAAGTCAAAAGAAAAAAATACGCCGGGCGCATAAACTGCACCCGGCGTACAGGGAATCACGGTTAACGTTAAAAGATTAGCCCTGCTGGCCCTTCATCTTTGCAAAGCACTCACTGCAATAGACCGGACGGCCTTCTGTTGGCTGGAACGGAACTTTACAGGGAGCACCGCAGTTTGCACAGACAGCGTCATACATTTCGCGCTGTGGCTTCTGGCTCATCCTGCGCTTTTTGCGGCAGTCAGGGCATCTCTTTGGTTCATTGGTAAAGCCCTTTGCAGCATAGAATTCCTGCTCGCCGGCAGTCCAAATGAACTCCTTCCCGCATTCCTGGCAGACTAACGTTTTGTCTTCATACATAATTTTATACCTCACTCTGTGTGAATATTTTTTGCCCTGGGACGGAGTTGAACCGACAACCTTTGGAGTAACCCAAATGCTCTTTCGTTAAGCTACTGGGGCATACAGGAAAATGAACACGCCCATAGCTTATATCAAATCAGCCGTTTTGTCAAGCAAAATTTTTGGATTATTTGAAAAATATTTTATTTTTTCTCCAAATAAGTGCCGGAGGCTATTCCAAATTCCGTACAGTATTACGAAACATGTCCTACTCAAAAGCATTTTTATTTTTTTCTCAGTATCCCATAAAAGGCCGCAGCCTCTGCTGTGGTCCAGGCACCTTCCTTTCGGAGGATTATTCCCCAAAATATTTCTTGAGTAAGCTTCCCAAGGCCCTTCCCATGGCAGGCTTCATTTTTAATTTATGGGATATTAAGGCAATATCCGCCCCTGTTGTGCTTTTAGAACCTGCTCAGCCGTCCTTCTGGCAGCATTTGTCGCAGATCCCGCGGAGAAAAACTTCACACGAAGTAACTGTAAGTCCCATTTTTGCAGCAGTTTCCCCCGCTGCGCGGCTGTTGAGGAAATCGCCTGGTACATCCAAGACGGCCCCGCAGCGCGAGCAGATAAAGTGTGTATGTGGCTTTATGTTGCCGTCGTAGCGTTCCTGGCCGTTTACTGTCCCTACACTGACAATAGTCCCCTCTGTCTTAAACTGTAGCAGGTTGCGGTACACCGTTCCAAAAGAAAGATCCGGGTATTCCGGCTTCAAAGTCCGGTAAACCCATTCGGCAGTCGGGTGGCATGTTGTAGAGCGGACAGCTCTCAGGATTGCCTCGCGCTTTCTGCTGTAGTTGTGTTTCTTTTCTGTCGTTTCCATACTGCACCGCCTGTCATAAAACCAATAATGATAATCCTTCTTTATTTTATTTTTATCATACCACCACTTTCTTTTTTTGTAAAGGTTTTTCTATATTTTCTATAGTTTCAGGGGAAATTTAAAGTATGGCTGATTTTTCTACGGTATTTTATGATTTATTTAAAATCTTTTTATTTCTTATATGAAAATACTATAATCTAAACGATTCAGCCTGTCCGGTAAATCGGCGGCCGTCCCTAAAGGGCAGAAAGAGCTGTATGAGAAAAAAATTTCTCGGTGTCCTACGTGATTACATTATCATCACGGCAAGCATATTATTGATTGCCGTTGGTATTTATTTTTTCAGATTCCCTAATAATTTTACATTTGGCGGTGTTTCGGGTCTCTCTGTCGTGCTTGGAAAAGTCACACCTATTACACCGGCTACCGCAAATTTTATTTTGAACATTGCCCTTGTTGTGCTGGGCTTTCTGTTTCTTGGGCGTAGCTTCGCTGTAAAAACTGTCTACGCCAGTGTAGCACTTTCTGTTTTTGTCTCCGCTCTGGAAAAATTCTTCCCGATGAGCCATCCGGTTACCGACGAGCCAATGCTGGACTTGATTTTCGCAGTCGTCCTTCCTTCGTTCGGCTCTGCCATCCTGTTCAATATGGGGGCTTCTTCAGGTGGGACGGACATCATTGCAATGATTGTGCAGAAGCATACGGGTACTGACGTTGGCCGGGCGCTGTTTATTTCCGACGTGCTGATTACCCTCTCTGCGTTCCTGGTTTTCAGCGTGAAAACAGCCCTTTTTTCCTGCCTTGGCCTCATGATGAAAACGGTCGTCATTGACAGCGCGATTGAGAACATCAATCTCCGGAAATATATCAGCGTAATCTGCAATGATCCCGTGCCGGTCTGTGAATTTATCACAAAGAGGCTGGACCGCAGCGCTACAGTCTGCGAGGCAAAAGGCGCCTACTCCCATTCTAAAAAATTTGTTGTGCTCACAGCGATGAAACGTGTTCAGGCGCTCCAGTTACGCCGGTTCATCCGCCAGGAAGAGCCTGACGCTTTTATCCTGATTACCAACACAAGTGAAATTATCGGTAAAGGATTCCATAATGAATAAGCGTCCCTTCCCGGCTTCACGGAACGGCATTCCGGCACTATGTATATTCACGACAGGATGCTGCAATGCGGTATCAATAATATGGTTTTGACTTAAAAAGTTACGAATCTGTTTCATTTTAAATTCTTTCAGGGTTCACGGTTTATTAAGAGTGTCTCCCACCTTTCCTTCTTAGTACACCTGGAAACTTTCCGGTAAATCAAGAGGCCTACAAGTTTTGCCAGTCCGTGTGGATTTTTTATGTCATCATGCGGCATTGCTTTAAATATTTTCTGCACATTCTTTCTGATTTGAGTTTTATTCAATAAATTTCTTTTCCTGCACTTGCTCAGGATGAAAAGGGGCAAGAAAATAGCACGGAAAGGGCCGGTTATCATAGATAACCGGCTCAACAGTCTCTCATCCTTATTGTTTTACCATGATTCTTTACCATGATTCATAAAATTATTTATCCTGCCCCGGTAGGTGAGAAGGGACAGACAGCAGTTGCCTTTCATGGATACCGCCAAAACCGGATTGCTCTTTATGGAATTCAACCAGGAATATTTTGTTCAAAGGCAGCTTTACGCGAAACAATGGCCGAAATTACTGCCGGATCATATTTCGGGATGCGCTTATAAGTGTACAGCCCATTTTGCTCCTGTTCCACATCCGTTAACTGAGTGTAGCAAAACGCACAGATTTGCGGATTATCCAAAAGGGCATCCACCAGTCCCCGGAAACGTTCAACTGCTTCTTCTCTGCTGGCAGGGTGGCTTCCATAGCCCCATCCGCTGTTGTCAGTTTCGCTCCACCAAATTCCACCGAATTCACTCACAAATGACGGGTATCCCTCTCCAAGCAAACGGATTGGTACCGGAGAACCCTTTTTCAGACGGTCATACCGTTTCCGGAAAACCCGGCTGTCCTGTTCATAGTCATGCACATCCATAATATCTGTAAGGCCCTGGACATGTTTCCAGCCGGAAGCATCAATTACAGGACGGGTTCTGTCAAAGGCATGAGTCATGTCTACCAGCATCTTTACAAACTGCGGGTTTTGGTCGTCCTGTGTTTCATTGAGCGGGCACCAGCCAATAATGGATGGATGACTATAGTCCCGCTTCAGGATTTCCAGCCATTCCGGCAGGTAGCCCTGCCACGCATCTGCCCGCGATATGTCAAGCCCCCAATTTGGATATTCCCCCCATACCAGATATCCCAGGATATCGCAGTAATACAAGAATCTCGGTTCAAACACTTTCTGGTGTAGCCGTGCACCGTTAAAGCCCATTGCCATAGACCGCTCAATATCGGCCTTCAGGTCCTTATCAGACGGGGCTGTGTAGATGCCATCCGGATAATAGCCCTGGTCAAGGACCAGACGCAGGAACACCGGTTTCCGGTTTAAGAACATCTTTCCGTCAACCCATGTAATCTCCCGCATACCAAAATAGCTTTTGACCTCATCATCACCAAGCGTCAGGGTTAAATCATACAGCTTCGGCGAACCGGGCTCCCACAGATGCAGCTCTTTTAAAGGCAGCTCCAACCGGACTGCCTTACCGGCAACCCGACAGGTTGCGCGGCCAACCGGCTTCCCGGCAAACCCGGCTAAAACCGTAAGGACTTCGCCGTCTGCTTCCCGGCAGTCAGCCTCGACCACAACGCTCTGCCTTTCCAGGCAAGGCGTGCACTGAACTCCGGCAATATAAGTAAACGGCACGCTTTCCAGCCAAACCGTCTGCCATATTCCGGTTGTACGGGTGTACATGCAACCGCCTGAAAGATAGCCATAGCTCTGTTTGCCGGACGGCTGGTTCTGCGAGCGGAGGTCATCTGAAGCACAGATGGTCACCACATTCTCTTCACCCTGCATGACCAGATCCGTTATTTCAAGTGAAATAGGCGAGTAGCCGCCTTCATGCCGGCCTGCCGGTTTGCCGTTTACCCATACTTCCGTCATGTAATCACAGGCACCAATATGCAAAAAGATACGGCGCTTATCCGCTCCCCATTTTCCCGGCACAAGGAAACGGCGTTTATACCAAACAGCGTCCATAAAATCGGTATTTTTAACACCGGATAATGAGCTTTCGGGGCAAAACGGAACCAATATCTTTCCCGACAGATGAGGGGCCTGGGACAGTCCGCGCTCCCTGCCGCTTTTGCTGTTGTCAATCTCAAATTCCCACATTCCATTTAAGTTAAGCCATTCATTCCGGACGAACTGAGGCCGTGGATAGTCCTGTCTGGGGATGCTTTGAGCCATTTTTTAACCACTCCATTCTCGCATTTGGAACGTCTCTGTGCGGGAGGCTTTTCTAGCCTCAGCGCGGCTGCTGACACAGCCCGTTGCCAAAAGCGACTGCTTTTTACCCTTTGCTCCCTGCTTATCCCAAATTGCCAATAAGTATGCCGGGAATGTTCTATGACATGCCCAAGCATTTCCAGCATTTATCTATTATATATATGGCATAAACTTTTTTATCATTTTATGACTGCATTTAGATTCGATAATGACAGAAAAGTAAAATGTTTTCCAAAGTTCCAAGCTCCGGCACCGCAGAATATTGCCTGAAAATTTCAAGCCCTTCCTGAGGGAAAACTGCTTTTGACTTTCGGCTGATGTTTGGGCTTACCGCTGCAACTGGGTTTTCGGGTAAATCGCAGCTCTGGCTAAGCATAAAACAAAGATGCGGAGAAAATGAAGCCGTTTCAGTTCATTTTCACCACATCTATAGAAAAGGAAACAACCTCCTGCTGAAGAGTAAACCTGCTCCTTTCAGCAGAAGGCATCCTGCGAAAAAAGATTTTTATTCAAGCGTTCTGGCTACTTCATAGGCATCCCAAATCGCATACATGATATTTGCGACCGAACGCGCATCACCAATTAAATGCACACGCGGAAGTTTACGCTGAATCTCGCTGTAAAGTGTGTTCTCCGAAGAATAGCCAACCGCAAGGATTACCGTATCCGCATCAATGGTATCAGTCCCGCCCTGGTTCTTCTCGACCGTCAAGCGGCCTGCACTGTAGCCCGTGGCTTTTGCGCCGGTTATGCTCTTAATCCCCTTAAATGGAATCAGCGCCAGCAGCATGTCTTTGTTGGCACTGCAGAGAGGCGCATTGACGGACAGGAGCTTCGGCAAGGCCTCAACAATGGTGACTTCCCTGCCCTGCTCACGCAGATGCAAAGCTGTCTCGCAGCCGACAAGGCCGCCGCCGATAATGGCTACTTTCGGGCCGGCTTTCACTTTGCCGAGGAGCACATCGGCAGCCGGGAACACGGGGGAACTGCCAAGCCTGAAAAGCTTTGGATTGGAGCCGGTTGCAACAATCACTTCGTCTGCTTTTTCATCAATGACCTGCTGTGCGGTCATCTGCCGGTTAAAATAAACAGGCACCCTGAGCCTTTCAAGCTGATTTTCATAATAGCGGATCAGGGCATGGTCATCTTCCTTAAATGATGGCATACCGCCGGCAATCAGGTTGCCGCCCAGTTTTCCGGATTTCTCGAAAATGACAGGCTTATGCCCACGCAGGGCAAGGACGCGCGCCGCTTCGCAGCCTGCCACACCGCCGCCAATAACCGCCACTTTTTTCGGGCTGAGAGCCGGCGTAAGGCGCTCCACACGTTCCCTTGCGGCCTGAGGGTTGACGGCACAGTTAATTGCAGAATATGACGCTATACGGCCCATGCAGCCTTCCTGGCAGGACAGGCAGGGCCGAATATATTTTTCTTCACCAGCCGCAAGCTTATTGACATAATCCGGGTCAGCCAGCAGCGGCCGGCCAAGGGAAACAATGTCACAGGCCCCATCGCTTACCGCCTTTGACGACAAATCGGGGTTGTCCATTCTGCCGGCACAGAGAATGGGGACATGAACCACATCGCGCACCATTTTGCAGTACGGGATATACAGCCCCTTTTTCTGATACATTGGCGGATGGTTCCACCACCAGGCATCATAGCAGCCCACATCAACATCCAGGGCATCGTAGCCGTACTGTACGAGCAGCTTAGCGGCTTCCAGCCCTTCTTCAACATCGCGGCCCTTCTCCTGGAACTTTTCGCCCGGCAGGCCGCCAACACGCCAGTCTTTAATAAAGCTCTTAACGCTGAACCGCATTGCTACAGGATAATCGCTGCCGCATTTACCCTTGATTTCCTCGAGGATTTCCTTTGCAAAGCGGAGCCTGTTTTCAAGGCTTCCGCCATACTCATCCGTCCGGTGATTAAAAAACGAAATTGCGAACTGATCAATCAAGTACCCCTCATGGACGGCGTGGACTTCTATCCCGTCGAATCCGGCACGTTTTGCATGATAGGCGCCTTCCCCAAACTGCTTTTCAATTTCCCTTATCTCATCTTTTTTCAGCGGCCGGCAAGTCTTGTCCAGCCAGCGGTGGGGAATTGCTGAAGGGGCTACAGGCGGGTGCTCACCGAGGTTGGTAGGGATGGTAACACGGCCGAAACCCCCTGAAAGCTGAAGAAAAACCTTCGCATCATACGCATGGATTCTTTCCGTCATTTCTCTTGCCGTGCGTGTAAAATGCACCGGATTGTATGTCGAGCAGGGCGTGTTGGGCATGTCATGCTTTTCGACTGTGTTGTCCACAAAGGTAACACCGGTAATAATCAGGCCGGTTCCGCCCTTTGCCCGTTCCACATAATAGTCAATGCCCCTCTGGTTAAACCCGCCCTCGGAATCCCCTAAGCCCAGCGGGCCCATTGGGGCCATTGCAAAACGGTTTTTGAGTTTGCACTTTCCGATTGACACCGTGTCAAAAAGATTTGCATACTTTTCCATCCACAATTCTTCCTTTCAAAAGTGCAGCAGGAATACCTGTTGGCAAGGGGGCAGCACCTCAGAGGGGCACCGGGAAAAGTCGATTGTGAATTAAGGAAAAACTCTTCGGCGCCGTCATTTTTTCAGCCGACTTTTCCTTTTTTCTTTCATCCATAATAAACTGTATCACCGTAAAATAAAAATGTCAATAATGAAATAAAGGAGGAGGCAGCATCAGTCGGAAGGCCTCGGCGCAGGCGGTGCAAAAATCCCCTGCTCCAGTCCGGCTGGTGCTGCCTTCATTTTTCTATCGTAAACTTTTTTCACAAACAAAATAAGGGGCTAAGGGGATTTTGTCAAACCCTGCCGGTCCCCCGATTATGCAAGACACAAAAAAAGCGCTGAGTATGAACTCCCTGTCCATATCCAACGCCCAACACACCTGTAGAACTTAAAACTATCCCCTGTACAAAAACAGAAACAGGAGGTATAATAAGAGCTGCAATGTGCCGATGAATCGGTTGCATATGGAGGTAGTGGCTCCATATGCAGAAGGCAGGCGCTCTTCACACCTGCTTCTGCATTGCATCTTTTATTTTATGCCTTACAGGTAAATTATACCTCTTTTTACAGGATAGTCAAGGAAAAAGCGGACTGTGCCAAAATAAACTTGCATCCGGTTTCAAAGCCAAGCCGGGCCTAAAACCAAGGGATACCCAAGCGCCATGGATTCTTTGCACCGGCACAGAGAATTTCCTCCTGAAGCTCGGGCCGGCTATTATTTTTAACGTGAGGAAGAAGAATATGTGGTTTTGGCTCTCGCTCATTGCAATCCTTTTCTGGAGCGGCTCTGATCTCTTCTCGAAAATCGGCTCAAAGCCCGACGACAAATACAGCCACTGGAAAATGGTCATAGCAGTCGGGCTGATTATGGGCATCCACGCCGGAATTGAGCTTCTCCAAGGCGTCCCATTCAAAATAGAGGACCTTATCCTCTATTTGCCGGTGTCCCTGCTCTATATCTCCGCCATGGTGCTGGGGTATGCGGGCCTCCGGTACGTAACCCTTTCCGTTTCGACACCTGTCTGCAATTCGTCCGGAGCGGTTGCCGCCCTGCTCTGCTTTTTCTTTCTGAACCAAAGGATGAGCTGGCTGCAACTGACCGCTGTTGCCTTAATTACAGCCGGGATTTTTGCGCTGTCTTTCTTTGAAAAGGAGCAGGACGACGCAAAGCGGCTCCAGGAAGGGAACGTGCCCGAAAAGAAATATACTAACAGCTTAATCGCCATACTTTTCCCCATCCTATATTGCCTCATTGATGGCCTCGGGACTTTTGGGGACGCCCTCGTGCTGAATCAATACATACAGGAAGGGACCGCAAACATTGCATATGAGCTGACCTTCCTGTTCCTGGCAGTCCTGTCTTACCTGTATCTTGTTGTTGTCAGGAAACAGAAGATCAGGCTTTCCAAAGAGAAGCCCAAAATTGTGGCAGGCCTTTGTGAGACCGCAGGGCAGTTCGCATATATTTACGCGCTGGGCGACAATGCAATCGTTGCAGCCCCGCTGATTTCCTCTTACTGTATTTTTTCTGTTCTGTGGGCAAGGCTGATTTTAAAGGAAAAGCTTACAGTAAAACAGTACGCCGCTATTTTCATAGCAGTAATCGGCATTGTCATTCTCGGCGCAGGATAACACCTTCCCGAAGGGGAGAAGCAGTTTGGGGCAAAGCCCATGCAGGCTCCCTGCTCCGTCTTTTTAAAATGGACTGGCCCGCTGCTTCTAACCGCAGCGGGCCAGTCCATTTGGCATTTTATTTTGCGTATTGCTTAAGCGTTTTATAAAGGTTTTCCGTTTTCCCGCTGTCATCAAAGTTAAAAACAGTAAAGCTACCGTCTTTCAGGATAATATAGAGGAACGGCCCTTTCACATTCTGCGTATACAGATGGCCGCGCCCCAAGCCCTTAACGCTGAAGCTTCCGCGCATCTTCGCCCCTGATGCAAACCCGACGATTTTCTGGTCGACCTGCGGCAGGGAGTCTTTCAGGTAGACGGAATGAATTTGGGAAAGCTCAAAGGATGAAGATTCCCCAATCCCTGCGGAAACAGAAACTTCCGAAGCGGTAATCTTTACATCCGTGTGAACAAACAACATCTCCCAGCCGATCATCCCAAAAATGGCGGCCACTACGACAACACTTATCACGATACGGATGGTTTTCTGCCGGTCAGCAGTTTTTTCCACTTGCTTTTTTGCAAGGCCGGCGCTGCCGTATACCATGGAACCTTTCCAGGACAGAAGCCATGCAGCAACAGCCAGAAGGACAAGGTTGTAAATCAGGAGAAAAATGACGCCGCCCCACAGGTCCAGCTGAAGTTTGTAGACCAGAAATGCAGGCAGGCCGAGGGCAACAATCATAACAAACATTGCAATGGCAATATTAAAGTTCTGCTTGACGGCAATCGTTTCATCGTCCCAGTCCAGTTTGGGGGAAACAAGGTCCAGGAAAAGGCCAAACATGTTAAAAGTTACAACTGCCACAGCGCTGAGAATGCAAACCGAGACAGCCGTAAAAGAATCCGGCCTCAGCAGGATGCACAGGGGGATCACCATGATAAGCAGGCTGGCAAAACTCAGCCCGAGGCCGGGAAGCAGCTTTCCAAAAATCTGGTCTGCCGGACGTACCGGAAACATGCAGGCAAGGGTGGCATCCCGCCCATCGCGCGAAATAGCCGTCGGGGAAACAACGTTTGTCGTGGAAATGAGCGCCAGGAACAAAACGCTCAGGGAGATAACCATTATATTGCCCCGCGGAATTGTCACGCCGCCGTGCAGTGTAAATGCAAGAACCACAATTAAAATCACCGGCACAAGGAAAGCGCCCAACAGGCAGTTTAGGGAATAGGCAGGTGTCCGGCAAATCAGGCGCCAGTCCTTGCGGGCAACAGCAAAAGCCGGACGGCGCTTCTTCAGTTGAAAATGTCCGCCCCTGCTCTTTGCTTTCACATTGCTTTGGGACAGCCCTATAACACCTCTCAGATAGAGCTTGTTGCCAAGGAACAGAAAAACTGCAACTGCGGCTGCACTGAGAAGTAAAAAAGCTGCCAGCCAGAGCAGAGATACCGCTGTGCCGCCAAAGACTGCCTTAACCGCAAGGTAGTCTGACGGAAACAGCATAGCTGCTTTCTTCATCGCACTGCCACTGCTCGAAAGCGCCTGGGCAGCAGAGCCAGAGTGGTCGCTGAGCTTTTCCAGTGGTATGGTAATCCCAACGGCAACAAGGATTGCAATCAGGCCGGCAAAGAATTTAACCCGGTCTTTATTCCGGAAAAAATGGCTGAAAGCCATAATAAGGACGCTGACAATCGAGCATATTGCCGTTGGAATCAAGGGAAGCGCCACCATGACAAGGATGGCACTGATCCAGTAAAAAAAGCCTCCGCCCCGAATTCCAAAGACAAGAAAAGCAGGCAGTACAATCAAAGCCTCAAGCCAATACTGGAACAGTAAAACCACAGTAAATTTTGCGGCAAGGATGCGGTGGGAAGGAATCGGCATGGTCAGAAGCGACAAGGTGTCATCGGAAAAATAGTAAGTGCTGATAACATACAGGATACCAAGCAAAATCATAGCGATACAGCAAGCCGCCATCTGCCCTGCGAGGACAGCACCTGTCAGATGGCTGGCAGCAATGGTGCCGTAAGCATTCCAGAGGGAAGCCGCTTCCATACAGAGGACAGGCAGGAAGGCAAGAATGACAACCAGCACAACTGTCTTTTCCCGTCTGTTCTCCGACCGACCGGGCATAGCACCATTCCGGATTAAAACGCGTGCCAGTGTCAGGTATTTATTCATGGTCGGTCATCTCCAGGAAAATCTTTTCAAGCGACTCATCGCCCTTATGCTGTTCTTTCAGCTCCTCCAGGCTGCCTGCAAACAGGATATGCCCGTGGTCAATAATAGCGACATGGTCGCACAGGTTTTCTACAACCTCCAGCACATGGGTGGAGAAAAAGACCGTCTTATGAGCATCCGCGTGCTGCCGCATCCGCTGCTTGAGGGTATAAGCAGACTTCGGGTCAAGGCCGGTCAGCGGCTCATCCAGAATCCAGACCGCAGGGTCGTGGAGCAGCGCACCGATAATGACAATTTTCTGGCGCATCCCGTGGGAATAGCTTTGGATTGTATTGCCAAGCGCCGTGCTCATTTCAAATTCATCCGAAAATTTTTTTATGCGCTCTTCCCGCAGCTCCAAAGGAACATCATACATATCCGCCATAAAGTCCAGATATTCAATCCCCTTGAGGCGTAGGAACTGATCCGGGCTGTCCGGAACATAACCAAACTGCTTTTTTGCCTCAATGGGATTCTCGGCAATATCAATCCCGTTAATTTTAATCCGGCCGGAATCCGGCTTCAGAATGCCGGTCATCATTTTGATGGAAGTCGTCTTACCTGCGCCATTCGGCCCAAGGAAACCGAAAATCTCCCCGTCATTTACTGTCAGCGAAAGGTGGTCAACCGCAATCTTCGACGGCCCGAAACTTTTGCTCACATCCGAAAATTCAATCATAATTGTCAGCTTCTCCTTTTCCCATATACTTTATTTTTCCCTGCCGGACCCATCACGCTCTGCTGTCCGCAAGAAGGGCATCTCAGCAGGAACTTTCCAAAGGAGCGAACCGTCAGCTGTGCTTTGGGGGTATAAAGGCCCTGCCGCACTTTGGACACCGGCAGGCCGTTATAAAAGTGCCTTTCTTCCTGCTATTCCGGCCGGTGCCAGCTTCACCGACAGATTATATCATATTTAAAAACGAAAAGCCACCGTGGCAGCGTAAAATTTTATGGCCTCCAAATAAGGGAAAAGCTGCCCACAGCCTACAGCGGCAAAAGCTTTATGTCAGGGCTTCTGCTGCGAAAGAAGGAAAATCGTGGAAATCCGTAAGGTAATAGTCGCATTCTTCCCGCAGTGCAACCTGGCGGTCTTTACTGGATGCGTCATAGACTCCAACCGTTTGGAAACCGGCAGCTTTGGCTGTCCTGGCAGCATGGAGCGCATCCTCAAAGACCAGTGTCTCCCCCGTCGCCGTCCCCAGCACTGCCGCCGTTTTCAGATAAATATCGGGACGGTCTTTCCCGGCCCCGACTTCCGTAGCCGTCAGCACGGCGCGAAAATATGGCCGGGCATTCAAATGGTGCAGGGCAGCCTCCACATACGGTCGGTCGGTCACCGTTGCCACTGCCATCACAATCCCGGCAGACTTCAGGCCGTTTAGAAACTCCGGCACGCCTTTTTTAAAAGGCGCTTGATACCGGTAGAATCCTTCTATGGTGCGGTTGACGCCCGCAATAATCTCCTCTTCCGTCAAAGGCAGGGCATACTCCCGCCTAAGGTAAACTGCACTTTGCTGAATCGTCATGGGAAACATGACTTTTGCAAGCCCCGGCTTCGCCCGGACACCAAGTCCTGCAAGATAAACTTCCCCGGCATGGTTCCACATCGGCATGGAATCCAGCAGCGTACCGTCCAAATCGAAAATTGCTCCGCGGATCACAGGCCTGCTGCCCCCTCTCTCTTTTCGCATTTCTGATATCCGGCTGGACAAAAATGGAACTGACTGCGGAAACCCGTTCCATCCCGTCCCTTTCCCCACAGAAAATCCGAACCGCCGCAGAGGGCTTTCTCAGCCTTTGTGCACCGTTTCCCGCTGCCCTTTACCTTATAGAGCTGCAGGTCTTTTTTATCGGACTTCATAATTTGCCCCCTCTTCAAGCTGCTCACTCGTCATATTGCAGACAGCATCAATAATCCGGCTGCAATAAGCTGCATTGCCGTCGCCCGGCTGCATTCTGCGCCAGCCAATTTCCCCGGCAAGCCCCATCGCACAGGCCGCCGCCGCTGCCGCCTCAAGCCTGTCTTCCGGATTTGCAGCCAGGAATGTGGTCATCATGCCGGAAAGTTGGCAGCCGGTTCCGGTAATCCGCCCCATTTCCGGCCGTCCATTGCGGATCATGTAACACTCTTCTGCGCTGCCGACAAGGTCAACCGCCCCCGTTATGGCAATGATGCTGCCGGTCTCTGCGGAAAATGCCTTGACAAACTGAACGGCCGTATTCAGGCTATTATCCGTCACGGCATCCACCGCTTCCATACCCCCGGTGCATCCTCTGGCGGAAGCCAGCGCCTTAATTTCGGAAATGCTGCCGCGAATCGCTTCAAAGTGGACTTCCCGCATCAGGTACTCCGCCGTCTCTGTACGCAGGCTGCTGGCTCCGGCTCCCACCGGGTCCAGCAGTACAGGGTGGCAAAGCGCGTTGGCTTTCCTTCCCGCAAGGATCATTGAATGAATAATACGCTGGCTGAGCGTCCCAATATTGAGGTCCAGCCCGCTGCAGCGCGCGGTAATTTCTTCCACTTCGGCTTCATTGTCCGACATAATCGGGGAACCGCCGCACGCAAGGATGATATTGGCCACACCATTTATAGTGACATAGTTCGTAATGCTGTGAATCAGCGGTGCCTTTTTTCTAACATGATCCAGCATGGCCGCCATTGTTATGCTCATGACTGTTTCATTCCTTTCTCTGCAGAGTGGGAAGGAACATAAAGTGTAAAGAAAAAGCAGTGCATGCAAGGCACTGCTTCCCAAGGCTGTGATGTTCCTTACATTGGCATTAACCAAATCAGGCGAATGGCCTTAGCAATGCAACTTATTCTCAGCCTGTTTGGAGTAAGCTTCCCCTTTATTTTTCAGAATATCTCACAGGACAAGATTTGTCAACACCGGTCCGGCTGGCTTAAGGAAGATACTATTGTTAAATGTTATTTTAAACGGGCCATAAATTCTATATAGAAAAAACATTGATTCTGATGCACCATGCTCTTCCTATTTTATCGGGCAACTCATATTGTTATTTAAAATAATTATAAAAAGCTATTGCAAGATATAGGGGTATGAGAGTATAATAAATGCGTTATGTAGTGTCTTATGCTTCAATCTATATAAAAGGAGGCTGCCGAGCATGAAAGTTTACGGGCTGCAGAAGCTTACACTGCTGGATTATCCGGAGAAAGTCGCCTGTACGGTTTTTACCGGCGGGTGCAATCTCCGGTGCCCTTTCTGTCATAATGCCTCGCTTGTCACAAGGGCGGAAGATGCCGTGGAGTTCTCTGCTGACGAGCTGTTTTCCTACCTGAAAAAGCGGCGCGGCCTCCTGGATGGTGTCTGCGTCACCGGCGGGGAACCGCTGCTTCAGTCGGATCTCCCCGATTTTCTGGGGCGCCTGCGGGCACTTGGTTACTGCATCAAGCTGGATACAAACGGATGCTTTCCAGACCGGCTGAAAAATATAGTCCGCCTTGGCCTTACTGATTATGTGGCAATGGATGTCAAAAGTTCCCCGGAGCATTATGCAGAAGCTGTTGGGATTTCAGGGTTTTCTGGCTCCGCAGTCCGGCAGAGTATGGATTTTCTGCTGGAGGGCCGCGTGGATTACGAATTCCGCACAACCGTCGTCAAAGGGCTGCACAGTGCGGAAATCCTCCGTGAGACGGCGGAATCCATCCGGGGGGCCAAGCGCTATTTCCTCCAGAAATTTGTGGACTCCGGCGATTTAGTCAGCGGGGGCGGGCTGTCTGCATTCTCCGACGAGGAGATGCAGAAATTTCTGGAAGTTGTCTCCCCTTATGTAAAGAGCGCCGCATTGCGCGGCGTATCCATATAAAACAAAATCCGGAAGAGAGGAAAAGAATATGTATCAGGTGGTAAAGCGCGATGGGACAGTGGTGGCTTTTGACCTTTCAAAAATCAGTGCCGCAATCAACAAGGCATTTGATGCACTGAACAAGCAGTATACCCGCGATATCATCGACTTGCTTGCTCTGAAAGTAACCTCTGATTATGAGCCAAAAATCAAAGACGGCCTGATTGGCGTCGAGTCAATTCAGGACAGCGTAGAATCCGCGCTGAGCCGTGCAGGCTATGCGGATGTGGCCAAATGCTATATCCTTTACCGCAAGC
>DHOL01000028.1:28417-43531 GCA_002410755.1 Ruminococcaceae bacterium UBA5391 | reverse complement strand
AGCAAGGCAGTTCGTTGTGCAGGAAGCATTGGAGACGACCTTCATATCCTTCTTGTACATGTCTAGGTTTACACCGCAGACAAAAGTCGGGGTCTCCTTGTCCTTTGCAGGAGCAGAAATAACGACCTTCTTTGCGCCTGCCTTAAGATGGGCAGAAGCTTTTTCTGTAGTGGCAAAAACGCCGGTTGATTCAACAATATACTCGGCATTTACTTTGCCCCACGGAATCATGGACGGATCTTTCTCAGCAAAGACGTCAATCTTGCGGCCATTAACGACCAGCCTGCCGCCTTCTGCCTTGATGTCGCCATCAAAATGGCCGTGCATAGTATCATACTTCACCATATATACCATGTAGTCAAGGTCAATAAACGGATCGTTGATTCCGACAATTTCATACGTCTCCGGCTGCTCGACCGCGGCACGGAAAACAAGGCGTCCAATGCGGCCGAAACCGTTGATGCCAATGCGGATAGACATTATTTACCTACCTCCTGATTATATTTGTATGGATTCCTTCTGTTATTCTATAGCATTTTCAAGTTTTTATCAAGGTATTAATGATATAAATTTAACTAACTCTCTGTCTTTTCAGATGGAAAGGCAGGATGCCCCGGGCGTTCCTCAAAATGCTCACCACCCGGATAGGCTCCCTCAAGAAACCGCAGGCAGTCGTCAAGTACCGCACCGGATTCTTCCCTTTTCTGCGGTGCCTGTTCGTCCCCACCCCTCAGCTTTGCCGCAGGCACCGGCGCAGCAGCAAGCATTTCAGGGCGTTCCTGCTTCCGGAAAGCTGAAAGATAAACTGCAATATATGCGGCAATCACGAGATTGACAAAATACAGGCCAGCCGGGAACGTGCCAAGTGTCTTTCTCCCGGCAAACATCAGTGCAAGATTGGGCAGTGAATCAGTGACGGCAAGGATAATTGCACCAAAGCCATATGGGACAAACTGCGCAGCTCCCCCCTTCCGGTCTACCCCGGAGAGATACTCGGCCTGCGAAAACAGGAATAAAAGAAGAAACACAACCGTAAACGTATGGTAGATATTTTCAAACCGGTTGGCAACAGCCGCATAGTCAACAAAAAGGGCAATCAGTCCAATGCAGCCCCAGACTGACGAAAGCAGCGCTGCAAGAGGGTGCCGGCGCAAGGTAGTCACACCGGAAGCAAAATCATAAGCAGCCATCAGGAAGGAGACGGCTGCTAAAAAGCCCCCTGCCGCGAAGATGCTGTCCATCACTGTTGTGCCGCCAAGTGCCTGACCATCGGCAAACTGCCAGCCCACGAGGCCCACAAGCGACTGCACAGCGACTGAAACACCGCAGAGGGCTGCAAGGACACCGGACCCCACACTCCGAAACGGGGTAAACGGCCTCGGCAACTTCGCCTCTTTGTGTGTCAGAAGAAAGGCAGCCACAATCCCGGCCAGAGCAAAAGCGGCAGCAATACAGACAAACCGGCCTCCGTCCCTGTAAAAGCCCGACTCTTGGTCAACAAGGTTAAATGCCGCATACCATTTTGCCGGAAGCACAACCGCTATGGTGACAAGGGGGAGAATCCACATGTATTTTCTGTTCATTTTTCAGACTGAGCCTCCGTTCTCCTGTCAATGGGAACATAGAGTCTGTTCTTCGCAAGGGAACGGTAGGCAGGGCGAATGATGCGTCCGCATGTCTCCAGTTCTTCCATGCGGTGGGCGCACCAGCCGGGAATCCGAGAAACGGCAAAAAGCGGAGTAAACAAATCACTCGGTATTCCAAGCATCTCATAAACCAAGCCGGAATAAAAATCAACATTTGCGCACATAACCTTGGCTTTTCCTGTCTCTTTTGCAAAGACCTTCGGGGCAAGGCGCTCCACACGCTCAAACAGCTTGAGCTTTTCTGCCATCCCGCACTTTTCGGCAAACTTTTCCGCCTGGGTGCGCAGAATTACGGCACGCGGATCGGAAAGTGTGTAAACAGCATGGCCAATCCCGTAGATCAGCCCGGAATGGTCAGAAACTTCACCGCGCAGAATCCGTCCCAGCCAAGCGGAAATCTCATCGTCATCCTTCCAGTCCTTCACATTTTCCATCAGCTCGTTCATCATCATCATGACGCGGTGGTTCGCGCCGCCGTGACGCGGCCCTTTCAGGGAGCCAATCGCCGCCCCGATTGCAGAATAGATATCTGTTCCTGTGGAAGAAAGCACACGTGTTGTAAAGGTCGAGTTGTTGCCCCCTCCGTGCTCCGCATGGATAATCATGCAGACATCAAGGAGCTTTGCTTCCTCATCCGTAAAGGAACGGTCAGGCCGAATCGCGTTCAGGATTGATTCAGCAGTGGATTGTGTGGGGTCCAGCGGGTGAAAATACATGCTTTTTTTATCAAAGTGCCTCCGCTTAACCTGGTAGGCATATGTCATAATGATTGGCAGGCGCGCAATAAGCTGGATAGACTGGCGCATATTGTTTTCCAGCGATGTATCATCCGGATTATCATCATAGGAGTAAAGAGCCAGGACAGAGCGTGCCAACTTATTCATTACATTTCTCGAAGGGGCCTTGATAATCATGTCCTCCGCAAAGTATTCCGGAAGCTCCCGGCACTCCGCCAAAACATTCTTAAAAGACTCCAGCTGGTTGCGCGTGGGCAGGCTGCCAAACAGAAGCAGCCAGGCAACCTCTTCAAAGCCAAAGCGGTTCTCCGCTACGCAGGCATTCACAATGTCATTGATATCAACACCGCGGTAGCAAAGACGCCCTTTGTCCGGAATGCGGACTGCATCATCAATTAAATAGCCGTGTACATTGCAGATCAGTGTGAGCCCTGCCATAACGCCCGTACCGTCCGGGTTGCGCAGGCCGCGCTTTACATTATATAAATCGAAGTTCTCCGGGGCAATCTGATTGTTTTTCCGGTATTCGTCGCAGAGCGCTTTCAGCTCCAGACTTTCAGCATTCAACGAAATTTTTCCGGCATCTTCTTTCACTAAAAATCATCTCCCAACATGATAAAAAAGAAAGCCGTTTCCGCAGCAAGACTGTGCGGCATCTCCGGCCTTTTAACTTAATGAATGTTTTTATTTTATATCAGCACTCAGCCAAAGTCAAGCAGAACAGTTTCGTTTTTAAAGTTTCATGGGGATTGCGGCAATTTAGGACAAAAGCTGCCTGCTCCCTGGCCTTATCAATAACAGGAATGAAAATCAGCCCGGTCTGCCGGAAAAGGAGGATTTTTAAATGAATGTGAAACGTGGAGCGCGGCTGCTGCGGCTGCTGCTTCTCCTTGCCATGGTACTGATCCCGCTACTCGCGTTCGGAGGGCAGGCGAAGCTTTCCGCAAACGGTACAAAGACGCCTGCTGTGCAGCGGCTCACGAAGTCCGGAAAACAGTTCCGGATTCTGGATACATCTTCCGGAAAAGTGCTGAACGTAAACGACGGGGACTTTCTCACTGCCACAGTTGCTACGGAAATGTCACCCGACGCACCCTCTGAGGCGCTTAAGGCGCAGGCGGTCGCCGCTTATACCTATTACAGCAGGCTGCGGAAACTTGCCGGTGGAAAAGGAAATTCCGATTTCAGCGCAGATACGGCAAACGCAACGGTTTACATGACGGACGAGCAGATGAAAAAGCGCTGGGGCAGTTCCTACAGCAAATATTACGCAGCCGTTTCTTCCGCCGCAGATGCGGTTTTCGGGCAGACACTCACCTACGGCGGCGAGCTTGCCGATACAACCTACTTTGCCATTTCTTCCGGCTGCACGGAAAATTCAGAGGACGTCTGGGGTGGGAAGTACCCCTACCTCATCTCTGTAGCAAGCCCGAATGACATGTTTGCAAGCGGCTATCTGACAAGTGCAAGCTTTGCGGAAAATGACTTCCGCAGCCGGATTCTCTCTGTTGCACCGAAAGCGAAGTTGGAAGGTGACGCGGGCAGTTGGATTGGCACCGTATCCCGCTCGCAGGCCGGCACCGTGAAAACTGCGGTCATCGGCGGAGAAACACTCACGGGCGGGAAAATCCGGCAGGCATTCGGCCTCCGCTCTGCAAATTTTACTGTCTCCCATGAAAGCGGAAAATTTCTTTTTATGGTGCATGGCTATGGTCACGACGTTGGGATGAGTCAGACCGGCGCTGAAGCGATGGCCCGTGAAGGTGCCAGCTACAAAGAAATCCTTACATGGTATTACCCCGGGACTGTCCTTACAGCAAAAGCAGTGTAAAATAATTTTTCCCTCCCGCAGGTTGCAAGAGTTCCCACCGTTTGCCAAATGGTCAAATCCATGCTAAGATGATACACTGGAATGTCGGGACACAGGATGCGGGCCCGCCAAAAAAACAAAAATGAAGGCGTTTTTATGGGAAAAAACCTGTTTGAGGAATATCCTTCCAACACGGTAGCTGGTACTTGTAATAACTGCATTCTCCGGAGCAGTGAGATCCGTGAAATTACCGGGCGGGTGTTTTACCGCGTCCGCCGGCACGGGCGTTTCTCCTACCGCTTTTACTTCTGCAATGCTGTAGACAGCACCTACAGCAATGGCACGCTTTCTTGGGCAAATCTGACGGGAGACCGGCTGGAAGTTGTTTCTGCTTTTTCCGGTGACGGCGGGATCGAGCCGGGTTTTTATGACGGAAGTACGCTTGTCCCCGTAAAGTTTGGAGGCGCTGCAGGACGGGTTGTGGAACCCGGTGAAGCCTGGTGGTCTGACGACACGGAGCTGAATATCCCGGAAGGCCACTATTTAGTGTTCCAATGGACTGTGCGCGGCAAAAACATTCCCTACACACCTGATAAGATTATCCCATCTTACCGGCTTGTCCACGGGGAATGGCAGACGACCTGCGAATTTCCGCAGCCGTGCCTTGTCGGGTGCAGGCGCCCGGTACGGATGCGCCTGACTTTTCTCGGCGACAGCATCACTCAGGGGCTCAGCACGCGCAACGACCTTTATGAATTCTGGGTGGCAAAGATTGCTTCCCACCTGCCGCAGGATATTGCCGTCTGGAACATCGGCCTCGGATATGGATGTGCACGCGATGCCGCCACAGACCGCTACTGGCTTGCAAAAGCCAAAACCTCTGACCTGGTTTCCGTCTGCTTTGGTGTAAACGACGTACTGCAATGGCGCTCGGAAGCACAGGTGGAAAGCGACCTGAAAAAGATTGTCACGTCGCTAAAAAGCGCCGGAGTACGGGTGGGTATCTTTACAATTCCGCCGTTTGACTATCCACCTGCCGCTGAAATTGTCTGGCGGAACTGCAACGCCTATATCCGCAGGGAACTTGCCCCGCTTTGCGAATATTGTTTTGATGTCTCTCCCTATCTCGGCCTGAAGCCTCCGTATGACTATCTTTCCCGTTTTGGCGGCCATCCGTCCTACGAAGGGTGCCGGCTTTTAGCAGAGGGATTTGTTAAGCAGGTTACCCTTTAACACACTTTCCCCAGATTTTCTTCCGGGGATTACCGCGTCAAATCTGCCGGGCCAACCGGGCCAATATATTTGCCGTCACGCCAGAGGCCAGTCCGGACAGGATTGCCGGAAAGGTCGAATTCTGTACCTACTCCGTTCGCAACGCCCGCTTTCCAGTTGCCGACAAAAATAAAGCCGTCATGTGAAAATGCAACGCCCAGCCCGTCGCGCAGATTCTTTTTCCAGCCGCCTGCATAGCTGAGCCTGCCGGACTTGCAGTAATAAACGCCGAAGCCGTCACGCTGATCATCACAGTAATTGCCTTCATAGGCAGTATGGCCGCCAGACATCTGTGTGCGGCCTTGTCCCTGTCTCATCCCGTCGATTAACCTGCCGAAATAGAGATAGCTCTCACCAGAGCTAATTACAATACGTTTAGAAGGTTCCTGCTCCTCCCGGTGTTCTTCCCGGCGTTTTAGTCCGCCGCGGACCGGACCGGAAAGCCCTTTGGCCGCTACCGCATATTTAGCCGGGTGTGCCGCATGCGTCTCAACAGAATAAATTTCATGGTTGGCTGCATAGTCCCGTGCCGGGTCTTGTGCGGCTTCTTCCCCTCTGTCCCTGTTGCTCTGGCAAGCACTGATTGGCGCATTGGGGATCGGATGGAAGTCGAGCGCCGCTTCTGCTGATTCAGGCCAACCCGGAGCAAGGCAGTCCGGGTTATCCTGAATCTTTTTCTGGGCTTCCCGGCGCAGCGCACATTTTTCAGCCGGGCAGAAGCAGAATTCCCCTGCATCCGTCGAGGCCGTCACGCCCGGCTCACCTGTCTGCGCGTTAATAAAGCTCTGCTCTGCAGAGCCCGGTTTCCACAGGCAGGGAAGCAGACCGGTATTTCCCTCTGCCGTTTGCAGCTCCAAGCCGCTTTCCGCCCGCTCAAGCACGGCCGTCGGGTGTTCTGGACCGCCGTCATAGTATATCGTTTTCAGCCAATGCTGACGGGCATCATAAACAGAAACTGAAGTAAGTTCTCCTTCGGCGCCGTGCGTCAGCAACCGGTAGCCTCCCCCCGCAACAGGGAAAGCTTCCTCCAGTATTGCACCACTACAGGTTTTCTTCCAGTGAAAGCACCCGTTCGCCAAACGGTAGCGTGTGCGGACTTCACGCCCGTTTTCCACAGCGCGGGTATTCCCTTTCACCGCTTTTCTTCCCTCAAGGAATTCCTTCCGTACTGTATTCAGCAAGGAGTCTGCATTCCCTTCGGGAGTAAAAGGGTGCAGGCTCACAGTATAATACTCCCGAATCTGCACTTGATCCGCCATAGTGCCATTTTCCTCCCTTTTATGCTATCGCCGGTTCAATTATGGATTGAATTTATTATATTCCGGGCTATACGGTTTTTCAAGCACAGAAATGCCGCCGTCCATGAAGAATGGACGGCGGCTCCAGTGCATGGTGCAAATACAGGCCCCGTCCGGTTCAGTGGAACAGTTCCTGCAAGTTCTTAAGCAGCTCGCCTAAATCTTTTTTTGAGCGTTCACAGTTCCGGTGCGTCCCGTGGTCCCCTTTCATCATCCGGTTCCCGATCGCTATTACCACCGCACCCACTGCAAGCCCTGTCATCATGCCTTTGAAAAATCCCTTTGCCTGTTGGCGCATTTTAAAATATTTCCACATCCCATTCACAGAACGGACAAGACTAACTCTAGCCATTATCCTACTCCTTTCCCTGTTTGCAAATTTAACTCTCCCAATCACTTCTCAAATTTTCAGATAAGAAGGATCGTCATGCAAAAACTGAATATTGTGCTGGTAGAACCGGAAATTCCGCAGAATACCGGAAACATCGCACGCACCTGTGCACTGACTGGCTCCCGGCTTCACCTAGTGGAACCGCTTGGGTTTCAGACTGATGACCGCAGCCTCAAGCGTGCAGGCCTCGATTACTGGCATCTGCTGAATGTTACCTTCTATCACAGTCTTTCCGATTTTTTCGCCCGGAATACCGGCAAATTTTTCTATTTTTCCGCCAAAGGCCGCAAAATTCATTCCAACCTTGCCTATCCGGAAGGCTGTTTTCTTGTATTCGGCCGGGAAAGCACAGGATTGCCTGAGACACTTCTGCGCGCAAACCCGGAAACCTGTGTGCGCATCCCCATGCTCAACCATCCGGATGCCCGCAGTTTAAACCTTTCAAACGCTGTCGCCATTGGCGTTTATGAGGTGCTCCGCCAATGGAATTATCCCGGCCTGCTCTGCAAAGGGCAGCTTAAAAACGGATGGTAAAAATTTTAGCGGACTCTTTGCGGAAAGCCGGATTTGGCTTAAAACTGCTTGAAAAAGGGAATTATACGTTGTATAATCGGTGCAGATGATTGTTATAAGTTAAACGATCGGCTTTTACTCGTAATTACGTAGGAAAAAGGAGCATTTAATATGAACTATTTAAACAAAAAGACCGTTGAAGACATTGACGTTTCCAGCAAAAAGGTGTTGGTTCGCTGTGATTTCAATGTTCCTCTTGACGAAGACGGCAAGATTGCCGACACAAAGCGCATTGACGGAGCCCTTAAAACAATCCGTTACCTGATTGACCATAAGGCAAAAGTCATTCTCTGCTCTCACCTCGGACGCCCGAAGGGCCAGGTCAATCCAAAGTTTTCCCTCAAGCCCGTCGCCGCATACCTTTCCAAAGTCCTCGGCCAACCGGTTAAAATGGCTGATGATATTGTCGGCACAAGCGCAAAGTCCATTGCAGCTTCCTTAAAGGACGGCGAAGTTGAGCTCCTGGAAAATGTCCGTTTCGATAAACGCGAAGAGGAAAACGATCCCGGATTCGCAAAAGAGCTTGCTTCCCTTGCGGATATCTATGTGAACGACGCATTTGGGACCGCTCACCGGGCACATGCTTCTACGGCAGGCGTGGCGGCTTATCTGCCAGCCGTCTGCGGCTTCCTGATTCAGAAGGAAATCACCGTAATGGGCAAAGCCCTGGAAAACCCGAAGCATCCATTTATCGCAATCCTTGGCGGCGCAAAGGTCTCGGACAAAATCGGCGTCATCAAAAATTTGCTTGATAAAGTTGATATCCTCATAATCGGCGGCGCAATGGCTTATACTTTCTTCCGTGCCATGGGCAAATCGACCGGTGATTCCCGCTGCGAGGAAGACAAGCTTGACGTTGCGCGCCAGATTCTTGTCAAAGCCAAGGAAAAACATGTTGCACTTCTCCTTCCGGTCGACAACGTAATCGGCAGGGAATATAAACCGGACACCATCAGCATGCGCATTTACTCCGACAGCATTCCGGACGGCTGGATGGGCCTTGATATCGGTGACAAGACTCAGGAACTTTATGCAAAGACCATTCACGGTGCCGGAACGGTTGTCTGGAACGGCCCGATGGGCGTAAGCGAATGGAGCAACTTTGAAAACGGCACCATTGCCGTTGCGCAGGCTGTGGCAAAGAGCGGAGCCATTTCCATCATTGGCGGTGGAGATTCTGCCGCTGCGATTGAAAAGCTCGGTTTTGCCGACAAAATGACACACATTTCCACAGGTGGCGGTGCTTCCCTTGAATTCCTCGAAGGCAAAGAGCTTCCCGGCATTGCCTGCCTGAATGACAAGGAGAAATAAAAGAACCGGATAGCTGCGGGGGACAGGCTCTGTCCCGCCCCGCAGGCTTTTTATGGTACTTGCAGAAAGGAAATGGAGTAAACGATATGAATAAGAATCTCAGGAAAGCAGTCATTGCCGGCAACTGGAAAATGAATAAGACGCCGGCAGAAGCAAAAGAGCTGATAGAAGGGATTAAACCGCTCGTGGAAAAGGCGGGCTGCGGCGTTGTTGTCTGTGTACCATATGTTGACCTTGAAACCGTTTTGGGAGCTGTAAAAGGGAGCAATATTGGCGTTGGTGCCGAGAACTGCCACTGGGAAAATTCCGGTGCATTCACCGGAGAGGTTTCCGCTCCGATGCTTGCCTCAATGGGCGTACAGTATGTCATCATCGGCCACAGCGAGCGCAGAACCTATTTTGGAGAAACGGACGCAACGGTAAACAAGCGCATCCGTGCCGCCCTGAACACCGGCCTGAATGTGATACTCTGCGTCGGCGAAACGCTCACTCAGCGCGAACAGGGTATCACCGATGAGCTCGTTGCCATGCAGACAAAGATTGCCCTTGGCGGCGTGACAAAAGAAGAACTGAAAAAAGTCATGATTGCCTATGAGCCTATCTGGGCTATTGGCACCGGAAAGACTGCTACTGCCCAGCAGGCAAATGAGGTCTGCTCAGCGATCCGCTCCGTGATTGCAAAGCTTTACGGCAAGGATGCTGCCGACGCTTTTACCATACAGTACGGCGGATCCATGAATCCAAAAAATGCAGCGGGCCTGCTTGCACAGCCGGATGTAGACGGCGGCCTGATTGGAGGCGCCTCGCTGAAGGCGGATGCTTTTGCAGCGATTGTGAAGGCTGCCAGTGAAGGCTGAGTTTTTAAAGTCCTGCCAAATTGTGTATTTTAAGGCCGTCTGCACCCTGCTGTGCTGACAAAGCTTTGAAAGGAAGAGCACTCCCGGGTGGCAGGAACGCCCTGCCGCTCCAGTTTGCTTTTTGTGGAAAGGATATGATTTTACTATGGCAAAAGAGCCTTTAATCCTGATCATCATGGATGGTTTTGGCATCGGCCGCGATTACCCCGGCAATGCAATCAAGGCTGCCAAAAAGCCGAACCTTGACCGCCTGTTTCATGAGTATCCCGTCACACAGATCGGCGCTTCCGGTCTGAATGTAGGGCTGCCTGACGGCCAGATGGGAAACAGTGAAGTCGGCCATACAAACATCGGTGCGGGCCGCATTGTTTACCAGGAACTCACGCGCATCACAAAGTCCATTGAGGACGGGAGCTTTTTCCAGAACCCCGCTTTTCTGAATGCGATTGACAAGGCTGTCACCGGAGGAAAGGCACTGCATCTTTTCGGCCTTCTTTCTGACGGCGGCGTCCACAGCCATAATTCTCACCTGTATGCTCTCCTGAAGCTTGCAAAGCAACGCGGATGCAAAAAAGTCTATGTGCACGCATTCCTTGATGGGCGTGACGTCCCACCAATTTCCGGAAAAGGCTATGTTGCCGACTGCATGGCAAAGATGAAGGAAATCGGTGTCGGTGAAATTGCAACCATTATGGGCCGCTATTATGCAATGGACCGCGACAACCGCTGGGAGCGTGTGAAAAAGGCATACGCCGCAATGGTCTACGGCGAAGGGAACCAGGCTTCCGATCCGGTCCAGGCCGTTGAGGATTCTTATAAAAATGGTGTCACGGATGAATTCGTTGTGCCGACCGTCTGTGCGAAAAACGCGCAGGTTCAGGCAGGCGATTCCATTATTTTCTTCAATTTCCGGCCCGACCGCGCGCGGGAAATCACCCGCTCCTTTGTTGATCCCGCTTTTAAGGGCTTTGAACGTAAAAAGGGCTTTTTCCCGGTCAATTTTGTCTGCATGACGCAGTATGACGCCACCATGCCAAATGTAGATGTTGCATTCCTTCCAGAGAAGCTGAACAATACCTTTGCAGAATATATTTCCCGCAAGGGGCTTACTCAGCTCCGCATCGCCGAGACGGAAAAATATGCCCATGTAACATTCTTCTTTAACGGCGGTGTTGAGACTGTATATCCCGGCGAGGAACGCGTCCTGATTCATTCCCCGAAGGTAGCAACCTATGACCTCCAGCCGGAAATGAGCGCCTACCTTGTCACGGATGAACTTTTGAAACGCATTGACAGTGAAAAATACGATGTGATTATCCTTAATTTTGCAAACTGTGACATGGTTGGCCATACAGGTGTGTTTAACGCCGCGAAAGCCGCTGTGGAAACAGTTGACACTTGTGTCGGCAAAGTTGTGGATGATATTCTGCGCCATCACGGCGTGGCACTGATTACTGCTGACCACGGCAACGCGGACAAAATGATTGCAGACGATGGCACACCGTTCACAGCTCATACTACGAACCCGGTTCCATTCTGTGTTGTCGGCTATCCCTGCAAGCTGAGGGAAGGCGGACGTCTGGCGGACATTGCTCCTACCATGCTGAAAATTCTCGGCTTGCCCCAGCCGTCTGAAATGACAGGTAAAAGCCTGATTGTGTAAATCAAACCGGAAAAAGCTATTCTTAACAGGCGCACCCTATGCAGTGGGGTGCGCTTTTTTTGCACAGTCCCGTCTAAAACTAAAGCTAGAGTCAAGTTACAGTTTATCCGTTTCATTGAAAAAAGACAAAAAAAATGATAAAATAATAATGAAACAAACAAACCATTTAGTACTGTGAAAATTCCGGGAGGAACAATCCCTTATGAAGATAAAAAGAATCGCTGCACTGCTTCTTGCCGCTACAGCAGTATTTTCGCTTACCGCTTGTAAAAAAGGCTGGCAGAAAGGTGCCGGCCAGAAAATAAGCTATAACCTTACCGCTGATCCTGCTACACTGGATCCGCAGATTGCTTCTGATACCCCGTCGCTGATTGTAATTCAGGCTGTTTATGAAGGGCTGACCAGACTTGGCGGGAATGGGAAAGTCCAGCCAGGCGTTGCCGAAAAATGGGAAAGCAATGCTGACCATACGCAATTTACCTTTCACCTGCGCGCCAATGCGAAATGGTCTGACAAACAGTACGGCTCTGTTACAGCGAAGGATTTTGTTTACGCTTTCCGCCGCGCGCTGAACCCGAAGACCGGTTCTACAACCTGTTCACAGATGTTTTGCATCAAAAATGCAAGGGAAGTCCAGTCGGGCTCACTTTCACCAGAAAGCCTTGGTGTTGTGGCAAAAGATTCAAAGACTCTCGCTGTCACGCTTGAATCTTCCTGCCCGGACTTTCCAAAAATTGCTGCTTCAGCTGTCTATATGCCCTGCAATCAAAAATTCTTTGAGAAAACTGCAGGACGATATGGCCTTGAAACAACGTATCTGCTCAGTGACGGCCCGTTTGACATTAATACCTATGACTGGAATCACGGCAAGACACTTAGGCTTACCCACTCAAGTACCTACACAGGAAGTCCCTCTCCGCACCCATCTGAGATTGACTTTACCATTGGCAGCCAAACTGACGGCGCAGCCGCTTTAAAAAGCGGAACGGTTGACGCCGCTCCGGTTTCTGTTTCGCAGGTTTCCGCGTTGAAAGGGATTGGCTGCACGCTGGTTTCCTTCCAGAATACAGTCTGGGGGCTTTGCTTTAATACTCAGTCCGATATTTTTAAAAATGAAAAAATGCGGGATGCTTTTCTTCAGTCTTTCAGCCGGAGTAATGTCCTCTCGCACTTACCGGAAGGCACTACCGAGGCAAAAAGTATTTTCCTGCCGGGGACTACCCTCAATGGATCCGCTTTTCACCCGTCCGGCGGCCCATTTTATTTAAAGCAGGATTCCGGTGCACCGCAGACCTTTGCAGCCGGCCTACAGGAGCTGCATTTGAAATCTCTAAGCTCTTTAACTGTGCTTTGCCCAAATGATACCAATGTCGAACTAATGGTCAATGAAATGATTGCCGCCTGGAATAAGCAGTTCAACAATTATTTTAACCTTAAGTCTCTTTCCGAAAGTGACCTCCTGAGTCGTATTAATTCGGGGGACTATGACTTTGCAGTCTGTCCGCTGAAGCCTGATGATGGGAGTCCTGCTACGCTGCTTTCCCTGTTTATGTCCGGAGCAGCCGGAAATCCTGCACATTTGAATGACTCCGCTTATGATGCACTCGTTTCAGACGCACAGTCGAAGGGCGGAGCGGCGGGGATTGCCGCTTACACGGCAGCCGCAACGTACCTCAGTAAAAAAGCAATATTTTATCCGCTTTATTATGAAAACAACTATTATGCCTCCGCGAAAGGTGTAACCGGAATTGTGTTTTACCCCTTCCATGGCATTGTGGATTTTCGGGATGCCGGAAAAAGATAAACCACGGGGGTAAAACTTTGGATAAAGGAGTCCTTTTTGTTATGCACTTTATGGACCAGTTTAACCGATTCGCAAGCCAACGGATGCCGCTTCTGGTCCTTTTAGGCCTTATGATTGGCATTATGTTCGCCGAACCTGTTGGGAAATTGCTTTTTCTTGTTCCCTATTTTTTCGCCTTTATGACATTTTCCGGCACAGCAAACGCAAACTTCCGTCAGTTGCTTAATACTGCAAAGAAGCCGTTTCCTCTGGTTTTTACCTTGTTTATTGTCCATATCGGGATGCCGCTGCTTGCTTTTGGCGTTGGCAGGCTTTTTTTCCCCGGAAGCACATATCTTATTACAGGAATGGTTCTGGAATTTTCTGTGCCCTGTGCTGTAGCCAGCCTGATGTGGAACAGCATTGCAGGTGGGAATTCTGTACTTACGCTTTCGATTGTTTTATTGGATACGATTATCGCACCGTTTCTAATCCCTCTTAGTCTTCACACCCTGGTTGGCGCCAAGGTCTCTGTCGATGCAGCAGGCATGTTCCGTAACCTTGTCTGGATGATTGCCCTGCCTGCAATTCTATCTATGGCAATCAACCAGGTTACAGCCGGACGAGCCGGGAAAAAGCTTGCACCGCTACTTGCACCTTACGGAAAGATTGCGCTGATTCTCATTATCACAGTTGATTCAACCCGCGTTGCCCCGTTTGTCCGCCATATGACGCCTCTCCTGGTCGGCGTGATGTTTTCAATGCTGCTGATTGCCATCATTGGCTATACGGTTGGCCTGCTTCTCGCTAAAGCAATGCGCCAGCCGGATGACATAACAGCTTCAATGACCATCTGCTGCGGAATGCGCAATATCAGCGCAGGTGCGGTGATTGCTGCAGCTTATTTTCCGCCGGAAGTCATGTTTCCCGTTATGATCAGCACGCTGTTCCAGCAAATTCTGGCCGCCCTTTTTGTCCAGCTGCTTACGCACCTGCATCAGCCGGATAAGTTTAACCTCAAATTAAACTGTTTTCAGGACAAAACATGATATAATTATATCAAATATTTTTAAATTATAATATGGTTGTCTTGTCTGAGGGGAAAGACAAAGGGGAGAAAAGCAATGGATAAAATTGCCGTGCTGATTCCTTGCTACAACGAAGCAAAAACGATCGGGAAAGTCGTTCGGGACTACCGCTCGGCACTGCCAGACGCAACCGTCTACGTCTACGACAATAATTCATCCGACGGAACAGCGGAAATTGCAGCAGAAGCCGGTGCCATCGTGCGTTATGAGCCCCGCCAGGGCAAGGGGAATGTAATCCGAAGCATGTTTCGGGAAATTCGGGCAGATTGTTATCTGATTACCGATGGGGACGACACTTACCCGGCTGAAAGCGCACCGAAAATGGTAAAGCTGGTTTTGGGCAGGAAAGCAGATATGGTAAATGGAGACAGATTGTCTTCCACATATTTTGAAGAAAATAAACGCCCGTTCCACAATATCGGCAACCGGGTAGTCCGCGGCCTGATTAACCACATTTTCGGTTCCCATATCCATGACGTCATGACAGGTAACCGGGCATTCAGCCCTGCTTTTGTAAGGAATTTTCCCGCATTGTCTCAGGGCTTTGAAATTGAGACGGAAATGACTGTCTTTGCCGTGGAACATAATTTTCTGATCCGCGAAACTCCGGTGAAATACCGGAACAGGCCTGCCGGGAGCTTTTCCAAACTGCATACTTATTCTGATGGCTTTAAAGTTTTGCGGA
>DHOL01000028.1:20977-28176 GCA_002410755.1 Ruminococcaceae bacterium UBA5391 | reverse complement strand
ACATTGTTTCTAATCGGCACCATTGCCTGCATGGTGCCTGTTTTAAGTGAATACTTTTCCACCGGTCTCGTCCGCCGTTTCCCCACGCTGATTGTCGGGGCAGCGCTTGGTGTCTGTGCGCTTCTTTCCTTCTTTTCCGGCGCAATCCTTGACGTGATGATGCGCCAGAGAAAACAGACCAGCGAATTCCTTATCAATCTGAGAAATGAGGTAGACCGGCATGACAAAACGAAAGACTAGCTTTCTCCGGATTCTCTGCATCCTTGCAGTTTTCCTTTTGAACCTTGCCCTTGTCTGGAAGTTGTTCCGGTATCTTAATTTCCCAATTTATCTGCTGATACCTGCTGCATTTCTCCTTTTCCTCCTGGTTATGTATCTCGTGACACGGTATCTCGCCGCACGGAACAGGAAATCTTCGGGAGAGGGCTCCGTCCCGAAGGTGCCGGGGACTGCCTGCAGGGCGGGAATCGGCTGTGCCATCCTTTCCTGCTTCCTTTCCGCCGCGTTTGTCGTCGGCAGGGCCATTGATTCTCAAAAGCGGATTTTTTCCCCCGCAAATTTTCTGTCATGGTTTGCGATTGCCGCCGCGTTCTTCCTTGCTTTCTTATGGATTACGGATGAGCTTCTTCGCCATCCTCCTATCCGTCTAAAGCCGAAGCAGTTATACAGTCAGCCAAAGCAACTCTGGATTCTTTTCAGCATCTTCTTCTTTCTAAGCTGGCTGCCCTGCCTCTTCCTTTATTATCCGGGCAGCGTTTCGCCAGACTCGCTCGCCTGTATTGTCCGTGCAATCGGGAAAGCGAGACTTTCCAACCAACAGCCGGTACTTTATACCCTGATGATGCGGCCGTTCCTGCTGGCTTCCCTTTCCACGGGAGGCGGGCTCACCTCCGGCGTTGCGCTGTTTCTTGCCGTACAGACTGCGGCAATGGCCGTTATGCTTGGCTATCTCCCTTACTGGCTGGCAAAAAAGCAGTATCCGGTGTGGACTTTGGTCTTAACAGCCATCTATTTTATTCTGAATCCCGTTTTTCCGATGTATTCTTCAACCATGTGGAAGGACATCCCCTTCGGGGGGCTGATTTTGCTCTATGTCCTGAACGTCTGGGACATTGTGGAAAGCCGGGGAGAATGGCTGAAAAGCAGGACAAACCTAATCTGGTTTGTCCTGCTGAACTTCTTGATTTCCTTTATGAGGAATAATGGATACTATATCATTGCAGTCACCCTGATTGTGCTGATGATTGTCCTCCGCAGGGACTGGAAACGGCTTGTCCCCTGCTTTCTTGCCGTTCTTGTTGCGGTACCGGTCATCCAAGGACCGGTCTACGATGCCTGTGGTGTTGAGCAGAGCCCATTCGCAGAATCTGTTGCCATTCCGCTCCAGCAGATTGGGTATACCGTGGCGCACAACGGGACGCTGACGCCAGCGCAGGCTGATTTTCTCAATCAACTCCTCCCCCTCGAAGAGATGAAAAAAGCTTATACCCCGCATTCTGCAAACAATATTAAATTCCATAAGGATTTCAACAGTGGGTTCCTGGATACGCATAAAATCGAGTTCCTGAAAGTCTGGGCTGAGATGCTTGGGCCAAATTTCAAAAGCTACTGCCGCGCTTACGGAATGCAGACCATTGGTTACTGGCATCCCGGAATAAGGAACTGGGTGCTCTATAACGGCATTGGAAAAGGTTACGGCGCTGAAAAACTTGGCTTGTTCATGAGCGATCCGCTGCACGCCGCCAGCAACCGTGCCGTCATTTCAAAGACTTTTTCCCTTTTGCAGAACTTTCTTCCGACATTTTCCGTAGTGAATACCGGCTGCCTGTTCTGGCTGACGGTCTTTGCCGCTTTCCTGCTGGCCGTCCGCAGAAAGGGCCGTTTTGTGATTGCCCTGCTTCCACTGTTTGTCCTTTGGGGTACCCTGATGATTGCAACACCAGTCTTTTGCGAATTCCGTTATATGTTTGGGTTTGCTACTTCCATTCCCGCCGTTCTCCTTGCCGCATTTCCGGAGAAAAATCCGGAAATCCCCGTTGTCCCCGCAGATTGAGGCAACGGCGTTGTCGCACGGAAAAGCTTTCCCTTATGAAGAAACCGTCTCCGGTTCTTTTTAGGAACCGGAGACGGTTTCTTCGTTATTTTTCCGGTCTGACAGCACGTTCTCGGGGAACATAGGAAAGTTCTCTGCGGTGCTTGACCTTTTTCCAGATAACAATGAAAATGTAAAGGAGCAGAAATCCGACGAGCACAGCAACCAGAGTTTTGGTCTCACCCGGGCCACCCATTTTGACCTGCGCCCACAGGGAGTCTACCTGAAGGTTGACATCCTCCGGAAGATTAACATAGGTTTCTGATTTCTTGATGATGCTTTCCGGCGGGTAAAAGATTGGGTTGTTGCGCATTTCCGCAGGCAGAAGTTTCTTTGCTTCGGATTCAGGGGTGGAATAGCCAACCACTTCCATATTGGCAGCGGCAACATCCGGCCGGCAAAGAAAATTGATGTATTCTTCCGCTTCCTTCTGGTGCTGGGAGCACGTTGGGATGCACATTGCGTCTATAAAGAAATTTGTGCCTTCCTTAGTCGGGATAGCAAAGCCGATATCCGGATTATCCTTGACAAGTGTTACCGCGTCACCCGCATAGTACGGTGCAAGCCATGCCTCGCCGCTTGACATTTTGTCAAAGATTTGATCCATTACATAAGCCTGCACCAGCGGCTTCTGTTTTTCCAGCAGGGAAGCTGCTGCATTCCATTCGCTGATATTTTTCGTATTATAGGAAAAGCCAAGAATTTTCTGTGCAATGCCGAAAGAATCACGTGGATTGTCAAACATTAAGATTTTCCCGGAGTATTTTGAATTCCAAAGGATTTTCCAACTGTTGACCGGTTCTTTCACATGTTTCTTATTATAGAAAATTCCAATAACTCCCCAGGTATATGGCACAGAATATTCATTTTTGGAATCATATACCATGTTGCGGTAGTCTTTGTCTATATATTGAAAGTTCGGGATGTTTTTAAAATTGAGTTTTTTGACCAGTTTTTCCTGAATCAGCTTGGAAACCATATAGTCCGAGGGGAAAATTACGTCATAGTTTGCACCGCCGCCTGCCAGCTTGGAATACATGGATTCGTTATCTTCAAAGGTTGTGTAGTTCACCCGAATTCCTGTAGCTTTTGTAAATTCCGCATTGACATCCATAGAGCCATCTTCACCGGTGGAAATATATTCACCCCAGTTGTAGACATTGATGGTAACCGGTGAAGCAGAGCCTGATGCCGTCTTCTGCCCCGAAGCAGAAAGCGGTGCCGAAGCAAAAAGGAGGAGTGCGGCGGATATCGCAGCAAAAAATTTTTTCATCCAATTCATGCCTCCTTCTGGAGCGTTTCGCTGCGTTTGGATTCGCGTGAAGTGCGAATATTGATAATAATAAGCAGCAAAAGGATCGTCCCAAAGAGAAGTGCAGAAAGCGCATTGATTTCAGGGCTGACGCGCTTGCGTGTCATGGAATAAATGAAAATCGGCAGCGTCTGCGTCGTGCCGCTTGTGAAGTAGCTGACAACAAAGTCATCAATGGAAAGCGTGAAAGCCATGATAAGCCCCGTAACAACACCCGGCATAATTTCCGGCAGGACGACATGAAAGAATGCCTGCCTAGGAGTGCAGCCGAGATCTTCTGCTGCTTCGGCAAGATTCGGGTCCATCTGGCGCAGCTTCGGCATAATGGAAAGGATAACATATGGCAGGCAAAAAGTAATGTGTGCGAAAATCAGGGAAACCATTCCAAGGGCAAGATTCCCCATAAACTTTGCCGCTGCAACAAAGAGAAGCATCAGGGAAACACCTGTGACGATATCCGGGTTCATCATTGGAAAATTCGTGACATTCATTACAACTCTGCGTGCCCATTTGTTAAGGCCGTTGATGCCGATGGCCGCAGCCGTGCCGAGCACAGTAGAAACAGCAGACGCCACAACGGCAATAATCAGCGTGTTCCGCAGGGAAACCAGAAGCATCTGATCCTGAAACAGGCATGCGTACCACCGCAGTGAAAAGCCAGACCACACAGAACGGCTCATGGTTGAAGAACCATTGAACGAAAAAATGACAAGCACAAAAATCGGGGCATACAGAAACAGGAAGAGCAGGAACATGTAAATGCGGGAGACTGCTTTCATACCATCATTCCCCCTTCCGCAGCACCGTTTTCGTCAAACTGGTTCATAATGCCCATGCAGATAAGAATAAGCACCATGAGAACAAGGGATATAGCGGAGCCAAGGTTCGGGTTATAGGCGCTTCCGAGGAACTGCATGTCAATCAGGTCGCCAATCAGCAGGTTGCTGCCGCCGCCGAGCATCTTTGAAATAATAAAGGTGCTGACAGACGGCACAAACACCATTGTTACACCGGATATCACACCCGGCATACTCAGCGGCAGCGTTACACGCAGGAAAACAGTCCGGCGGTCCGCACCAAGGTCTTCCGCCGCTTCAATGACGCTTGGATCAATTTTCGTCAACACTGAGTAAACAGGAAGAATCATATAAGGAATATAATTGTACACCATGCCGAGCACCACTGCACCCTGCGTGTTAATCATGTGCACCGAAGGAAAGCCGCAGGCCATGAGGGCACGGTTGATGAAACCGCTGTCTTCGAGGAGCGTCATCCACGCATAGGTGCGCAGAAGGAAGTTCATCCACATGGGCAGCATGATAAGCATGATAAGCGTGTTTTGACGGCTGACACTGTGCCTGCTGATAATATAGGCAGCCGGGTAACCAACCACAAGGCTGACAACCGTAGCAACAGCGCCAAGCCAAATCGAGCGGAGAAATATGTTGGAGTATTGCCCCACTTCCTGCAGATTTTGCAGGGTAAAAGTACCGCCTTTGTCGGTAAAGGCAAAAACGACAACCAGGGCGGTCGGCACAATAATGAAAATAATCATCCACACAAGGTAAGGATATACCGCTGCTTTTGATTTCACTTCTTTATTCCGCCCCCTCTGCCTTGGGAAGAGGCTGGACATCATCCCCCATTTCATCGCTGAAAGTGCTGTAATCGCCGAATTTCCCGGAATATTCCGATTTGTGCATTACATGAATTTCATCCGGCTGGACGGAAATCCCGATTTTTTCCCCGGATTTAACATAGTCTGTTGTCTGGATCATCCACTTAAAGCCGTGGACATCCACAATCACTTCATAAAACACACCTTTAAAAGTAACATTTTGCACCATACCGGTCAGCTTTTCATCGTCCGGCTTGCTAATATCAATATCTTCCGGACGGATCACAACGTCTACCGGTTCATTTGTCCGGAAACCCTTGTCAACGCAGCGGAACCTGCGCCCGGCAAACTCAACAAGAAAGTCTTCCCGCATTATGCCGTCCAGGATATTGCTCTCCCCAATAAAGTCCGCTACAAAAGCATTTTTCGGCTCATTGTAAATATCAAGCGGCGTACCAATCTGCTGAATTGCACCTTTGTCCATCACAACGACTTCATCGGACATGGAAAGGGCTTCCTCCTGGTCATGTGTGACAAAAAGGAAAGTAATACCTGTCTGCTTCTGAATTTTTTTGAGTTCGACCTGCATATCTTTTCTGAGTTTAAGGTCCAGTGCGCCGAGCGGTTCATCTAACAAAAGGACTTTTGGCTCATTTGCCAGCGCGCGTGCAATGGCAACGCGCTGCTGTTGCCCGCCGGAAAGCTGGTTGACATTTCGGTATTCAAAGCCCCTAAGGTCTACCATGTCCAGCATTTTCCCGACTTTTTGCCGGATTGCACGCTCACTCTTGCCGTGGACACGCATCCCAAACGCAACATTATCGTAAACATTCAGGTGCGGGAATAACGCATATTTTTGAAAAATCGTATTAACTTCCCGCTTATGTGGCGGCAGAGCCGTGATCCGCTTCCCGTTGAAAAAGACATCGCCGCTGTCCGGTCTGACAAACCCACCGATGATACGGAGCGTTGTTGTTTTTCCGCAGCCGGACGGGCCAAGCAGCGTTACAAACTCTCCGTCACCAATACTGAGGTTGAAACCCTTCAGCACGGGTTCGCCGTCAAACGATACGGCAATGTCTTTCAGCGAAATAATTGAGACTTTCTCCATTTCTGGTGCATCCCCCTTTGCGGTAATCAAATAAGCTGCGTCAGCTTTTCAGCCGAACACATTTCCGGCCGCGCATCTCTCAGGCTGCCCTCCGCAAAGGATTTTTCGCAGTTTGTAGAAACTGCGGCAGCCGCGCCGCCCGGATGGGGAGCCGGCACCTGACTTGAGGGGGTCTCCGGCTTCCAAAGATGCATACGCAACATATCACATGATATCCAGAATCCTGCCCCATGTCAATCTTTTTTGAAAATTTTCTGAAATAATTCAGAATATCTCTATCTATGCTTTGTTTTGCTCCCGTAAGCTCTGTTTTTCATTATTTTATATCTGCAATTTCCTGCTTTTCCTGAATCTGTCACTTTTAAAAAATGAGTAGATGGAGACGATACTTTTCGGGAGGTGACAGTCTGTGGAATATCCTTATCTGGGAGTTTATCCTAACTTTCTTGCGTCTTCGTCTTATGCTTTCAATGACACAACTGAGAGGGATTTTCTGAATTTTCCCGAGGAAACACAGCTTGAGCTTCTCAGGCGAGGTGGCGATTCCAACAATGAGCTTCGCCGGAAAATAGCGGAGCTGCGAAAGAAAGAATAATGGCTGCTGCACATTTGTTCACGGATTCTTCTCATTCTTTTCAAAAAGGGTCCATGCGGAGTTCACAATTAAGCGGTATCATTACGTCAGACAGCAAATCCCCCATATAACGATTGTAAGAGTCTCTGATATTCTTTCTTCTCTTTTTTAAAGAATCCTACCCAAGCGGAAAAGGCCGCCCGGTTTCGGGTGGCCTTTTCTTATTGGTTCAGTTAGGCGGAACGGTTCCGGGACGTTCCGGTACACTGTCGTCGCTGATAAGAAGATAAGGCGGTGTATCACAGTAGGCCCGAAACGTATAGCGGTAGAGTTCCAGATTTGGAAATTCATCTTGCCCATCGTCCGGAATCCTGTCGTAGTCGTCAGGGGAATCATAGCGATCCGTCATCGTACCACCCTCCTTTCCCGGACATATTCTACGGAGGGCAGCCGCTTATTATGCAGCAGAAACATGCCAAAAGAAGGCGCTCC
>DHOL01000028.1:10209-20786 GCA_002410755.1 Ruminococcaceae bacterium UBA5391 | reverse complement strand
ATTATTTTTTGAAAATTCCATCAAAACTGTCCTGCCTGCCGCAGCCGTACCGGAAGCAAACGTCAGCCTTTTGACAAAATCCATGTTTGTAATAACACATGGTGTCACAGGGTCAAAGCCACTCGCGCGGATGGCATCAACATCCATGTCAATCAGTGGATCACCGGCATTAACATGTTGCCCGTTCTTCACATGGCAGACAAAACCTTTCCCGTTCAGCTTTACGGTATCAATCCCTAAATGAATCAGGATTTCCAGCCCGTTGTCCCCTTCCAGACACACTGCATGAAGGGTATCTGCAATCTCGACAACCGTTCCGGAAACCGGCGCCACAACCTGGTTTTTCATCGGAATTACGGCCGCACCGTCTCCCAGCACTTTCCCCGCGAAAACAGGGTCCTTGACTTCTGAAATTGGAATAATCCTGCCGGTAGATGGTGACAAAACAGCGTTTTCCGGAATTGGTACCGCTTCATTTCTATGGAATAAGCCCATTTTTGCAGATTTCCTTCCTGTTTTAGTATATCTGGATAAATAGTATCCTGCCCAGTCAGGCCGGTTCATCCCCAACCTGGAACCGGAAGCCCATACCGTCTGTAATGTAGTCAAGATATGGAAGGGATTCAGGTTTAACCCTGCCAATGATATTAACCCGCTTCTCGGTTGGAAGATCCTGCCGGGCAATTTCCAGTTCACCGGAATAACGGAGATATTTTTCATTGCCGACGGAAATACTCCCACGTTTTCGCGGTTCCATATTCTCCGCGGGGAACAGCTTCCCCTGACTTGCATAGCCGCGGGATTCCTGGGAACGGATTACATATTCGCTGGAGTCCGGGCGGTCATGATGGATCAGGCCGGCAACATAACGGTACTCCGGCCTGATTTCAGCGTCAAGTGTTACATAGCCTTCCGAAAGCTCTTTAATCTGGCGGTATGCCCGGTTGCTGCAGTCCACATCGCCTACCATGCAGACATCCGTCCCGCAAAGCTCGCGCAGCTGGAGCATATTGAGGAGGACTTCTCCATTTCTATGCTCCTCAACTGTCGGCAGGCCCATTTTCAGCGGCCCGCGGAGTTCACCGTCACCGGCCGTAAATGCAATGGTTGTCAGGCCAAAGCGGTGCATCCGCTCATTGATTCTCCGGACACGCTCAACAGAAAGCCCGGTCAGCGGTTTTGGATAAAAATTATGGCATGCGCTGATTCGTGAAAAATCGGCATTCAGACTTTTCAGTTCTCTAACTTCTTCTTCCCGTAGCGTGCTCGCATTCACAACAAGGTGGAAATCTTTTGAAAGTTTCACCATTTCCCGGCAGGAAAAGCCATAATCCACACGCAGGTGAGTGATGCAGGTGCGCTTCAGGTCGGAAAAGTCCCGGAATCCAAGCCGTCCCATAGTCCTCGGCCCAATATCTGCAATCAGGGAAATACCGCTCTCCTTACAGAGGTTCAGAAGTTCCTTTACATCCCGGACAGAGTTTTCAGAGCTCTCTTCCGGAATTTGGAGAGAAGTAAAGGCACAGTGGATACCCGCATCGCGGGCTTTTGCTATAATTCCCGCATTTTTCCTAGGGCCCGAGCCAAGGTAAAGTGAAATGCCAAACCGATCCATCAAAGCCCGCTCCTTTCCTTCATGTAGTGAATTCCGTTATTTCTTTGTCATTTTTTCACTGTGCTTCTCAATCTCCACCGGCTTTTCATCATTTTTTCCATAAACCGCATCAATGCGGGAATCATCTATCCCAAAGAAATAGGTCAGGACAAATCCGCCCGCATACGCTGCAAGCATGGAAATAACATACTGTAGCTGCTGCCCAGGGACAACAATCATCAAGCCAAACAGCCCGGAAACGCCCTGGGAAACTGTCCCGAGGCGGAACAGGGAAGCAAGAATACCGCCGATGCCGGCACCAAGGCAGGCAGTGACAAACGGTCTGCCAAGCGGAAGCGTCACAGCGTACATCAGAGGTTCGCCAACGCCAAGGATACCAACGGGCAGAGAGTCTCTGGTCATCCTCTTAAGCTTCTTGTTCTTCGACTTAACAAGGATTGCAATCCCAGCACCAACCTGTCCGCCGCCTGCCATCATCAGAATCGGCAGCAGGTAATTGATGCCGTTGGTCGGGCCGGACGGATCGTTCAGCATTGCGTGGATTGGTGTAAGGGCCTGGTGCAACCCGAGGGCAACCAGTGGAAGGAAGCCCGCAGAAAGCAGATAGCCGCCGAGTGCTCCAAGAGAAGTATAGAAAAAGTTCAGGATGAAATAAATTCCCTGTGTAAGCCATGTGCCAATCGGCTGGAGCACAATCACGGTCACAAGGCCGCCCAGAATCACCGTCAAGAGCGGTGTGAAGAAGGTATCGAGAATGTTCGGCATCCACTTGCGGATCCACCTTTCCAGATAGGCAAAGAGGATGCCGGCAAGCAAAGCGGAAATCAGGCCGCCGTTGCCCGGGTTAAAGACACCCGTCAGTGGAAGTTTCAGTTGCACATTACCAACTTTGGCAAGCAGGGGCATTGATGCATTTACAACAAAATATGTACCTGCCAGTGCGCCAAGGATTGGTGAGCCTTTAAATTCCTTTGCGGCGTTCATGCCGACAAAAATTGGCAGATAGGCGAACAGTGCCCAGCCGATTGTACGGATGCACTGGTACCACCAAACACCCATCCACGCATTTCCGTTGGAAACGTTAATGACGTTGGTAAGACCGTTAATCAAGCCAGCTGCAATGATGCCGGGAAGCAGCGGTACAAAGATGTTGGCGATTCTTTTCAGGAAACGCTGCACCGGGCCATTGTGCTTTTCTTTGTTTATCTGCTTGTTTTCCTTAGCCACGGCCTTGACGTCTGCCACTTCCGCACCGAGTGCCAGACCGGTCAGATCGGCAAATGCCGCGCCGACCTTGTTTACCGTGCCCGGCCCAAAAACGATCTGAACCGTCTGCGAATTGACAACGCCAAGAACGCCTTCGATGTTCTTGAGCCTGCTGACATCAACTTTGCTGGTGTCGGCAACCGAAACGCGCAGCCTTGTCATACAGACCGCGTTTGCAGCGATGTTCTCTTTGCCACCGACTGCCGAAAGAACTTCTTTTGCGGTTTTTTGGTAATCCATCTTTCTAACCTCTCCCTCTATGAAATAATTTGGAATGCCGTTCATGGACAGCCACCCATTTCCCTATTTCTGTGGGTAGTGGGAATAGCAACCGGCCCGCCTTCCCTCTTCAGATATTATTATATATTTTATTTAGCGCGTGTCAATATTATTTTATTATTTTAGCTGCATTCCTTAAAATTTTATTTTATAGTGTTTTTTCCTCATTTGCTGCGCTTTTCGGCATTTCTGAAATAATATTTTTACTAATCTCACGCTAAATATGAAATTAAATTTTCTTTTTCACCTTTCTTTTCCGGCTGATTATGATATAATGTTAATGCCGTACTGTACTGGAACTGTAACAGGAAGCATAAAAAAGGTGAACAGATTGCAGAGTTCCCCGCCGGGCCTTAAAAGGCGGAAGTCTAGGAATCGGAGGAGCTGAAATTTATGGCAGTAAATTTGAACGCTCTCAGCACGGAGCAGGTAAATCCACGCAGCAGGCATATTGACATGATGAACACGATGGAAATGCTCCGCGTTGAAAACGGGGAGGACAAAACCGTTGCCTCTACCGTCGAAAAAGTTCTGCCCCAGGTTGCGGAACTGGTTGACCAGGCTCATGAACGCATGGTGCGTGGCGGCCGAGTAATTTATATAGGAGCGGGAACGTCCGGAAGGCTCGGAGTTTTGGACGCAAGTGAGTGCCCGCCGACTTTTGGCGTTGAGCCAACACTTATCCAGGGGATGATTGCCGGCGGATATGGTGCCCTGATTAAAGCAAAAGAAGGTGCGGAAGATGATCCTTCTCTTGCAGAAAGTGACCTTGCCTCTGCCGGGCTGACGGCGGATGACACTGTAATCGGCCTTGCAGCAAGCGGAAGAACGCCTTATGTGGTTGGCGGCCTTGACTACGCAAATAAAGTCGGTGCTTACACCGGCGCTATCAGCTGTGTCCACGGCGCCGTTATTTCCTCGCACGCCAAAACAAAAATAGAAGCGGTCGTCGGCCCGGAAATCATTACCGGCTCAACCCGAATGAAAGCGGGCACCGCACAGAAAATGATTCTGAACATGATTTCAACCTCACTGATGATTCAATACGGCAAAGTTTATGGGAACCTGATGGTAGATGTGCAGCCGACAAATCAGAAACTTATCGAGCGGGCAAAGCATATCATCATGTCCTGCGGCCAGTGCACTTACCGTGAAGCGGCAGATTATCTGGGAAAGAGCGATTCCAATGTAAAAGTGGCAATCTGCATGGCACTCACAGGACTTGGTCCCAAAGACTGTGAAACCATTCTCAGCCGGAACCGCGGCAATATTTCAAAGGCAATTCATTCGCTTGCAGAAAACGGTTTATCTCCTAAAGTCAGGGGGGAAAAGCCCAAAGTATGAGCTGTGTATTTAAAATCCGCGAGGGGCTCTCGTCTGACACGGAAGCTGAAAAAAAGATTGCCCGCTATATTTTGGCCTACCCAAATGAAACAACACTGAGCTCGGCGCAGAACCTTGGAGAAAAAGCCGGCGTGTCCGCGGCGGCAGTCATTCGCTTTTCCCATAAGCTCGGCTATAAAGGTTTTACGGCCCTAAAGGTTGATCTTGCCCACGACAGCACCGACGAGATTAAGAGCTTTGACGACGTCATCCAGGAAAATGATTCCATGTCTGTTGTTGTAAAAAAGGCGGAAAGGCTGAATTCTTCCCTTCAGGATCAGGTTTACCGGCTGCTGAATGTTGAAAATTTGGAGAAAGCAGTCAATGCGCTCTTAAAGTGCCGGACTGTTTATCTCTTCGGTGTCAGCGGATCTGGCATCGTCTGCATGGATTTCCGTGAAAAGCTGACGCGCATTAACCACCGTGCTTTTTACCGCAGCGATTTTCACGACCAGCTTGCCGCTGCTGCTCATATGACGGGAAAAGACGCTGCGCTTGCCGTCAGTTATAGCGGCAAAACGCGTGAAGTCGTCATCGGGATGAAATACGCAAAAGAAAAGGGGGTGCCCACGATTGCCATTACGCAGTTTCAAAAAAGCCCACTGCTGAAGCAGATTGACATTCCACTTTATATTCCTACAACGGAGCATGAGCTGCGCCTTGGTGCAATCGCTTCCCGTAACGCTTCCCTGATCGTCACCGACCTGCTTTACATGGGCATGGCCAAGAACGACATCAATAGTACAAAGGATGACCTCATAAAGACACGGGAAATTATCCGCCGAATGAGCCGAATAAAATAAATCACAGGATTCGTGAATAAATTGCAAATTAAACTGATTGCCCTCGACCTTGATGGTACATCGCTTCAGAATGACCATAAGACTGTTTCTCCACGGATGGAGTGTACCTTAAAAGCAGCTGTTTCCGCCGGTATTGTCGTCGTTCCGGCAAGCGGAAGACCATACCGGTATCTTCCTCCAGGGATTGCATCCATCCGCGGCATTGACTATCTGGTTGCCTCAAACGGGGCTGTCGTTTACAGCCGAAAACAGGACTGCCCCGTTTGTGCAAAATATATTGCGGAAGCAGATGTGCTTTGGCTCCTAAAGAATCTTCCGGACAGCTGTCCTGCCGAAATTTGGCGTGACGGGAAAATCTACATTCAATCGTTCCGCAGCGAAATGTCAGGCCCTATCCGGCCCGCCCATGCAGCTGCCCTTCGGCAGCTTGCCGCTGAAGTAGGAAACCTCTGCATTTTCCTGCAAAGTAATCCCGGGCATATTGAAAAAGTAAATCTTCCCTATCTCCCGCCTGCCATATTTCCGAAGCTGTGGGATACTCTCGCTTCCTACGGAAAATATACACTGCTCAAAGCTGGAACCGGCATTGAGGTTATGGCTCCCGGTGTAACAAAAGCGTCCGGTCTCCGGATGCTCTGCGAATATCTCAGCAAATCGGGTTTCCCTGTTCTGCAAAGTGAGATTCTTGCAGTCGGCGACAGTGCAAACGATATTGAAATGCTCCGTGACTGTGGCATCGGTATTGCAATGGGAAACGGGGAGGAAGCAGCAAAGCACGCTGCTGATAAAATAACACTTCCAAACACGGAGGACGGCGCCGCCCTTGCCATTGAAAAATATGCACTGGGCAAATGCTGAATTTCAGGATAATAAAGGGTTGAAGCAGGAAGGGGTTCCGGTTAAAAAGCCGGAACCCCTTCCTCTATTTTATATTTTCCCTTTACGTTCTCCGCATAAAGTCCGTATGGCATACCGGACAGGTAATGACGATTTTTCCCTTTCCTTTGGGTACACGCAATTTGTTCCTGCATTTTGGGCAGCGGAAATATCTGTAGACATCATGATCGCGTGCTTTCATGGCTGCATAGTCCTGCTCCGTGCGGAAACGGGAATGGATATTGCGCATCCAGTGCCAAAACGGATTCCACCAGCCGAGGAACCAGGAGTTTTCTTTCCAGCGCTGTTCCTGATTCCGGGACATCATCCGGAAAATACAGAAAGCCAGTGCAGCAATGGAAAGCAGGAATAGAAAGCGGTTCCCAAAAATGCTGGAAAACAGCATCAAAACACAATAGAGGACAAACAGTGCCAAGGAAAACTGATCGGTGCCGTGCCTGCCTGACATAAGCCTGCTCCACCAAAGGGCAAAGCGGGTAAACCAGTTATCCATAAATCGGACCGTCTCCTTTCACTGACTGACGGAATCGCTGCATATTAAGCTGTTTTTAATCATACCACAGCTTTTCAGCCTAAGGTTGAACAAACTGTAAAAATACAGCCACAAGGTTGCAACCGGTACGGCAGGATTCTGTTTTTCATAGAACCTGCGGCACTACTTCCGCCAGTCCCGAAAAGGATTGGACGGCATACTTTGCTTCTGGGACTTTCCCATATCCATACGCCGCATGGATGAACGGAACCCCTGCACTCCTTGCAGACTCAAAGTCGAGGTGTGTGTCACCTACATAGACTGCTTTTCCCAGATGGTTCCTCTCCAAAAGCAGCCTGATGTTGTCACACTTTGGTTTTCCGGTACGACCAAAGCACTCAGAGTCCTCAAAGAACCTCCCAAAATGGGAAAAGCCGAGGAACTGTTCAATGTAGCCGTCCCGGCAGTTGCTTACAATAAAAAGCCGGTAGGTGCCAAAAAGCATTTCCAACGTCTTTTCTTCTGCCGGGTACAGGTTCGCGCCGCGCTCGCGCAGAAGTCTGTCTCCTGCTCCTTCACATTCCCTGCAAACCAGTTCCTGGAACTGTTTGTCCCTGCCCGGCAGAATAAGGTTATAAATCTCCGTCATAGTCTTGCCCATCATGCCACGGATTTCTTCCGCAGTTACCCTGCGTAAAACATCCGGCTGACGCCGAAGCGCAATATTCCAGCTCTCTGCAACCAAATCAGAAACATCCCAGAGCGTCCCATCTACATCAAAAATAATTCCTTTTGTCCGGTTTAGCATTAAAAACTCCCTTTTCCTTTTTGTTACTTAACTTTGACTACCGTCCCGCGGGGAATATTGTCATAAATCCATTTCGCGTTTTCTATGGCAAGTCTGACGCAGCCATGGGAAGCCGGTGTACCAAGTTTTGCAGCTTCCTCTGGTTCCATATGACGGTCTTTGTCAAATGGGACGCTGTGGAAAAGATAGTCCCCGTCAAACTGCGTCCAGTAATAGCCGCCTTCGTTGACACTTTGGCTGAAAAAGGACTTGCCGCGGTCCTTGACAGTAAATGTCCCAGTCGGTGTTTCACTCTCTTTGGCACCGGTAGAACAGACAAACTGCTTTACAACGCGCTGCTTCGCATCAAGCACGGTAACGCGCTGATCCGCAATGGAAACAGACACTGCAAGCGGTAAAGAGGCTTTTTCCATGGTAACCTGCGACGGGACAACTTTTTGAGATGAACCCGCAGGCTGGGACGACGCAGAAGACGAAACTGGCACAGAAGAAACTAATTCTGCCGGGGCCGGAAACTGCGCAAGGGGAGATGAAGCAAGGTTAATGCCGCTGAAGTCAAGGTCTTTCCGGCTGCACCAGCCGGAAAGACCGTCTGTCGTCCGGATGTTGGCCCAGCCGGAGTCTGCCTCCAGTGCTTCCCTCAGCTCCACAACGGTGCCTTTTGGCAGTGTTGCAATCACCTGATAATCAGCTCCCCTGCCTGCGTATATTTTTACCTGATTTGCCGTTATAGCTGTAGTAGCGGTCGTCCGCCCATATGAAAGCGACCCGGCAATATATCCTACCATCGCTGGCTGACACGCAAAGACGATGGCCCCCGCATAAAGGGCAAGCACAAGTACAATTAAAAATGTTTTCTTCTTACAAAACTTTAAATACTGCCTTATTTTCAGTATTTTTTTCCCACAGTCCGTCATAATTACCGAAATAACCCCTTTTATTTTAATTCATTTCTTTTATATTATAAAGCAAATGATATACTGTGCCAACCATTTTCCTGAAGTTTCAGGAAATATTTCTCGTACCCTTTGCAAAGGATGGTACATTTCTTGACATGCTTTTCCACGCGTTCTATACTGAAAAAAGGATATTTGGGAACATTTCAGGCCATGAAAGCAGAACCGCAGGGTAACACCCGGTACTGCGGCTTGTTCCGAACCAAAAAGGAGTCGATTGATTCATGCAGAAAGTTGCCGAGCGGATTGCCCTTCTCCGCGAAAAAATGAAAGAAGCAGGCGTTCAGGCTTATCTTATTCCATCCGCAGATCCTCACCTGAGTGAGTATTCACCTGCCCACTGGCAGGCACGCCAGTATTTTTCCGGTTTTACCGGGTCTGCCGGCACACTCGCCGTCACTGCGGCAAAAAGCGGGCTCTGGACGGATGGGCGGTATTTTATTCAGGCCGAGCAGGAACTCAAAGGCAGCGGCATTGAACTTTACCGCATGGCTGTAAAGGGTGTTCCTACTTATCCAGAGTTTGTGCGGGGTGAACTTCATCCCGGTGAAACAGTATCCTTTGACGGCAGCCTGTTCTCCGCGGCAGATGTCCGGAAAATGGAGAGCTTTTTCGCAGAAAAAGGAATCAGGATTAAGCAGGCCGACCTGACTGACAGTATTTGGGTAAACCGCCCGCCTATTCCGCACACGGAGATTTTCCTGCACGACGCCGCTTATGCGGGCAAAACCTGCCGGCAGAAGCTCACCGAAGTCCGTGCCGGGCTGAAAGGACAGGGCGCAGACTGCCAAGTAATCGGCCGGCTCGACTGTGTAGCCTGGCTGCTGAACCTCCGTGCAAGTGACGTAGAGGACAGCCCGTTTGCACTTGCTTACGCGGCGGTCTTTCCGGATTCCGCCTACCTTTTTACCGACCTTTCCCGTGTTCCCGCCCCCGTTGGGGAAGAGCTGCAGCAGAATGGCGTCTCCCTCCGAGGCTATCAGGAGATCATCCCATTCCTGCGTTCGGTTTCAAAAAAGGCGGTTGCTCTGGTTGACACGGACGCTGTCAGCTATGCCATTTTCAGCGCACTGGAAAGTAATCCGAATATAGCCATAAAGACTGGCCATGACCTTGTAACCGACCTCAAAGCCATTAAAAATCCGACGGAAATTTCCGGATTCCGTGCAGCGCATATCCGCGACGGTGTAGCCCTTGTCAATGGCTACGCAAAGTTGGAAAAGCGGCTGAATTCGGGTGAAAAGCTGACGGAATGTGATGTCTGTGATGTCCTGCGCGGTGAGAGGGCAAAGCAGGAAGGGAACCGCGGCCTTAGCTTTGCAACGATTGCCGCCTACCGCGAAAATGCGGCCATGATGCACTATGAACCGAAACCTGAAGCCTGTAAGGTACTGGGAAAGGGCGGCCTGCTGCTGGTGGATTCCGGCGGGCAGTACCTGGACGGCACAACAGATATTACGCGTACTTATGCGCTTGGCCCAGTCACGCAGGAAGAAAAAGAGTGCTATACCTGGGTTTTAAAATCACATATCGCCCTTGCAACTGCTGTCTTTCTGGAAGGAAGCACAGGCGGAAACATTGATATTCTTTGCCGTGAGCCTCTCTGGAAGCACGGCATTGAATACCGCTGCGGCACCGGGCACGGTGTCGGCATGTTCGGCAGTGTCCATGAAGGACCGCAGAACCTGCGCTGGACCAATCATGTTGTGTTCCACGCCGGTATGACAATGACAAACGAACCTGGTGTCTATGAAGGTGGAAAATTTGGCATCCGCACGGAGAACCTGATGATTGTCGCCGATGCAGGTGACAATGAATACGGGCATTTTCTGAAGTTCGACATTATTACGGTTTTCCCAATCGACACGTCGCCGGTGCTACCGGAACTTCTTACGGACGAGGAGCTTGCATGGCTGAACGGCTACAATAAGCACGTTTTTGAAACGCTTTCCCCTCTTGTTTCCGGAGATGCCCTTAGCTGGCTTACCCGCCATACGCAGCCACTTTCGAGATAAAACTGATTGAGACAGCAAAAAGATGCACCTGAAAGCGGCCTTTTAAGCCTGCCTGAGGTGCATCTTTTATATATTTTTTATAT
>DHOL01000028.1:1586-10047 GCA_002410755.1 Ruminococcaceae bacterium UBA5391 | reverse complement strand
TTTTATATATTTTTTATATTCTTTTCAAGGCGAACTATTTTACGTCATCCGGTTCGGCATTTCCGGCGCTGCCTGAGCGCCTTCGGTGAACAGACCACTGATGTGCAAGGACGGCCGCTGCCGCCGACAGCCCAAGAGCCAGGAGTACCCACGAAATCCAGTCAAAAACCGCAACATACAAATCGGGCGAAAGATAAATTCCATTCCTGTAAAGGCCATAATCGGTAAAACGGACAGCCGTCCTAATCCATTGTTCCTTTGTCTCTCTTCCCATCTGGGCATCAGCACGAAAGGTTCTATTCCGATCAAAGATTTCTCCGTAAACCTTCTCGAGCTCGTCGGTTTTGACGTAATAATAACTGAGATGGTCAGTCGATGCAGCGAAATCTTTTTGCGGAAGGAAGGCTTTTACATATCTCCATCCCGGCACGGAAGTGGGATAGCCTGTGCATCCGTAGCCAAGGCAATGGGAGACGAATACATCGTAACGGCAGGGTTACCTGATGCGTGTCCTCACACTCTGCTTCCCTTTTTAAATTCAGCTTACCACCTAACATATTGCAAAATAATATATAAAGTTTAATTGAAATAATTAACTTTATAGTTATAGTGTACCACAATATGTAAAAATGGAATATATAATGTTGATAATTCTTTAGTAAATATTTGGTTATTATTGATAATCTTAACCATGGCCATATTCTTTCCAGAGCAATTCAAAACGCATGTTTCGGATAATTCTTCCGGGAGGCATGGCTTTTGATGCCAGACCGCAAGCCAGCCATGCGCAGCCACTTTCCCGCTGATATTAGAAAAAGCAGCCCGGCTGAAGCTGCTCAGCCGGGCTGCTTTTTGTCTGCCACGAAAAGAAAGGTCAGGGTTGATTAAAGCGTGCTAAGAATGCCCTTGTGCGCTCGTTCTGCGCATGAACAAAGACCTGTTCCGGCGTCCCCTGCTCCACAATGGAACCGTCTGCCATGAAAATGACCTGGTCGGCAACATCACGGGCAAAAGCCATCTCATGCGTCACAACAACCATTGTCATGTGCTCGGAGGCAAGGGACCGCATCACGTTCAGGATTTCTCCCGTCAGTTCGGGGTCTAATGCACTGGTAGGCTCATCAAACAGGAGAATATCCGGGTCCATGGCAAGTGCCCGCGCAATGGAAACACGCTGCTGCTGGCCGCCGGAAAGCTGGCAGGGATAGGCATTTTCCTTATCGGAAAGGTCCATCTTGGCAAGAAGGCTGCGCGCCTTGGCCTCGGCTTCTCCCTTTGGTTTTCCCAGCACACAGACCGGAGCTTCCGTGATATTGCGCAGGACAGAAAAATGAGGGAAAAGGTTAAAATTCTGGAATACAAGGCCCATGCGCAGCGCAATCCTGCTGCAAACAGCCCGACTGGAATAGGAAGCACTGCCGTCCGGTCCTGTCGTGACAAGCGTATCACCACAGACCGTAATCTCACCGTTGTCTACTGTTTCAAGCTGAGTAATACAGCGGAGCAGAGTGCTTTTGCCGGAGCCGGAAGGCCCGATAACCGCCAGCACCTCGCCTTTTTCTACGGAAAGTGAAATGCCCTTCAGCACTTCCTCTCCACCAAAGCTCTTGTGAATCCCCTTTGCGGTCAAAATTGGCATACCCGGCACCTCCTCAGCGATAATAACTGTAATGTTTTTCGGCTGCGCCAAAGCAACGCGTTACTACGGCATTCATAATAAGATAAAAGACACCCGCGATTGCAAACGGCACCATGCTGACCGCAGAGGAAACCCAATCCGAAGTTACTTTCAACAGCTCAACAACACCAATGACTTCTGCAAGTGAAGTATCTTTGACCAGCGTGATAAATTCATTGCTCATTGGCGGAAGAATACTCTTAATGACCTGAGGCAGCAGGATGCGGAAAAATGTCTGCCCGCGCGTAAAGCCGAGCACTTTTGCGGCCTCACGCTGCCCACGGGGGACACCTGCTATGCCGCCGCGGAAAATTTCCGCAAAATATGCGGCGTAGTTTAGGATAAATGCGACTTCTGCTGCCGGGACACGGTTAAACTGGATGCCAAAAATCGGTTTAAATCCATAGAAAATAAACAGGAGCTGGAGCATCAACGGTGTGCCGCGCATCAGCAGGATATAGATGCTCACAGGTATGCGGATGGCCCGGAAGCGGGACATCCGTCCTGCGGCAGCAAGGAGGCCAAGCGGCAACGAAAAAATCAGGGTAACAAAAAAGATGCGCAGCGTCATCAGTGATGCATCAAGCATTTGCAAAAGCAAAACGGTGTAGCTCAATTTCCAGCTCCTCTCGATTTTTTTGCAGGCTCAGCCCGCAAGTGTTACAACATTTTTACCAAACCACTTCTGGGATATCTTTGCGGCAGTACCGTCTTTCGCCATTTCCTCTAGAGTCGCGTCAACTTTTTTTCCCAGCGCCATGTCATTTTTACGGAAGCCGACAACATAGTCTTCTACAGCAAGTGAAATATCTTTTCCGGAACTGTCCTGAAGGATTTCATAAGCACCCGGATTTTTGGTGAGGTAATACCGTGCAACCACTTCATCAATTGCAATCGCATCAATGGTACCATTCTGGATTTCCAGCACGGCTTTGCTGTAATCATCAATCTGGACAACATCTTTGAGCGATTTTTTAAACGTGGCATTTGCATCCGCATTCAGGGCAGTTTCAGCGGAAGAGTCCGACTGAACACCAATCGTCTTACCGGAAAGGCTTTCCAGCCCTTTGTAATTGGTACCGGTCTTCACGAGGATAATCTGGTTGTTTTTCATGTACGGCGTGCTGAGCAGAAACTGCTTCTCGCGCTCATCCGTCTTGCTCAGGCCGTTCCAGAGGCAGTCTACGTTCCCACCATTCAGCTCGGCTGATTTGTTCTTCCAGTCAATCGGCTGATATTTTACTTTGATGCCGAGACGCTTGCAGGCTTCCGTTGCCATGTCAATGTCAAAGCCGACCGTTTCGCCGGTCGCGGTATCTATAAAGCCCATTGGCGGGAATTCCTTGTCAAACCCAAGCACAAGCTGCCCCGAGGATTTTACTTTGTCCCAGGAAGCATCCGTGCCGGATGCGGCAGATGCCGCATTCTGGCGGGAAACAAGGCCGCAGCCGGAAGTGGAAAGCACCATCAGCCCTGCAATCAGGGCGGCAATTGTCTTTTTCATTCTTCTCATTCCTCCATCATGAACTGAAATAATTTAATATGGTAGTATGTTACCATATTAGCATGCTAAAGTAAACAGGTAATTCCATTTTCTGCGGTTTTAACAGATTCGGCAAACCTTTCCCTTTAAAATCAGTCAGATAAACGGAAAGCACCGCCGGTTGAAAAAAGGAAGGATCTGGTGTACTATTAGAAGCAGGATAAGGTTAGGCAGGGCTGAGCACCCCAAGAGGAAGAGGGTTCCCATGAAATTTTTGATACTATCTACGGCTACGGGGCAGGGGCATAATTCCGCTTCACTCGCCGTCAGGGAATGTCTGGAGGCCCGCGGCTGCAGGGCCGAGGTCTTGGATGTTTTGAAGCTCCGGAACAGCAAAACTTCCAGGCATGTTTCGAGCCTTTATGCTGATGTGACGGTTCATGTCCCCTATCTTTTCGGTCTGCTTTACCGCGCCGGCATGTCCCTTTCGAGGCCCGGCGGATGCTCGCCGATTTTTTTCCTGAATACGTTTTATGCGAAACAGCTTTGCAGCAAAATCTGTACTTATCGGCCCGATGTGATTGTCTGCCCCCACATTTTCAGTGCTCAGGCTGTAACCTGGCTGCGCCGAAAATCCGGCCTTACGGTTCCCGCTGTCGGCCTTGTGACAGATTATACCTGTATCCCGTTTTGGGAAGAATCGGCTCTGGACAGTTATATTATCCCTTCAGCGTCCCTTGCAGCGGAATTCATTCAGCGGGGCATTCCTGCCGACAGGCTTGTGCCGATCGGCATTCCCGTGCGGTCGCAGTTCCTCAGGCACACACAGAAAAGTGAAGCGCGTCAAAGACTGGGACTCAGTCTGTCCGGTTATATCTTTCTTGTTATGGGCGGCAGTATGGGATATGGAAATCTCGCAGCATTGGCAGAAGGGCTTCTTTCTGCCGTACCTGGTTCCCGTGTTGTGGCACTCTGCGGGAACAATATACCACTTTTCCGCAAACTTTCTTCCATGAGCCATTGCATTACGCCGCTCTGCTATACAGAAAAAGTGGGACTTTACATGGATGCAGCCGATGTAGTCCTCACAAAACCCGGTGGCCTTTCCTCGACCGAGGCAATCGCCAAGCACATTCCAACCGTTCTGACACACCCCATTCCCGGCTGTGAGCAGCAGAATGCTGCTTTTCTCGCAAGGCACGGGGCAGCTATTTTTGCAGACAGTATCAGCCGCGCTGTCCTTGAGGCCTGCCATCTGGCGCTGGACAAAGAAGCCGCCCGGAAAATGGCGGAAGCCCAGGAACAGTTTTATCCGGCAGACACAGACAGCCGCATTGCGGATTATCTGATTTCACTCGCTCCGCCACCCTGTAATTCAATTTCACTGTGAAAGGTGGTGTCCGCTTTTGGGTATTGGTTGGATTTTCTTCACAGTTCTTGGGTTCCTTTCCGGCTCTGTCATGTACAGCTATCTGATTCCCAAAAAGGTCTGCGGCATTGACATTCGCAAAGTTTCCCCCGACAGCAACCCCGGCGGAATCAATGTGTTTCGTGAGGCAGGTCATGGCATTGGATTAACATGTATTGCACTCGATGTGCTGAAAGCCGCACTGCCGGTTTTTGTGGCCGTCCGCTTTGGGGGCATCCGCGGAATACAGTTGCTTCCGGTAACCATTGCACCCGTTCTGGGCCACGCTTTTTCGCCGTTCCTGAAATTTCACGGCGGCAAATCCATTGCCTGCGCTTTCGGAGCGCTGCTGGGGCTTTGGCCTGTCAGTAAGATGCTCGTTCTGCTGATTATTTCTGCCGTCTTCTTTCACTTCTTTGTCATCATTCGGCCGGATTCCCTCTGCATCTGCGTCAGCATGAGTTTTTCACTGCTTGCGACACTCTTTTGGGAACCCAGCCTGCCGGCCCGCTTTGCGCTTTTAATGATCGTTGCTATTGTGTTCTTCAAAACTGCGCGGAATCCAAACAGAGGCGAATACAGCATTACAATCGGGAATCATGTTTTTTGCCGGAAAAGCCGTGAGAATAAATTCCGCCGCGAATAAAAATCAGGGATGTCGTCTACCCAGCGCCATTCCTGATTTTATTTTTTCCTCCGCCCAAGAAGCAGGCCAATAATAATTCCAATGGCCGCAAACAGACTGGCACCAAGGATAAGATTAAAATAAGCGGATTGATTGCTTCCGGCAAAAATGATTGGGGAAGAGTTCCCTAAAGCCTGTCCGGAAGAAAGCAGGGAAGCTAATCTGCTATAAATTCCAGATGCAGCTGACGACGTCTTCCTCTTGTCTGAAGCCGCAGATGACAGCTGGCGTTTCCTCCATGCAGACGACGTACTCTTGTGTCCTGTGGCAGGAGTCGACTCCTGCCCTGTTTCCGCCCCTTTTGCAGCACGGATTACCGTAACACAGTAACTGGTCTTTTCCTTTCCGTCCAAAGATGATACCGTAATTTGGATTAACGTCTCTTTACCGGCAGCATAAAGCAAATGCCGGCTGATTTTGACGGTTGTGCCTTCTGGGGAAACTGTGCGGAACGAAATCGATTGTACCTGCGATCCAACGGAAACCTTGTAACAGAAAGTGCCAGGGGAAAAAGCGGGACTTAGTGTCCCCTGCGTCGGCTCCAGAGCGGTAAGCCGTAAGCCTTGAGCCTTTTCATGAGAAATTTGCAGGTTGACCGCGCCGTCCGTGTCCATCTGCATGTTTTTTCCATTGTAGTCGCATGTCTCATCAACGCTCACCTGTAGGCTGGTTGCACTGTCTGTAACTCCGTCCCTGACACAAAACAGAAACGTAAGAACCGTTCCGGAAAGGGCCGGTGCATGTCCCTTATCCGTATTACATACATAGACGGCACAGACAGGGTTGGCACGGCTGTTTACGCAAAGTGTCCCCTCTTCAATATCAGATGAGGTTTTTGTCCCTATAAATTTTAGCTTAGAATCATCGTAGCCAACAAAAGTACGAAACCCTGCAATATTTGTTTTGGAACCGAGCTGCAGGTTTAGCGCAACGGTTTCACCTGCACAGGCGGAAGCCTGGTCAAGAGCAAAAGAGAAGCCTGAAGTGGCGGAAACAGGTATGGGCATTGCCTGGACTAAAACAAAAGCCAACATGAGCAGCGCCGCAAGGCAATGGAACCGCCTTCTTGCCATTTTGTTCCCCCCAGTTGCAACTTATAAATAAAAAAGATAGCAGCCGTACTATTCAGACGGCTGCCATAAAGCTTAGAAAGGATTCACGCAGTAACCGTGTTCTGTTCCATTTCCCCCGCAGCACCAACAGCGCGGATTCTTCTCTTGCGCAAAGCCTGCAAGCGGAAACGATTATACCGCTGAACCAGTGCAAACGGAAGGTTGGCAAGGATAACGAACAAAGAACCAAGCAGCCCTACAAGCGGCGGATCAATAATCAGCATTACAATGGCGCTAAATAGGTTTTTCATGTGCATCCATTCGCCGCGGCAGGTTTCCCGGATAAATATGTCAAGATATTCTACCGAGCAGCTTGTAATGTGCTCCTTGGAAAATCCGCCTTTTCCTACATGATATGGAAGGCGGTCCTTCCAGCTCTGTATTTTAAGGTTATCCCGGTACCAGCGACCGTTGCGCTCCCATGGATGCGCCATAAAGCAGCTTTTTTTCGGATTAAGTGAAGATTTTGGCATCCGTTCACAAAGCAGGAACGTCACCCAGGTCCACATACCCATAATGAAAGAATTCCAGAAAAAAAGTCCAAAGAAAGATGCATTTTTAAGCATAACAATCACTTCCCAAAGATTAAGAAATCCATATTTTGTTCTGGATTTCACAGTCAGCCCCACTACTACTATAGTATTATAATACTTCTTTTCTATGCGTGCAAGGACGAAGTGAAAAGCCGTCAGACTTCTGGGAAAAAGCAAACTACCTTAAGAAAAATTTTTGCACTTTTCATGTCATCCAAATGCAATTTTGTTTAAAAAATATAGAATTTAAGAAAAGTTAATTTAAAAAGTGCAGTACAGTGCTGAAATCACTGCATTTTTAATCTGTTTCCTTGACTTTTCGGCAGGTGCGCGTCTATAATGAGAAGGCTAGAGATAAGATGTTGTAAGGCATAGTTTCAAAGCCTTATGGCATCTTCTTTTTGTTTGACATGAAATCTAAATGATGCAGGGAGTGGATGACAAATGAGCAATGTTCCTGAAATATTCGGGAGCCTTGTATTCAATGACACTGTGATGCAGGAACGTCTTCCCCAGGAAACCTATCGGGCACTGAGGGAAACGCGCGAGCGCGGCAAGCCTTTAGAGCCAAAAGTCGCCGACGTTGTGGCAAATGTCATGAAAGAATGGGCCCTGGAAAAAGGTGCCACGCATTTTACCCACTGGTTTCAGCCAATGACCGGCATTACCGCAGAAAAGCACGACAGTTTCATCACTCCTGCCTCCGGAGGCAAGGTGCTGATGGAATTTTCCGGCAAGGAGCTTATCAAGGGCGAACCGGATGCCTCCAGTTTCCCTTCCGGTGGCCTGCGCGCCACCTTTGAGGCCCGCGGCTATACTGCCTGGGACCCTACCAGCGATGCGTTTATAAAAGACCATTCCCTTTGCATTCCAACGGCATTCTGCTCCTACGGAGGTGAAGCACTGGACAAAAAGACTCCTCTGCTTCGCTCAATGGATGCCATCAACAAGCAGGCCCTTCGTATCTTGCGCCTGTTTGGCAACACAAAGGTCAACCGCGTTATCACAACGGTCGGGCCAGAGCAGGAATATTTTCTTGTGGACAAGTCCATGTACGAAAAGCGCAAGGACCTTGTCTACACCGGGCGCACGCTGTTTGGTGCAAAACCTCCGAAAGGGCAGGAAATGGAGGACCATTACTTTGGTGTCATCAAGCCGCGTGTAGCTGCTTTCATGAAGGACCTGGATGAGGAACTCTGGAAGCTGGGGATTCTCGCAAAAACCGAGCACAATGAAGTTGCGCCTTCCCAGCATGAACTTGCTACCATTTTCACGACAAGCAACATTGCGACCGATAACAACCAGCTTATCATGGAAATGATGAAAAAAGTGGCAACACGCCATAACCTGACCTGCCTGCTGCACGAAAAGCCGTTCGCCGGCATCAACGGCAGTGGCAAACACAATAACTGGAGCATGTCCACCGACGCCGGTGAAAACCTTCTGGAGCCGGGCGATTCCCCAAGCCAGAATGCGCAGTTTCTGCTCTTTTTATGTGCCGTCATCAAAGCTGTTGATGAACATCAGGATTTACTGCGCATTTCCGTGGCAAGCGCGGGCAA
>DHOL01000028.1:1170-1414 GCA_002410755.1 Ruminococcaceae bacterium UBA5391 | reverse complement strand
CATTTCCGTGGCAAGCGCGGGCAACGATCACCGCCTTGGTGCAAGTGAAGCGCCGCCGGCTATCATTTCCATGTTCCTCGGAGATGAGCTGACGGATATTCTTGAATCCATTGAAAATGGTAAGCCCTATAAGCAGAAAAACAAGGTTTTTATGGAAATCGGCACCGATGTCCTGCCCCGCTTCCCGAAAGATTCAACGGACCGCAACCGCACTTCGCCGTTCGCCTTTACCGGAAACAAATTT
>DHOL01000028.1:721-1008 GCA_002410755.1 Ruminococcaceae bacterium UBA5391 | reverse complement strand
TTCGCCTTTACCGGAAACAAATTTGAGTTCCGCAGCGTCGGCTCTACGGCTTCCCTTTCCTGCCCCAACATGATTCTCAACACCATTGTAGCTGATGAGCTCTGCCAGTTTGCGGATATCCTCGAAAAGGCTGAAGACTTTAAGGACACACTCAACCGTCTTATTAAAGATACCATTCATAACCATAAGCGTATTATTTTTAACGGAAACAACTACGCACCGGAATGGGTTGATGAGGCTAAAAAGCGCGGCTTGCTGAATTTGCCCAGCACCGTAGATGCCCTGCC
>DHOL01000028.1:0-540 GCA_002410755.1 Ruminococcaceae bacterium UBA5391 | reverse complement strand
GCACCGTAGATGCCCTGCCCTATTACATATCCGACAAAAATATTGCCTTGCTGGAAAAGCACAAAGTTCTTTCCCGCGCGGAAATTCATGCCCGCTACGAGATTGAGCTGGAAAACTATTATAAGCAGATTAATATTGAAGCTCTCACCATGATTGACATGGTTCAGAAAGACATTCTTCCGGCTTCTGTCTCTTATTGCAGGGACCTCGCCGAAATGTCCCTGCGCAAAAAGCAGACTGGTATTAACCCCGGCTTTGAAAAGAACCTTTTGCAGAAAATTTCTGCCGCTTCGGATCAGCTTTACACAGAAACCGGCAAGCTGGAGAAAGACATCAATGATGCCCCGCAGTCCGGTAATCCCCTGGAGATCGCCAAATATTACCGCAGCCATGTTTTTTCCCAAATGGAAGCAACCCGGAAGCCTGCCGACACGATTGAATCCCTCGTCGGCTCAAAGTACTGGCCCTACCCAACTTATGGAGAGCTTCTTTTCAGCGTTGTTTGAAAAAAGCTTTTTACCAAAAAGACGGGAAAGCGGC
>DHOL01000049.1:9031-34923 GCA_002410755.1 Ruminococcaceae bacterium UBA5391 | reverse complement strand
GCCTGCGGTTCCCGCCCGTGGTTCTGCGCCCGCTGTTGCCGGTCACCGCGCACGTCTTGCGTGCCCGTGTCGGTATAGATTGGTTTTGGAGGTGAGAAAGATGAAAAAACAAAAATGTCCGCGCGGTTCGGTGTTTGCTGCCTGCGTGCTGATACTTGCCATTGTGGTTGGGGATGGATGGCTGATATTTGCCCCCAAACGGTCTTTTTCTGCGGATGAGAACCGTATGCTGGAGGATCCTCCAAACCTTACGCTGGATACCCTGAAGGACGGCAGCTTCATGAAATCCGCCGGGAAGTATGTCGGCGATCATTTCATGCTCCGCGAATCGTTTGTGAAACTGAATACGTCGTGGCAGCTTCTCACCGGCAGGCGGGATCTTGCTTCGGATTATTCGGCGGAACCGGCGGAAGGCGGCGTGTATTTCGGCCGTCAGGGTCATATATATGAAGTCCTCCTGCCGGATACGGCAGGTACGTTCCGAAGGAACGCCGCAGCGCTGGACGGCTTTGCGCAGAAAGCCGGCATCCCGCTGACAATCCTGCCGGTTCCGTCCGGATCGCAGGAGCAGCGGCAGAACCTTCCGGATTCCGCGCCGAACCACGATCAGTGCGCGGAGCTGGACACCCTGAAAAAGGGTGCGGGGCAGAACACGTCGGTGGCAGACGTCTTTGACGCTCTCAGCCTGCAAAAAACAGGCTGTGACTATTATTTCAAGACGGATCACCATTGGACGTCGCGCGGCGCTTATGTGGGCTATTGTGCCCTTGTTAAGGCCATGGGCCTTACGCCTGCACCCCAGACGAATTTTGAATACCGCCGCGTCAGCCGGCCGTTTTATGGGTCGCTGTATTCGAAGGCTCTGTATGCGGCTCAGCAGCCGGATACCATGGAGCTACCCTATCGGAAGGATCAGGCGTCGGTAACCCAGCAGATTGGTTCCGTGACACACCAGGGAATATACTGGGAGGAATATTTGAAGAAAAAAGACAAATATTCGGTTTATCTCGGCGGCAATCCTGCCGTGACGGTTATCCGCTGTCCCTCTTCAAAAGGCGGGAAGCTGCTTCTCCTGAAGGATTCTTTTGCAAACAGCATGATCCCATATCTTACGGAAAATTTTTCGGAAATTCACATGATTGATCTTCGATACTACAATTTGGATATTTACAAGTATATAAAACAGAATGGAATTACGCAGTCGGCGGCGGTCTACAGTATTAAACAGCTTTGCGATGTTTCCATTGCGAATAAGCTGAATCGGTAACCAGAATTGCTTGCCGGGAGGGGCAGAGCTTGATTCGGTTGGGGGTTGCCTTCAGCCTTGTTTTGCAAGGNNCCCATATCTTACGGAAAATTTTTCTGAGATTCACATGATTGATCTACGCTATTACAATCTGGATATTTACAAGTATATAAAACAAAATGGAATTACGCAGTCGGCGGCGGTCTACAGTATTAAACAGCTTTGCGATGTTCCCATTGCGAATAAGCTGAATCGGTAAGTCAGAATTGCTTGCCGGGAGGGTCAGCGTTTGATTCGGTTGGGCTGCCTTCAGCCTTGTTTTGCAAGGGCTGTGGAAGGATAATACCATGCAAGAATTTGTTTATAATCGGCTCCCTGCTTCGCCATGGCCTGCGCACCGGCCTGGCTCATGCCCACGTTGTGTCCATACCCTTTGACTGTGAAAGTGAAATTTCCGTCGGCATAGGCGACAGTAAAATTGGCGGAGCGCAGGTTAAACGCAGAGCGTGCCTGATTTCCGGATCGTTTTTGTCCGCCCAGCAGAATGCTTTTTACGGTGCCAGCGGAAGAGCATTCTGTTGCTCCAATCCAGCCGGAGGCTGAGCCGCTCAGATCTGCTTTCGGGGCGGTGCGCAGAATGCGTGTTTTTATCTCTTGCTCGGAGTAAGTCACCGTGGTTTCATAACCTCCCGCGAATACGTCCAGGGGACTGGCAACAGAAATAAGGTACGGATATCCGGTTCCGCCCCACACATTTTCAGCGGATTCCGTATTTCCTGAGGAAATAGCAAAATAGGTTGCGTCGATCAGCTGGCCGTTGTATTCCAGAATCTGTCCGAAAACGGCATCCACCGCTTTTGAGATATTCTGGTCATATTTTTGAAAATTATCTCCCCACCGTTTGCGCATTACATCGGGAGAGACGTAAGTTTCCCACTTTTCGGGGACGGCGGAAAAATCCGCTTCATGCAGAGAGGAAGAAGGAGATTTTCTTTGCTGTTTCCGGAGCCTGCTGTAGTAGGTGTAGCTTGCAACCGCCTGCGCCTTTAGTGCTTCTTGATTGGCCATCGGGGACATTTCTGCTGCAACGGCGCCGTAAAGGAATGGACGGTCCTGGACAGTCAGTATTTTGCCTGTGGAAGTATCCAGGATCCGAAAACCGGACGAATTGCCGTTTCGCTTTTCCGGTTTTTGAGAATTTTCGGAAGTGCCGCTTGGCTTTCGGGAAGCATTTCCGCCCAGTGCCAGGAACGGAATGAAAAACATGGCCAGAAAAAGTAAAAGTCCCAGCAGGATATTTCCTTTTTTTTTGTACATCGTTTCTCCCCCTCAGAGCAAATGATATTTACATAAAAGGGCATTGAATTATTCAAAATATAGAGTATAAATTTATAAAAAAGCAGGATATGCCTATAATAATGAAACGATAAATGAGATTTGCTGCAAAAAAATTACCAGAGAAGCCTGGAAATGCTTGACTTTACTTTTCGCCTGATATACAATAAAATTAATAAACATTAAAAAATTAACAGAAATTGTTCAGCCGCATCTATTTTGGTCCTACGGCGGCTGTGTTTTTTACGTTTTTTGTTGGAGGCGATGCAACTGATGGGCGTACATACAAAAGAAGATCAGGCAAAAACAGATCATTCTCAGTTGGGCGAACTTTGCCGTGAATACCGGGAAAACAATAAAATAGCGCCCGATAAATTTGACCTTTACAATGTTAAGCGCGGGCTTCGCAACCCGGACGGCACAGGTGTTATGGCGGGCTTGACTTTGATATGCAATGTGCATGGCTATTTGATTGCCGACGGCGAGCGCATACCAGACAAGGGAAAGCTGACTTACCGCGGAATTGATATCAATGACATAGTAAATGCTTGTGTTAAAGAGAATCGTTTCGGATATGAGGAAGTTGCGTGGCTTTTGCTGTTTGGCAAACTTCCCACCCGCGGCGAACTGGAGCATTTCAGCAGTATCCTGAGCCACAGCCGGGAACTTCCGGAATATTTTGCCGAGGATATGATTATCAAAGCACCTTCGAAAAACGTCATGAACAAACTGGCGCGCTCCGTCTTGGCTCTGTATTCTTATGATGACAGCCCGGATGATCCATCGCTTGAAAACAACATGCGCCAGTCCATTCAGCTGATTGCTCGCCTCCCTACGATTATGACGTATGCCTATCAGGTGAAACGCCGGCACTTCGATAAAAAAAGCATGTATTTCCATCCAATTGATCCGACACAGTCTGCGGCGGAATCTATCTTGAATGCTATTCGGCCGGACCGTGTGTTTACCGACGAAGAAGCCAAGCTGCTGGATATCTGTATGATGGTTCACGCGGAACACGGCGGCGGCAACAATTCAACTTTTACAACCCGTGTTCTTTCTTCCACCGGTACGGATATTTATTCTGCCATATCTGCGGCGATCGGCTCTCTGAAAGGGCCGCGTCACGGCGGTGCCAACCATCGGGTTATGATGATGATGAATGAACTGATGGAACAGGTTAAGGATTGGGCCGACGACGACGAAGTGTCCGCTTATCTCGAAAAAGTTCTGGAGGGAAAGGCTGCTGACCATTCCGGTCTGATTTATGGCATTGGGCATGCGGTTTACACGCTGTCCGATCCGCGGGCGGTTATTCTGCGCCAGCAGGCTGAAAAGGTTGCTTCCAAGTGCGGTATGCTGGAAAAATTACAGCTGTTTGAGCGTGTAGAGCGGCTGGCCCCAAAGGTATTTGCCAGGGTTACTGGGAAAAATAAAGTCATGTGTGCCAATGTGGATTTTTATTCAGGTTTGGTTTATGAGATGCTGGGAATTCCCAGCGACCTGTTTACCCCTCTTTTTGCCGTTTCCCGTATTGCAGGCTGGTGTGCCCACCGGATAGAAGAAATGTCAACCTGCAACAGAATTATGCGGCCGGCCTACCGTTCCCTTTCCAAAAGCAAGCCGTATGTTCCCATTGGCCAGAGATAACATATTTAGGAGGAGAGTTGCCTATGAAACGCGCCTGGATTGCTCTGGCTGTTGCCATGGCTGTCGTACTGCCAGTGCGTTTGGTTGAATTTTTTCAGTTTTCCGATTTTCAGACGGGATTTTACACAGACAAAGGCCGGACAGCTGCCATTGCTTCTGTTTTACTGCTGGCATCATTAATAGTTCTGATGGTTTTCGGTTACCGCGGCACAGAAAACGGGGCAGCCGTTCCCACAGTAAAGCACGCCGGTACGGCTGCACTTGCGGCATTAACGGGTGTCATTATTGCCGGGCAGTCCCTTGTGGGTCTGTTTTTCACCGAATCTGCTGAAACGCAGGTGCTGGATCGGATTTTTTCGGCGGCAGGGCTTTTGGCAGCAGTGACGTTCCTTACGGCAGCCTATGATTTTGCCACGGGAGAAACAATTCTTCAAAAACGGTCCCTGCTGGCAATTTTTCCGTCTGTATGGGGTTGTCTTTGTTTGATATCCATGTTTGTCAGTTATGCGGCACTGGCCAACCGCCTTGAAAATCTCTATCATACTCTTACGGTTTCATTTCTGCTTTTATTCCTGTTTTCACAGGCAAAATTACTGGTTGGCCTTGAGACGGAAAAAAGTGGGCGGTACGTTTTTCTGTTCGGGTTTCCTGCGGCGGCCATGGCACTTTCCACCTCCGTGCCGAATTGCATCTCCTATTTTTCCGGGCTGGGTGCCATGGGGAATTTCCCTGTGGGTCTGCATATGGTAAATCTGGTTATGGCGGTCTACATTTTGGTTTTTCTTTCAGCAGTTCCCAGAACAACGGGTACGGCAATGGCTTATGTTGCGCCGGCCGCCGATGGGCCGGAAGAGCCGTCCAAAGCAGAGGCGGAGCCGGAGCAGGGTCCGGCAAAGGAGAGCAAAAGTATTTCCGAAAACCAGGTGGCAGCCGGGCTGAAAAACAATTTGGGTGACAGCGAAAATTCACAGGATGCCTTGCTGGAGTGCGCGGCCTTTCTCAAAAAATCCTATTGCGGAGAAGAGAAATTTGTAGAAATAGGAGAAAAAGCAATTCCCACCCGGAAAAGGACCGAAGGTTAGTTAAAATAATATCAGAATAGCTTGTAATATTACCGGAATTGCTATAGAATAGCATATAGAATCTTAAATTTCAGGAGGTTACAATTTATGTCTATTAAAATCGGCATCAATGGTTTTGGCCGGATCGGCCGTCTGGTTTTCCGCGCCGCCGTTTCGCAGCCGGAAACATTTGAAATCGTCGGAATTAATGACCCGTTCATTGCGCCGGATTACATGGTCTACATGGTAAAGTATGACACAATGCACGGCCATTTCAACGGAGATATCAAAGTTGAGGATGGCAAGCTGGTTGTTAACGGAGCTAAGATCAATGTTTACGCTGAGAAAGACCCGTCCAACATTCCGTGGGGGAAAATCGGCGCAGAATATGTTGTTGAATCTACCGGCGTATTCCCGACAACCGAAAAAGCATCTGCCCACCTGAAGGCCGGTGCAAAGAAGGTCGTTATTTCGGCTCCTGCAAAAGACTCTGTTACCCCGACTTTTGTCTGCGGTGTAAACCTCGACACTTACACGAAGGACATGAATGTCGTTTCCAATGCTTCCTGCACGACAAACTGCCTGGCTCCTCTTACCAAAGTGATCAACGACAAGTTTGGCATTGTTGAAGGCCTTATGACTACGATCCATTCCACAACAGCAACCCAGAAGACGGTTGACGGGCCTTCCAAGAAGGACTGGAGAGGCGGACGCGCAGCGGCCGGCAATATCATTCCTTCTACGACCGGTGCTGCCAAAGCGTGCGCGCTTGTCATTCCGTCGGTTAAAGGAAAGCTGACCGGTATGTCCATGCGTGTCCCGACGCTGGATGGTTCCGTTGTTGACCTGACTGTCAGCCTGAAGACTAAGACAACCTATGATGAAATCTGCAAGGCTCTCAAAGAGGCTTCTGAAGGTTCCATGAAGGGTGTCCTCGAATATACGGAAGATCCGATTGTTTCTTCTGATGTTCTTGGTGACGCGCACACCTCTATCTTTGATGCCAAAGCCGGTATTATGCTGAATGACCACTTTGTCAAACTGATTGCCTGGTACGACAATGAATGGGGCTACAGCAACAAAGTCCTTGACCTCATTAAGCACATGTATAAAGTCGATCATAAATAAGTGTTTTCCCATGGCTCCGCGGTTTGCCGCGGAGCCTTTTTTATTTTAATTATTAGAATGTGAATGCCTTAATATGCTTTCCCATTTGAAAAAAGTGCTTTGAAGAAAAAGAAGGAGATTTCTGAACATATACAACAAAATATTTGGATACTAGATAGCAATATTGCAAGAAATTGACTAAAATGCTTGATATTCCGGCATCATGTGGTATGATAAAAGAAGAAAAAGCCGCAGGCGATCCGAAAGGAAGTTACTTTCCATGCAAAATGACAGAATATCTGAAAATGAAAAAGTTCCGCTGCTTTCATTTCATCAGGGTACAAACTATAAAGCATATGAATTCCTGGGTGTACATAGGATTGAACGGGACGGAAAACCGTGCATGGTCTGCCGTGTCTGGGCGCCGAATGCTTCTGTGATCTCTGTCGTTGGGGATTTCAATCGTTGGGAGCCTGGTGCAAACCTGATGGAGAAAATCAGTGACGGTGGAGTATGGGAATGCTTCCTGCCGTTTGAGTTCAAGCAGTATGATGCGTACAAGTTCTGTGTAACAACACCGGAGGGGAAAAACGTTTTTAAGATTGATCCCTATGCGTTCCATTTTGAGACTGCTCCGGGAAATGCCTGCAAATATTATGATATTTCCGGGTTCCAGTGGCATGACTCCGCATGGTTCCGCCATAAAAAAGCGAAGCCGCATTACAGCCAGCCCGTCAATATCTATGAGGTCCATGCCGGTTCCTGGCGCCGCTACAAGGATGGGAATACCTTTTCCTATGACAAGCTTGCAGAAGAACTGATCCCTTATGTTAAGGATATGGGCTATACTCACATTGAATTGATGCCGATGACTGAGTATCCGTACGAAGGCTCATGGGGATATCAGGTGACGGGCTATTTTGCACCGACCTCCCGCTACGGGGAGCCAAAGCAGTTCATGAATTTTGTAGAGAAGTGCCATGAAGCCGGAATTGGTGTCATCATGGACTGGGTTCCCGCGCATTTCCCGAAGGACGAATTTGGCCTTGCAAAATATGACGGGACACCCTGCTACGAATATGCGGATCCACGCAAGGGGGAGCACAAGGAATGGGGGACGCTGGTCTTCGACTATGGCAGAAATGAAATTATCAGCTTCCTGATTTCCAGTGCGGTGTTCTGGCTCGAAAATTACCATATTGACGGGTTGCGCGTAGATGCCGTTGCCTCGATGCTGTACCTTGACTACAGCCGCAAGGATGGCGAATGGGTTCCAAACAAGAATGGCGGCAAGGAAAATCTGGAAGCCGTCGCATTCCTCCGGAAGCTGAATGAAGCGGTTTTTGCCAGATTCCCCGACGTGATGATGGTTGCGGAGGAATCCACTTCCTGGCCTATGGTTTCCCGGCCGACCTACTGCGGTGGGCTGGGTTTCAACTATAAGTGGAATATGGGTTGGATGAACGACATGATGCACTACATGTCGCTCGATCCGATTTACCGCAAATTTAACCATGATAACCTGACATTTTCATTCTTTTATGCTTTTTCCGAAAACTTTGTGCTCCCAATTTCACATGATGAAGTAGTGCATGGGAAACGGTCTCTGATTAACAAAATGCCCGGCGACTATGAGCAGAAATTTGCTGGTGTGCGTGCATTCCTTTGCTACATGATGGCGCACCCCGGAAAAAAGCTGGTCTTCATGGGAACGGAATTCAGTCAGTTTATTGAGTGGAACTACAAGCAGGGACTGGACTGGCTCCTGCTTGACTATGAGCAGCACAGAAAACAGAAGCAGTTTTTCCATGACCTCAACCACTTTTACCTTGAAAACTCCCCCCTCTGGGAAATCGATTTTTCGTGGGAAGGATTTTCCTGGATTTCAAACGATGACTATACCCAAAGCGTCATTGCGTTCCGCAGAATTGACAAGTCCGGCAGGGAAATCATTGCTGTCTGCAATTTTCTGCCGGTCAAGCGTGAGAATTACCGCATTGGCGTCCCCTATGACGGTACCTATGAGGAAGTCTTTTCTTCAGACGATGTAAAATACGGAGGAAGCGGCATTACTAACGGGAAAAATATCCGCAGCGCGCAGCCTGGGATGCATGGCTGTGCACAGTCCATCAGCCTGACGCTGCCTCCCCTTTCGGTCTTTTACCTCAAGTGCAAAAGGAAAAGGGCCAAAACGACGAAGGTTTCAGCGGAAACAGGGCGAAAAAGCGCCCCGAAACGGAGTCGTCCCACAGAGAAATAAATTTGCAAAGGAAGGATTCAAAATGCTGCCAAAACAGGAAGTAGTCGCAATGCTGCTGGCAGGCGGCCAGGGCAGCCGGCTCGGTGTCCTGACAAAGGATCTTGCAAAACCGGCCGTTCCGTATGGCGGAAAATATCGTATTATTGATTTTCCACTTTCCAACTGCGTCAACTCCGGCATTGAATGTGTCGGTGTCCTGACGCAGTATCAGCCACTGGTCTTGAATGAATATATCGGCAGTGGGCAGCCGTGGGATTTGGACAGTGTTTCCGCAGGTGTCCGTGTGCTGCCTCCTTATCAGCGCGGCCGCAAGTCGGACTGGTACAAAGGGACAGCGAATGCAATTTATCAGAATATCCCGTATATCGAGCGGTACAACCCTGAATATGTCATCGTCCTTTCCGGTGACCATATCTACAAGATGGACTATTCCAAAATGATTGCCTACCATCAGGAAAAGAAAGCCGACTGTACCATTGCGGTGATTGAGGTGCCAATGGAAGAAGCAAGCCGTTTTGGCATTATGAATACAAAGCCGGACGGCTCTATCTACGAATTTGAGGAAAAGCCGAAAAAGCCGAAGAGTAACATGGCTTCCATGGGCATTTATGTGTTTACATGGAATAAGCTCCGCGAATATCTGGAGGCTGACGAGGCAAACCCGGAGTCTACCAATGACTTCGGCAAGGATGTCCTTCCCACCATGCTGAAAGCGGGCGAGCGGATGTTTGCCTACCGTTTTGAGGGCTACTGGAAGGATGTCGGGACCATTGACAGCCTCTGGGAATCCAATATGGACCTGCTGAACCCGAAAGTGCCCCTGGACCTCAGCCGGGAGAACTGGAAAATTTATTCCCGCAACCCGGTTATGCCGCCGCATTACATTGCAAAAGAAGCAAAAGTCCAGAATTCGCTGGTAGCAGAGGGCTGCAATATTTATGGCCTGGTTGACTTTTCCGTCCTGTTTGCGGGCGCCAGCGTCGCGCCGGGCGCTGTTGTGCGCGACTCCATTATCATGCCGAACACGCATATCGAGGCTGGCGCCGTTGTCCAGTACGCAATTATCGCCGAGGACTGTGTGATTGGCAGGAATGCCACCATCGGCAAGCGGCCGGAGGATGTGGAGGACAAAGACAAATGGGGCATTGCGGTCGTCGGTGACGGATGCAGGATCCGGGAAGGAGCGGTAATCCCTCCAAAGGCAATGATTGACCGGGATACTCGGGAAGGGGGAGGTCGTCGAAAATGCGCGGTAACAATGTGCTCGGCCTGATTTTTTCCAATATGCACGAAGAGCAGCTCCGCGACCTTACCGAAAACCGCACGATGGGTTCGGTGCCGTTTGGCGGAAAATACTGCCTGATTGATTTCCCGCTTTCCAACATGGTTAACTCCGGAATTAACAAGGTCGGTGTCATTACAAAGCGGAATTATCAGTCCCTGATGGATCACCTTGGTTCCGGAAAATCGTGGAATCTTTCCCGTAAGCGGGAGGGCCTGTTTATTCTGCCGCCGTTTGAGGCGGAGGTTTACAAACCGAATGACCAGATTGAGCTGCTTGCATCCGCACAAACATTTCTACAGAATTCCAAAGAAGAATATGTTCTCCTGACTGACAGCAACATTGTTTGCAATATTGATTATTCAGATGTTCTGAACCAGCATGTGCGTACAAAAGCAGATATTACAGTGATTTGCCATACTGGGAAAATCCCTGCGGGCATGGCTGCTCCTGCCGTTTATACTGCCGGGCCGGACGGCCGTGTGCGGGATATGCTGATTAACCCGCGTACGGAGGGGGAGTGCTGCTTTGGCATGAATATGATGCTAATCCGCCGTGAGTTGCTGATCCGGCTGGTTTCGGACTGTGTGAGCCGCAACCTTAACAATTTTAAGCGTGACCTGCTGCAGCGCAACCTTTCCAGCTATCAGATTTATGTCTATCACTTTCAAGGCTTTGCCAAACTGGTTTGCTCGGAAATTGCATACTTTGAGGCCAGCATGTCCCTGATGCTTCCTGAAGTGCGCGCTCAGCTTTTTGACCCGCGCCGCCCGATTTATACCAAAGTGCACGATGATATGCCTGCACGTTATGGCCTTGGCGCCATAGTTTCCAACTCCATTGTTTCGGATGGCTGCGTCATCGATGGGGAAATCAGCAACAGTGTCCTGTTCCGCGACGTCCATATTGGCAAAGGTACCAGGGTGGAAAACTGCGTCTTGCTCCAGGATACTGACGTCAGTCCGGACTGCCGCCTGAACTACGTGATTGCGGACAAAAATGTGCTGATTAAAAATGAGCGCAGCCTTTTGGGGTTCCAATCTTATCCGGTTTATATTTCAAAAGGCAGCATAGTCTGAGCTTAGACTGAACATGAAAAAACGCAACGGGGGGTATTCAGATGAAAGTCCTTTACTGCACCAGTGAGGCTATGCCTTTTGCAGCAACCGGCGGCCTTGCTGAAGTTGCCGGCTCGCTCCCGCAGGAGCTGCGCCTGCGCCTAATTGGCTGCCGTGTTGTCATGCCGCTCTATGAAGATATTCCGCAGGAACTGCGGGACAACATGAAATTTGTCACAAGCCTTTCTGTACCTGTGGCATGGCGCAGGCAATACTGCGGCGTCTTTGAAACACATTCCGGCGGCGTGATTTATTATCTGATTGATAATCAGTACTATTTCAAGCGCCATGGCCTTTACGGCCATTACGACGATGCAGAGCGCTTCGCTTTCTTTTCGCGTGCCGTAATTGAGATGCTTCCCTACCTTGATTTCAAACCGGACATTATCCATTGCAATGACTGGCAGACAGCTCTGGTGCCGGTTTACTACAGACTTTTTTATGCAAACAGCGACTGGTTCAAGGGTATCCGGACGGTTTTTACCATCCATAATATCCAGTATCAGGGGAAATACGGCAAAGAGCTTTTGGAAGATGTGCTGGGGATTCCGCAGTCTGATCTGCCGATTCTCGAATACAGCGGCTGCATCAATATGCTGAAAGGTGCAGTGGAATGTGCAAACCGTGTGACAACCGTCAGCCCAACCTATGCAAAGGAAATCCTGGACCCATGGTACGCTTATGGGCTTGAGGGAATACTCCAGCAGCGGAGCTGGAAAATTTCCGGTATTCTAAATGGAATTAACGTCAGTATCTATAATCCGGCAACGGATAAGAATCTCTATGCGCCTTTTACGCCGGACGACCTTTCCGGGAAAGCATCAAACAAGCTGGAACTTCAGAAGCGCCTGAAACTGGAGCAGGACGCGGATATCCCGATAATTGGTATGGTGACGCGCCTGGTTGCCCAAAAAGGGCTTGACCTGGTGCGTGAAGCCTTGGACAATATTATGCAGAACTCAGACGCACAGTTTGTCATTCTTGGTTCAGGCGACTGGGACTACAAAAACTATTTTAGGGACATGCAGGCTAAATATTCTGGCCGGATCTGTGCCTGCTTTGGCTTTATCCCGGAGCTTTCCCATAAAATCTATGCTGCGTCGGATATTTTTCTGATGCCGTCAAAGACAGAGCCCTGCGGCCTTTCTCAGATGATTGCACTGCGCTATGGGACTATTCCGGTAGTGCGTGAAACCGGCGGCCTAAAGGACACGATTGAGGACAGCGGGGATGGCAAAGGGAATGGCTTTACCTTTAAAACTTATGACAGCAGTGACATGTATGGTGCTGTAATGCGTGCCCTGAATGGCTATGAAAACCGTGAGGGCTGGGAAGTCCTGATCCGGCGTGCGATGGCCTGTGATTTCAGTTGGGGGCGTTCCGCAAACGAATATATCCGGCTTTACCGCGGCCTGATTAAAAACAGCTGAAACAGAAGCTGAACAAAAGGTTAAATCCTATATTATGAAACGCTCTCCGCCATTCCACCCGGGAAAATGCGGAGAGTGTTTTTAACTCCAAAATAATACTTTCGGTATTATTAAAGTAGTAAAATTCAGACTGTATTTATGAGCTGGTAACACAGACATTCCTTCTTCTGTTGCCAGGTTTTCAAAGCAGAAAGGATATGCTATAATTACTTTGAAGCTTTTCTCGTACCCATACGGTTTTCAGAATTTTGAACCAGGTTAAACAGGGAAGAGGAAAAGAGGGGATACTCTGCCGTAATTTTCTCGGGAGAGAGAGAGGGTGCAATGCCTTTGGGAAGCGGTTCCATATTTTCGACCTTTTCACCGGCAAGCAGGCAGACTGCGTTACTGAATGCAATTTCCTGGGATGCGCTTGAGTAGCCGCTGCTTTGGTGGTAGGAAATGGCAAACATCCCCTGCGGGTTTTTAGGGTTTCCGGAATAAAGCAGGCGAAATACTTTGTAAATACAAAGGCTCAGGTAAGCAGAAATTTCCGAAGTCAGCGCCTTACAGGAGCATTTCTGAAGAATACCGTAGATAATATTCAGGGAATTTGCAATCAGCTTTTTGCTGAGGACGGGAAGAAGGCTGCCGTCTTTCCCGTGCATCACATTTTCGCGCCCTGCTGCATCCGGTTCAGGGATATCCTCGACCGAGATAGTTGCACCGCTGCGCTGGGGTGTCCTTCCAAGAAGATAGTCACAGGATACATTATAGTAATCCGCAATGCGGACTACAAAGTCAAGCCCGCATTCCCGGATGCCTTTTTCATAGTGTGAAAGAAGAGCCTGTGAGATACCGAGGTCGCCTGCCGCTCTTTTTTGACTGTATCCACGCTCTTTCCGCAGGAGCGTGATAATCCGCGCAAAATTATTGTTCATTTCCTATATCCCCTGTCGAAATGTGAGAGAAAACGCTCAGTAAATTATATAATAGTTAGTACTTTTTGTAAAGCCGCTAGATATCGTGCCCATACTGGGAAGCTGTATCTGTATTTAGATATTCAGATGCACCGGGCGCAGGAAAGGAAGCCAGAGCACATGAAATCCTATACAATTCATTTAATCCGGAATGGCATGACGCGGGGCAATGAAGAGGGCCGCTATATTGGAACAACAGATTTGCCACTTTCCCCCGCAGGGGAAAAGCGCCTGAATACGCTTGCAAAAAAATACCCTTATCCGCAGGCAGACCTTTACTATACCAGTCCGCTGCTCCGCTGCACACAGACAATAAAAATCCTGTATCCGGAGGCAAAGCCAACCCTGATGAGCGGCCTTTGCGAATGCGATTTTGGCGAATGGGAAGGCAAAACAGCGGCGGAAATTTCCGCGCACAATCCGGCTTTTGCGCGGTGGGTTTCCGGAGAAGGCCGTCAGGTTACTCCTCCGGGAGGTGAAAATGGCGTTGAAATGATGCGGCGTGTATGTGCTTCGTTTGAGCGGATTGTCCACGGTATGATGATAAATGGGACAGCGTCGGCCGTTATTGTGGCGCACGGCGGCGCGCTGATGTCAATCCTGACAGCCTACGGGCTGCCCCGTGCACAGTTCTATGACTGGATGACCGAAAGCGGGTGCGGCTACTCTGTGCGTATTACGCCTGGGCTGTGGATGCGCTCAAAGGTTGTGGAAGTCTATGCAAAAATACCGGAAGAAAAGAAAAAGGATCAGGGGAATGGAGTTATGCTGATTGACCTTGCACGCGAAGCCGCAGAGCGTGCGTATGGGAAGAAAGAAAAAAACCAGAAGGACAGCTGACGGTTTCTTCCGGAAAGGAGATCCCTATTTACCATGTATCAAGGCTGCAAAAAATATATTCCATTCCGCCCGGTTCCGCTGCACGGCCGGAAATGGCCGGACCGACCTCTCCGAAAGCCGCCCGTCTGGTGCAGTGTTGACCTGCGCGACGGCAATCAAGCGCTTGTTAATCCTATGAACTTGGAAGAGAAGCTGGAATTTTTCCGGATGCTTGTGAAAGTCGGCTTTAAGGAAATTGAAGTTGGCTTTCCTTCTGCGTCGGAAACGGAATATGCGGTTGTTCGCACTCTCATTGAACGGGGCCTTGTTCCGGATGATGTGACAATTCAGGTCCTGACACCAGCACGGGAGCATCTGATTCGGAGGACATTTGAGTCCATCCGCGGCGCAAAAAACGTGATTGTCCATTTTTACAATCCGACTTCGGCACTTCAGCGCAAGGTGGTATTTCGGACGGACATGCAGGGCGTTATCAAGATTGCAGTAGAAAGCGCTGTCCTGATCCGACAGCTTGCGGAAGAAGAGACTGCCCGCAGCGGGGCAGAAATCCGTCTGGAGTATTCGCCGGAAAGCTTCTCTGGCACCGAGATTGACAATTCTGTCCTTATCTGTGAAAAAGTCATGGAAACCTTCCATCCAACTCCGCAGAAGAAGCTTATCCTCAATCTTCCGAATACCGTAGAGCTGGCTTCCCCGAACTGCTATGCCGACCAGATTGAGTATTTTGGCCGGTATATTCCGAACCGGGACAGCGTTATCCTCAGCATCCATCCGCACAATGACCGCGGAGAAGCGGTCGCCGCCACGGAGCTCGGACTGATGGCCGGCGCAGAGCGTGTAGAAGGCACGTTGTTTGGGAACGGGGAACGCACAGGAAACGCAGACCTTATGGTGGCTGCCATGAATTTGTACTCACAGGGGATTAACCCCGGCCTTGATTTTTCTCATCTGGAAGAAGTACGCCGTGTTTATGAGCGGTGCACAAAGATGAAAGTACATGAGCGTCACCCTTATGCAGGCGAGCTTGTCTTTACGGCTTTTGCGGGTGCTCATCAGGATGCCATCAGCAAGGGGAAAGCCTATATGAAATCTGGTGCAACAGAATATTGGGAAGTCCCGTACCTGACCATTGATCCGGCGGATGTCGGACGTCAATATGAACCGATAATCCGCATCAACAGCCAGTCCGGAAAGAGCGGAGCAGCCTTTGTATTGCAGCAGTGCTATGGATTTGAGCTGCCAAAGGCAATGCACCCCGAATTCGGCGCAATGGTTAAGGCTGCATGTGATGAAACCGGACGTGAGCTGAAACCCTCAGAGGTTTACTCAATTTTCCGAAAGAACTATCTTGATATTGGTGCGCCGTATTCTCTCAGAAGCTGCCACCTGACCGACGAAAATGGTGACGGAACGGTCTACTTTCAGGGTGTACTCCGCTTTGGTGAGGAAGACCATTCCGTGGAAGGCATGGGCAATGGCCCAATCAGCGCATTCTTTCATGCACTCCGCAGGATTGGCCTGACACAGTATCAGTTTGTGACCTACCGGGAAGACTCCATTTCAGCCGGAGCGGATTCGCAGGCGGTTTCCTATATTCACCTGACAGCTCCGGATGGCAGACCTGCGTTTGGCGTTGGCATAGACAGCAATATCAGTCTGGCGTCTCTGAAAGGCATTGTTTGTGCCATTAACCGCGCAGAGCAACAGGCAAAGTAACAGAAAAAGGCATAATGCGTAACTGTCCCCTGCCGTAAAAGCATCCGGGGAAATCTGACTCTGGGAGCTCTTTGCTGTTCAGCCCGGCTGCCTGTCGTAGACGCGGACATAATCGACGACGAAATCCACAGGCAGAAGCTTAGAATTCCGAGTAATCAGACCGGCCCAGTCAATACCCGGCTTTGCATTTCTGCCGCATACCTCTACGGAAAGAATCATGTATTCCGGGACGCGGGATGTGCCGCGGAGAAAGCTGGTGCGGCAGGTCTCTTTCCGGTTGATGTAGTAAATGTATTCCTTGTCGTTCCACTCCAAACCATAAGTATTAAAGTGGTCATATGGCTGTGTAGCCGGGAAAAAGCCAATTCGCTTGGAACGAAGCAGCGGGGCTTGGCCATTTACATGGATGGATGACACAATGCAGTCATGCGTCGAGTCATTCTTACAGTAATTCGGCGCCTCAAAAATATCAAGCTCTGCGCCATTTAAGCCGCCTTGCGTACCTTTCCCTGGAATCCTCATATTATTGCTTTGAATCCAGAAAGAAGCCCACAGCCCCTGCGCCTTTGGAAGGATGCAGCGAATCTCATAATAGCCGTAGCCATGGTCAAACAGGCCGTCCGTGCAGATTGCGGCAGTATAAAAGCCAGGCCCCAGGGCACCGTCTTTATACTCCGTCCGAATACGAAGGCATCCGTCTTTGACTAGGAGTTCACTTTTGTCCCAGTAGCCACCGCGGCGTATTTCACAGTCTTTTCCGCTGTCTGTGCGCAGTTTCCATTTTGTGCTGTCAAGACGGTCCCCATTGAAATCATCTTCAAAAACCGGCTTCCATTGGCTTAAATCAATCATATTAGTTATACCTCCTTCATTTTAATTGTACGCTTCCGGAGAGTTTTCCTGTACGCTGTGCCCTTAATATTTCAGTATCCAGTCTTTCCGGTGAGCGATTCATCATGTTCTACCCAGGATTTTACGTCAGTAACGGTATACTCTTTTTTGCTGATGCGTGCAACAACATGCGCAATGCCTGCGTTGATAATGACACGCTTACAAAGTGAACACGGGGCCGGGTCCGCAACATATTCACCGGTTTTAACTTCTTTGCCGACAAGGTAGAGTGTTGCACCGATCATATCATTGCGCGGGGCGCTGATGATTGCGTTCATTTCCGCATGAACCGAGCGGCAGAGCTCATAGCGTTCCCCGCGGGGAACACCAAGGCTTTCACGCACACAGTAGCCGAGGTCAATGCAGTTTTTTCGGCCGCGCGGTGCTCCCACGTAGCCCGAAGAGACAATTTCATCGTGGTTGACAATAATAGCGCCGAAATTCCGCCGCAGGCAGGTGCCGCGCTCAAGGACCGTTTCGGCAATGTCAAGATAGTAATTCGTTTTATCTGTTCTAGGCATAATAGGCATAAAACGTTCCGCCCTTTCCTCCGAAATATCTGGGAAAAATAGTATTTATGGTTCCTGCGGTGCTATAATGATATCATTAAAACAAAGGTTGTGCAAAATGGATTTATCGGATTTTCATACGGTGCAAGGAATCCTAAACCGAAACGGTTTCCACTTTTCCCATGCGCTTGGCCAGAATTTTATCGTAAGCCCTGCTGTTTGCCCTAAAATGGCGGAGCTTTGCGGTGCAGACCGCAAAGCCGGTGTGCTGGAGATTGGGCCGGGCGTCGGGGTGCTGACGCGCGAGCTGGCAAAGCGTGCAGGCCGTGTCGTTGCGGTAGAGCTCGACCGCAGACTGGAGCCGGTGCTCCGGGAAACGCTTGCAGACTGCCCTAACGTAGAGCTTGTCTGGGGCGACGCAATGAAACAGGACCTTGCCGGGCTGATAAGGAAGAAATTTGCGGGGCAGAGTGCTTACCTTTGTGCAAACCTGCCATACTATATCACATCGCCTCTCATCATGCGTGTGCTGGAAGAAAAAACTCCTGTCCGTGCCATGACGGTTATGGTGCAGAAAGAAGCTGCCGACCGCCTCTGTGCGGAACCAGGCACCCGTGCCTGCGGTGCCGTAAGCGCTGCGGTTCGGTACTATTCGGAACCAACCCCTCTTTTTAGTGTGCCGCGCTCCTGCTTTTTCCCGAAGCCGAATGTTGATTCCACTGTAGTGCGGATGGATATTCTTCAGGAGCCGCCTGTTGATGTACCAAGTGAAAAGGCTTTTTTTGCGGTTGTAAAAGCTGCATTTTCCATGCGCCGCAAAACAGCCGTCAATTCCATTTCGGCAGGCCTCTGTCTGCCGAAAAGCCGCGTGGCACAAGTGTTTGCTGATATAGAAATTGCACCGGCGGCCCGTGCAGAACAGCTTACCATGAAGGAATTTGCAGCGCTTGCGGCAGCCCTTAGCGGAAAGGATAGATTCTGATGAGTGATGAACAGTTTGCATATCTCCTTTTTGGAGCAGGTTTTGTCCTGATGGTTGTATCCATGATAGCTGGCCCGTTTGGTGTGACAAAATGGGCAATCTTTGCAGCAACTGTGGCCTGCTGTTTTGCGATTGCTGCAACATCAATTGGGTTCCTTACCTGGGATGAGCCGCCGGAAATCCCGCCAAAAGAGGAAAATCCAGAAAAAGAGAACAGGGACGGTCATCTCAGTAAATGATCGCCCCATATTTTGCTGCAAGCGGTTCCAGAACTTCCCGCTCAATGGGGGAACTGGAATCAATAATCAGCCTTCCCTGAAAACAGCGCAGCGCAGCTTCCAGTACTGTGGAACTGTCAGTGCGAACGGCAATGGGCAGTTTTGCAAGATGACAGTTCCGTCCCAGCAGAATTGCATCATCGACACTTTCAATAAAAACCAGAGCCACTGAAGCCCCTTCGTCACCAAGCCGGATCAGCTTATCGCCGAGCAAGCTGGAACAGCGAATTGGCTCACTGAATTCAAGGTCATCCCCGAGAAAGAAAGCTTCCTGTTCAGTTGTGGCAGCATTGCAGTCGGCTTCTTCAGGAATTTTCGGCGGGCCATATCTTTTTATCAGCTCATGTACCGCATGAAGATGCACCGGTGTGGTATTCTGTCCGCATCCAATGATGCGGATTCCCGTGTCCAGGAAGGGCTTTATTTTTTCCGCATACTGTGAGGGCGTCCAGTCCGGCTGTGCATCGGCTGTGAATACAAGAGGGACAGACGCACTTGAAAGTGTCTCTTTTGCAAGGGAAAGAAGGCCATTTCCGGGCAGCCCGCAGAAGCCTACGGCAGCCGCACCCATGGCCTGTAACGTGATGAGCGCCGGAAGAAAGCTGTTTTTCTCCTTCCCTTCACAGTCTGACGCAAAATTACAGCAGGCAATTACCGGAAGCCCGGTTCCGCGGGCAGCCAGAACAAAAGCACGCATATCTGCAAGTGAATTCTGGTGACTTAGATAGAGAAAATCGGCTCCTGAACTGTCCCATGCAGCCGTTTGCCGGCGGCAGACGGTAAAAACATCTTCAAAATCGGACTCACCAAGGGGTGGGACAAAAAGCCCAGTAGGCCCGCATATGCCGCCCGCCGGGACACCGGGAAAGTTTTCCCGGAAAACCCGGACGGATTGTCTGCCACCGGGAAGAAAGCATACAGCACCCGCACCTGCTTTTAGAAAACCGACAGGATGGGAGTGCCCGGAATGCAGTGTTCCAACATAAAAGAGCAGAGGTAAGCCAGACGGGATAGGCATAATTGATATTGCACCGAATTCCTTTCGTTCACATGGTTTCCGGAGCGGTAATTTTGAACATGGTAAGCACATTCCTCAGCACGATGGCTGTTGCGGCACAAAGGTTCAGGCGTGCCTGCATCAGACCTTCCTCTTCACCCTCCACGCGGCAAGCCGTGTAGAACTTGTGAAACAGGTTTGCAAGTGTGATGACATAGCGCATCATGCGGGGTGGATCGTAGTCATGCGCAGAGGAAATAATTTCGCTTGTGCAGATGGAAAGATGACGGACCAAGGCAGCTTCTTCCGGCGTAGCCAGCAGAGCGAGCTCTGCATCTGTACAATCACGGCGGTGGATGCCTTCTGAAGCAAGCTTCCGCACGATGCTGCAAATCCGTGCATAGGCATACTGTACATAGTAGACCGGGTTCTGCGGATCCTGCTTGACGGCAAGGTCAAGGTCAAAGTCCATCTGCGAAGAAGCTTCACGCAGATTAAAGAAGAAACGGGCCGCATCTACCGGAACCTCGTCCAGCAGGTCGGCAAGCTGAATCATCTTGCCGGTGCGTTTGCTCATCCGAACGATTTCACCGCCCCGGACAAGGCGTACAAGCTGGATCAGAAGGATATCAAGCCGGTTGCCGCCAATACCAAGTGCGTCCATGGAGCCTTTTAGGCGTGCAACATGGCCGTGGTGGTCAGCACCGAAAACATCAATGACGCGGTCAAACCCACGCTTGACAAATTTATTATAATGATAGGCAATATCTGCTGCAAAATAAGTTGTGGTTCCGTCTTTGCGGATGAGAACTTCATCTTTCTCGTCATGATAGTCTGTCCCTTTGTACCACAGGGCGCCATCTTTTTCGTAGGTTGCACCGCGGTCGGCCAGACGCTGGATTGCTTCTTTTAATTCGCCGTCTTTATGAAGCGTGCTCTCATGGAACCAGTTGTCATAGACAATGCGGTATTTTTCAAGGTCTGTCCGCATTTTTTCAATGTTTTTCGGCAACACATAGTCAACCAGTGCCTTATTGCGCTTTTCCTCGGAGACATTCAGGTATTTGTCTCCGTAAATCGCCGCAAACTCTTTTGCGCGCTCCCGGATGTCGTCACCATGGTAGCCGTCGTCTGGAAATTCCACCGCATTTTCGCCCTTATAGAGCTGAATATAGCGGGCACCGAGAGAACGGCCGAACTTTTCAATCTGCGTGCCGTAATCATTGATATAGAATTCGCGGTAAACCTGAAAGCCTGCCGCGTCAAGGACGGAAGCAAGGCAGTCGCCGAGCGCTCCGCCGCGTGCATTGCCCATGTGCATCGGGCCGGTCGGATTTGCTGAGACAAATTCCACCATGACTTTTTTCTTTTTCCCATAGCCACTGCGGCCATATGCAGGACCGGCCTTGAGAATCTCACGGATGACGTCGCTGTAAAATTTTCTGCCGAAAAAGAAGTTCAAAAAGCCGGGCCCCGCAATCTCGCAGCGGTCGAAATAAGTCCCGCTTAGATCAATGTGGTCACGAAGCACCTCAGCAATTTTGCGCGGAGGCATATGAAAGTTCCTGCCACTGAGCATTGCGGCATTGGAAGCGCGGTCGCCATGGGAACTGTCGGCCGGGGTTTCAACACTGAAGCCCGGGATTTCCGCTTTTGGCAATGCGCCGCTTTCCATACATTTGCGGAAGGATTCCGAGATTGCATCCTTGAGTTTTTCAGCCGCATTGAGTTCAATTTTTGACATCGCTGGTTTTTACCTCCTTGATGGTGATGGAAAGTTCATTGATGCTTGAGAGTGCGGAATTGATGTCCAGGGTGTAGCTGATGTCCAGGCTGCCGCCGGTGTCATCCAGCCTTGAAATAAGCCTGCTTGTGAAAATACCTACCGTTAAGCTGCCAAAACCCGTGTCATACTGACAGAGGTGACGCTTCCCATTTTCCAGGATCAAACGGGTATTGTCCCCGCCCTTGCGCATCAGTGTCAGACGATCGCTTCCTTCCACTTTAAGAATAGAAGTCCGCGGTGCGGGATCATCGTCTGAAGCATAATCCTGATAAACAATATAGCGGCTTTTACCGCGATGGATATAAGAACCGAGCGCTGTTACTTCCACTTCACCGGTTTCACCGTTGACACGCTGGCGGCCCTTAATGGAAATCAGAAAATTTTCCTGCATTCTGTCCTCCCGGAACGGAAGCAGAGAAATTGGGTCCGCATTTGCCGCAGCCCCGATCTTCCGCACGGCAGTATGCAGGTTTGTTCTGCACTGTGGCGGAAAGTGCCGTGCGGAAAGCTTTCCGCCGGGTACAGGCTTTTTCCCTACAATCCGTTTCATCTTATCTCTTGTAATCTTTCGCATCATTGTCAAAAGAGAGGCTGACCAGCCTGTCGAGGAGCTCTGGGTACGGAAGGCCGGAAGCTTTCCAGAGCTTTGGGTACATGCTGATGGGTGTAAAGCCCGGGATGGTGTTTAGCTCGTTAAGCAGAATTTCACTGCCGTTCCGTACAAAGAAATCAACACGTGCAAACCCACGACAGCCGAGAGTCCGGAATGCACGCACTGCAATAGAACGGATTTTTTCCACTACGGCTGCGTCAAGATGTGCCGGAATATTCAGCTTGGACTTGCCGGATTTATATTTATCATTGTAATCATAAAATGCGGCGGAAGCAACGATTTCCCCCACGACCGGAGCGGCTTCCGGTTCCCGGTTGCCGAGTACGGCACACTCGACTTCCTGCCCGCGGACAGCTTCCTCAACGAGAATTTTATTGCTCTCCGCGGCAGCCGCTGCGATGGCACCGTCCAGTTTCTCTTCACACTTTACTTTCGTCACGCCGACGGAAGAACCAGAATTCGCAGGCTTTACAAAGACCGGATATCCAAGACGTGCTGCCACTTTCGCCTTGATTTTCCGAATTCCTTCGCCAGTGTAGCTGTCCCGGTAAAACCAGAGATATTTTGCTGCAACAATCCCGGCATTTTCCAATAGAGAATGTGTAATGGCCTTATCCATGCAGATGGCGGATGCCAGTGTCCCGCAGCCAACAAAGGGCAGACCGCTGAGCTCCAGCAGCCCCTGAACAGTGCCGTCTTCGCCGTTTCTGCCGTGCAGCACGGGGAAAACACAGTCCAGCGGTACGGTATGTACACCGTCCCGCCCGGTCACCACAAGACCGCCGACACTCCGGTCTGGGCTAAGGAAAGCGGGGACAGCCTGTTCGTCTTTTTCCCACTCGCCCGTTGCAATTTTATTCATGGGGCCGGTATAAAGGTACCAGCGTCCGTCTTTCGTAATCCCGACCGGGATGGTTTCGTATTTTTCCACCGGCAGGTTCCGGATGACAGAAGATGCCGAGACAAGCGAAACCTCATGTTCAGCAGAGCATCCACCGAACAGAATGGCCGTTTTTATCTTTTGCATCTGATTAATTCCTCCAAAAAGCGGCAGAAATTTGATGCCGCAGGCTCAATTCAGCCCGAATTCTACAAATACATATCATACCACATTGGCAGGAGCGGTGCAAACATTTTCCGTAACGCCAGTGTGGAAAAGAGAGGTGACAAACTATGCTGTTTGTAGTATACTGACTGTTAGATATTACAATAGATAATTATGAACCGGATTTAGGTAAAATAACGCCATGCGGGCATAAAGAGGCACAGGAGTGGTGAAATTTTGGAACAGAAAATGTTCAACCTTGTTGCAGACCAGGTAAGTGCTGCCCTGAAAGAAAGAGGCTGTAAGCCGCTTGCCGGCCAGGAACAGCCGGAAAATGGAAGAAAATCAGTTTACACGGATGAGGATGCCGCCTACGGTGTCTTTTACAGCGACAGGAAAAAACAGTTTGCTCTCCAAACCTGCGGGCTGAAAGATGATGCTCCGGACGAAAAGTGGAAAATTATTTCCACATGGCTGTTTGATCCGGCAAATGATACGGCCGAACAGGAGCAGGATATTGCAAAAGATTTTGTTGAGACCATCTGCGGTCCCAAACAGGCGGAAATTGTACGTGTCAAGAAAAAACACCGCAAGGACGACAACAATAATGTAGACCCCGTTTTCCTTTTCAACCGCTTTTCAGGTGTGTTTCCTGAACTGAAGGAAGAACTGAATACAGAGCGCTGCACATATGGAAGAATTCGGATCGTTGTCTTTGCACGTGAAAAGCTCCTCCCGAAACTCGAGGAACTTTGTTCCGAAGGGGCGAATGAAAGTGCGGTCAAACGCTGCGGAGAACTGATGAACGAGCTCTATCTCAACGGAGATCTGGATGTGCGTTCTCTCGTCACAATCGTGTTGCTTGACGGCCTGAGCGAGAGAGCCGTCAAAAACATTGCACCGGCTTTTGATGACAATATGAAGAAAGGCTATCAGGCGGGCCTCCGGATGAAGGGCAAAAAGGTCAAGCCTGAAAAAGTTTCCAAAACAAGGAAGCTTATGTCGCAAACCCTGAATGACATGGATACGCACTGAAAGGCAGGCCGCTTCAACTTATTTTATAGACTTGCTTGACAGAGAACCTATGTTGTGCTATGATGGATATACCTCGGTAAAGGGGCTATTTTTTTGTACCCGTTTATTTTGAGGGAGGCCATAGCCCGGCAAGGGCTGAATCAAATTCCGGAATACGGGAGGTGCCGTTATGAGAGTAAAAGTAACCTTGGCCTGCACAGTGTGCAAACAGCGCAACTATGACACGATGAAGAATAAAAAGAACGACCCGGACAGGCTCGAGATGAAAAAGTATTGCAGGTTCTGCAAGAAACACACACTTCATCGTGAGACAAAGTAGTCCGGACGGAGGAAAAAAGTTTTATGGCTGCTAATTCTGAAAAGGCTAATACCAAGGTTCAGAAAAAGGTTCAGAAAAAAAACTTTTTTGCCAGAGCCGGCAAAAGTATCAACAAGTTTTTTCATGACACAAAAAGTGAGATCAGAAAAATGGTATGGCCAGCGCCTAAGACAGTCTTCCGCAATACGGGCGTTGTGCTGGTTACAATCATTGTAATTGGCCTGTTCGTTTTTGGGTTGGACACGTTGCTGGTATACCTGCTGGGCCTAATTATGAGCGTTGCAAAATAATTGTTTGATCGGAGGGGTTTTCTTTGCCTGAAGAAGCAAAATGGTATGTTGTGCATACTTATTCGGGGTATGAAAACAAGGTTGCCTCCAATCTCGAGAAAACGGTGGAGAACCGGCAGCTGCAAAGCCTGATCCAGCAGGTGCTTGTTCCGACCGAGACCGTCACAGAGGTTAAAGATGAGAAAGAGCGTCAAGTCGAGAGAAAGATTTTTCCCGGCTATGTTCTTGTTAAAATGATTCTTACCGACGAGTCCTGGTATGTTGTCCGCAATATACGCGGCTGCACCGGCTTTGTTGGACCGTCCTCCAAGCCAATCCCGCTGACCGAGGAAGAAGTTGCCCGGCTCGGCGTTGAAAAGCATGAAGTAGAGGTCTCCTACAAGGTTGGGGATTCTGTCAAGATCGTTGACGGTTCTCTGGAAGGCTTTGTCGGGACAGTAGAGTCGATTGATAAGGAGCATAACCGTGTGCGCGTGACCGTTTCTATGTTTGGGCGTGAAACGCCAGCGGAGCTGGAGCTCAGCGAGGTAGAAGCAATCGAGTGATTTTGGCAATCTGCGGGGAAACCCGCTTGCAGAGAGTGAGAGAGGGGCTTGTCCCCTGTGGGAGGATCAGTAGAACCATACCGGTCCGCCAGCAACCACAAATTTTGGAGGTGCAATAAAAATGGCACAGAAGAAGGTTACCGGCTTAATTAAGCTTCAGATACCTGCCGGAAAAGCAACACCGGCGCCGCCTGTAGGACCGGCACTCGGCCAGCACGGCGTCAATATTATGGCATTTACAAAAGAATTCAATGAGCGCACAAAAAGCCAGAACGGCATGATTATCCCAGTTATTATTACGGTATATGCAGACCGTTCCTTTACGTTTATTACAAAGACGCCGCCTGCAGCGGTTCTTATTAAAAAGGCCTGCGGGATTGATAAGGCTTCCGGTGCCCCCAACAAGACGAAAGTTGCAAAGATTACGCGCGAGCAGGTTCGGAAGATTGCAGAGACAAAGATGCCCGACCTGAATNNACGGCGCGCAGCATGGGCGTGGAAGTCGTTGACTGATAGGGGAAATCCCGCGCCTGAGACGCGCTGGTTCCCCTGTCCCGGTGGGAGGAACTTTAACTCCGATTTTACCACTTGACAGGGA
>DHOL01000049.1:0-8857 GCA_002410755.1 Ruminococcaceae bacterium UBA5391 | reverse complement strand
TTTACCACTTGACAGGGAGGAAAATCTATGAAACACGGTAAGAAATATGTCGATGGCGCAAAGCTGATTGACCATACGAAGCTTTACGAGCCGGATGAGGCACTTGGCCTTTGCGTGAAGACCGGTACGAAAAAATTTGATGAAAGCGTAGAAGTCCATGTCAGGCTGGGCGTTGACAGCCGTCACGCTGACCAGCAGGTCCGCGGGGCAATTGTCCTGCCGAACGGGACGGGCAAAAAAGTCCGTGTGCTTGCCATCTGCAAGGGTGATGCCGCGGAGGAAGCCCAGAATGCAGGTGCTGATTATATCGGCGCGGAAGACATGGCAAAAAAGATTCAAGGCGGATGGATGGACTTTGATGTTGTTGTCACAACCCCGGATATGATGGGTGTTGTTGGACGGCTTGGTAAAATCCTTGGCCCCCGCGGGTTAATGCCTAACCCGAAAGCCGGTACCGTTACCCGTGAAATCGGCAAGGCTATTAAGGAAGCTAAGGCAGGCAAGATTGAGTACCGCCTTGACAAATCCAATATCATTCACTGCGTGATTGGAAAAGTTTCCTTTGGTGCGGAAAAGTTGACTGAAAACTTTAATGCGCTTCTTGGTGCGATTGTAAAAGCAAAGCCGGTATCTACAAAGGGTCAGTATATCCACTCCTGCGTGGTAGCTTCCACAATGGGGCCTGGCGTTCGTATTAACCCGAACAGACTTGGCGGCTGAGTTGACATGTGGTTTACCTTGTGATATAATCTAAAAATAGTAGACTGTCCCTGATTCAAAGACAGCAGGTGCCTAAAGCGTAATGGAGTTTCCAGCCTGCCGAGAATAAGGTGCATTTCAGACATAGTGAGTGTTTGATGGCCTTTTCTGCGGCAAGCGGAAAAGGCCTTTTTTATGGCACATCAGTCCATTTATTGGAGGTGAAAACATTTGCCAAGCAAAAAGATTTTGGAGGAAAAAAAGCAGATCGTAGACAAACTTGCTGAACAGATGAAATCTGCCCATACGGGTGTTGTCGTCGATTACAGGGGGATCACTGTAGAGGAAGATACAAAGCTCCGCAAACAGCTGCGTGAATCCGGCAGCCAGTACAAAGTTGTCAAGAATACACTTCTTGGCCTTGCCCTGAAAGAAGCCGGGATCGACGGGATTGATCCCATTCTGAATGGCACAACCGCTGTAGCAGTCAATGCAGATGACTACGTCGCCCCTGCCAAGATTCTGAATGATTTTGCAAAAACAAGCAAGACATTTACTATCAAGGGAGGCTTTCTGGATGGTAAGGTCGTATCTCTTGACGAGGTTAAGACCTTAGCGGGCCTGCCTTCCAAGGAAGTCCTTTTAAGCGAAGTTGTCCGTGGCCTCGATGCTCCGGTGACCGGCCTTGTTACTGCGCTAAACGGAGTTATCAAGGGTTTGGTTATTGCACTGAATGCAATCGCTGAGAAAGAGCAGAAGCAGTCTGCCTGAAAAATTTGAAAGATAATATTGGAGGTAAATAAGTTATGTCTGATAAAGTTGCAAAGATGATTGAAGATGTCAAATCCCTTTCCGTCCTTGAGCTGGCGGAGCTTGTAAAGGCCCTTGAGGATGAGTTCCATGTTTCCGCTGCTGCTCCTGTTGCCGTTGCTGCTGCTCCGGCTACTGCTCCGGCTGCTGAAGAAAAGACCAACTTTGATGTTGTCCTTAAAGCAATCGGTCAGCAGAAGATTCAGGTTATCAAGGTTGTTCGTGAGATTACAGGTCTTGGCCTGAAGGAATCCAAGGATCTCGTTGACGCTGCTCCGAAGGCTGTTAAGACGAATGTCCCGAAGGATGACGCTGAAGCAATGAAGGAGAAACTTACAAAGGTCGGCGCTGAAGTCGAGCTGAAGTAATTTTCGTTTTCTTTGGGGAATTAGAAAAGCCCGCCGGATTTTCCGGCGGGCTTTTTAATATCTCCACTTTACAGTTTCCGGTATCTTTTTACTTTGCGGAGTCTTTTGCGCTTGCGGTTGTAGACGATTGCGAGGATGATATAGACAATGAGCAGTAGAATGATGACTGCGACGGTTATAAGGAACCACTTTGAAGTCAAGACGGACTTTATTGCATCTGTAGTGCGCAGAAGCTCACTGCGTTCAACAGATTCTCCCGCGACTAAATTGATGGTTGCCAACTTCTCATTGGCATAGCTTAACGTTGCAGTACCGATTACCTGCCCTTTTTTAACTGGTGCATCAATCGATTTTGGAACATTCTTTGTCACGACAATACTGCTTGTGGACACATCTTTTGGAAGAATTGTGGAAAAGCTTTTTTCAGCCTGCAAACGGAGGGTATCTTTTTTCCATGCATAATTTAAATTGATTTCGCCGAGCGTGTCATTTGCGCTGACGACTTTTTTTAATTTCAGCGATTTCAGCGCCCAGCGGAAAAGCTGGGCTGAATCCAGCATTTCACCATGTGTATCAATGTCTTTTCCATTTTTATCAACCGAGGGTGCACCAAGCGCAACGCAAAGATAACTGTATCCGTCCGCTGAAGCGGAGGATACGAGGCAGTAGCCTGATTCATCTGTATGGCCTGTCTTAATGCCTTTTGCGTAGCGGTAATAGTACTGCTGGTCAGAACTAATCAACATACGGTTTGTGGTGGAAAGAGTCAGGGTAGTACCAGCGCGGGGGCCGCCGGTAAGTTTGCAATGGTAGCTGAGCTGGGAGCAAATATCCATAAAATACGGCAGTTTCATCGCATATTGGGTAATTTTTACGAGGTCGGCTGCTGTTGTATAGTGGTTTGAATCATGTAGGCCATGCGGGTTGACGAAGTGCGTCCCGGTACAGCCAAGTTTTTTTGCTTTAGCATTCATCAAGTCAATAAATTTTGATGAATCACCACCACCAATATATTCTGCCAAAACCAGGGCGGCATCGTTGCCGGAAGGCACCATCATGCAATTCAAAAGCTGGTAGGCGCTTAAAACGTCGCCGGCTTCCAAGCCGGACATGGAACTCCCAGTGCCAGAAAGTTCATCTATTGTCTTTTTTGTAACCGTAATATTAGTTCCCTGCAAGTCTTTAATCTGTTCTACGGCGATGATATAGGTCATAATTTTAGTAGTAGAAGCAGGTTCACGCTTTTCGGTTGGATTCTTTTCATACACCGTCATGCCGGTATCGAGATTAACGAGATCAATTGCTTCGCTGGCAGGAGTAAAACCGATTTGAGAGACGGCGGCTTGCGCGCGGCATGGTAAAAGCGATGCGCCGAGAACAGCAAGGGCTGCGAGGGTAATAAGGAAAGCAGGCAGCTTTTTTTTCATGGAAATTTTTCCTCCGATGTGATATGATAAACAAGGCAGAATACTACTGCTTTCCAGTATATCAGTATTTCGACAGAAATTAAAGCCCCAGAGTTTTAACAATTCTCCGGTTTTATTGACGGCTGCCGGATTTTGGAGGAATTTATCCGTGCTCTATGTGACAGGAGATTTTCACGGGGAAATGCAGCGATTTCACGCTTCAGTGTTGCGGCACCTTGGAGCGGATGACGAGCTGATTATCTGCGGTGATTTTGGCTTTCTCTGGAATGGCGGTGAGAGTGAGCAGAAAGACCTTAAGAAAATTGGAAAACTAAAATACAAGGTGCTTTTTTTAGACGGCACACACGAAAACTTTGATCTGCTGAATGCCTATCCGGTTGAGGAATGGAACGGTGGAAAAGTCCAGCATATCAGCGGGGGGCTATATCATCTGATGCGTGGTCAGGTCTATGAGCTTGAAGGAAAGACGCTGTTTACATTCGGCGGCGGGGAAAGTGCCGAAAAGCAGCTCCGCATGAAGGCAGGAAAATGGTGGGCCTGCGAACTGCCAAACATGGAAGAGATGCGGGAAGGAGTCAGCAACCTGTGGAAACATAAGATGCAGGTTGACTATATTTTTACCCATGAGCCACCGCCCAATACGGGCTGTGGAACCCTCAGCGAATGTTCCGGACGGAAGAATCAGCTGGATGCTTATTTCGGGCAGATAATGAAGCAGGTGCGGTATCAAAAATGGTTTTTTGGCTCTGAACATGTTGACCGGAAGATAACTTATAAGCACTATGCAGTTTTTAGCGATGTGATTCCGGTGGAGGATATTCCGCCGAAAAAGCACAGGTTCCGGAAATAAAAATATGCTCTAGAATGTTAAGCCTGCCGGAGCAGACCGGTAAAAACAGGAGCCTCCTGTCATTGAAATAAAATTGACAGGAGGCTATTTTATATGCTTGGAAAAATATCGCTGACGGGAAAAAGTCGGTCAGTTTTCTGTGCTTTTCAGAGCTGCGGAAATTGCAGCAAAAATCAACCCGGCAATCGGCCAGATTATCCATGTGGTGCCCCAACGAAACGTGAGAAAACTTAAAATGAGATAAATGGCGGTAACGGTTGGCCAATAGATGTCAGCAAATCGATCAACTCTTTTGTCGCCCTTTATAGAAACTTTTTTAAAATCACCCTCATGCAGCAGCAGGTCGAAGCAATTTTTCAAAGTTCCGGCCGAAACAAAGAGAAATACTGCGACTGCCACCAGTACCAGAAGAAGTGATGTCAAAGCGGTGCGTATAGCGTTAGGCGCCCCGTAGATTTCTGCAAAAATCAGCGGGATAGGGGAAAGAATGCAGAGTGCAACACCAAAGGCCAGCTTCATAGGATAGGTCTTTTCAAAATTCTGCTGCTTTTCAAGGACAATGCCGGATACACCGTATGCCAGTTCAAAATTTTCTGTTTTCAGGTTTTCAAACCGCTTCATACGATTACCTGAGATAATAAAAATTGCAACAGCTACGGCAATTAGGGACAGAAGAACAGTAGTCCCAATACCATTTGCCAGATTTTCAGGAATGCGGAATCCCCATGGGTTTGGTTCTGCCATGGCATTGAGAAAGATTTGCAAGGCGGGAGAGAAAACACACAGTGCTGTGCCAAAACCGATTTGCTGACCTTCTGTTTCTTTGCTTTTTATAAAATCATTCGCTTCATCCAGGGTAATGGAATGCTGGTTTTCTGTCTCTTCTTCTGCTCCTGTGCTTTCTCCAGTCTCCATTCCTTCCATGCTGTCCTTGAGAAGAAAATCCGTTGTGACACCAAAAATTTTTGAAAGCTCCAGTATTTTGTTGATATCCGGAATGCTGGCAGCGCTTTCCCACTTGGAAATAGATTGTCTGGAAACATTCAGCCTGCTGGCCAGTTCTTCCTGAGACCATCCATTCTTTTTCCGCAATAGCACAATTTTTTCTGCAAGAATCATGCTTTACCCTTCTTCCTTATAAATTGTGGGCTGTCTTGCAGCCCTGTAGCTACCATAATAGGGGAGCAGGCGGTTGCGTACCACCAATTTCACTTGGAAATTCCGCAACCAGCAGTTGCATCGTGAAAAACAGCCGGAATAAAGTAGAAAATTGTTCCCTGCAAGCTTAGGAAAACTCAGCTTGAGAAAAGAGCAGCTGCATTTCGGCGCGCAGGCCGCGGTGCTCTGGCCTTTCGAGTGAAGGGTCCTGTGTGAGAATGAATTCTGCTGCATTTTGTGCTTCACGCAGGCAATCCATATTGGTTGCCATATCAGCAATTTTAAGGGCGGGAAGACCATGCTGGCGATTCCCGAAAAAATCACCGGGTCCACGCAGGCGGAGATCTTCGTCTGCAATTTTAAATCCATCGCCTGTATGGCACAGTATGTCAAGGCGGGCCTTTGCCGTTTTGCTTTTCGCGTCTGAGATAAGAATGCAGTAAGACTGTTCCCTGCCACGGCCGACGCGTCCGCGCAGTTGATGAAGCTGGGAAAGCCCATAGCGCTCTGCATTTTCTACCATCATTACGGTTGCGTTGGGCACGTCCATGCCCACTTCCACGACTGTTGTGGAAACGAGGACATCCAGGCTGCCTGAAGCAAAGCAGCCCATGACCTTTTCTTTCTCGCTGCTTTTCATACGGCCGTGCAGCACACCAATCCTGCGGCCGTGTAACCACTGGTTTTGAAGGGCTTCTGCGTACTGCATTACACTTGCCATGCCGCTCTGGTCACCGTCAATGGTTGGGCAAATGATATAGCACTGCCTTCCGGAGGCAATCTGCCTTTCCAGAAAACGAAATACACGCGGCCTCAGAGCGGATGGTACCGCATAAGTCTTAATTTCCATTCTGCCGGGAGGAAGCTCATCAAGGACGGAAAGATTCAGATCACCGTAAATCATCAGTGCAAGCGTGCGGGGAATTGGCGTTGCACTCATTACAAGCAGATGGGGATGCTCCCCTTTTTTTGAAAGTGCGGCACGCTGTGCAACCCCAAAGCGGTGCTGTTCGTCTGTAACAACAAGGCCGAGCCGCTGGAATACGACACTTTTTGAAAACAGCGCATGTGTGCCGACTGTCAGGCCGACGCTGCCGTCCGCAAGGGATACAAGGATTTTCCTTTTTTGTGCTGCCTGCACGGATCCTGTCAGCAGAGCTGTGCGGATGCCTGCGGACTCGAAAATCTTTCGGAGGGATTCATAATGCTGCTGGGCTAAGATCTCCGTTGGAACCATCAGGGCAGCCTGAAAACCGTTCTTTGCGGCGCAGTAACAAAGCGCTGCTGCCACGGCGGTTTTTCCGGAACCGACATCCCCCTGAACCAGGCGGTTCATCGGGCGTCCGCTTGTCAGGTCTGCCATGGACTCATGTACGGCGCGCCGCTGTGCCCCTGTAGGGCGGAAAGGCAACAATGAAAAAAATTCCTCCGTATAATCGTGAGAAAAGCGGTACCTGCTTTCCCGGATGTTGCGGCTTTTCATGCGGAAAAGGCCGAGCTGAAGCACAAGCAGCTCCTCGAAAATCAGGCGCCTGCGTGCTGTAAGAACTGCATTCATGGTGGGTGGAACATGGATATTCTCGAGGGCTTCGCGCAGTCCACAGAGGGAATATTGCTTCCGAAGTTCCTCTGGGATGGGATCAATAATTTTCTCCGGCAGGCGCTGAAGGGCTTCCTTGACTGTGCACCAGATTTTGCGGCTGCCGAGGCCTTCCGTTTGCGGATAGACTGGCCGTATGGCAGGGCAGGAATCTGCCGGAAAAAATTCAGGGGAATTCATCCGACGCCGCAGAAAATTTTCTGAGATTTTTCCATAAAACAGGTATTCCTTGCCCTCTTTCAGCATGAAAGCTACATAGGGATTATTGAAAAATGTAAGGACAAGCTCACTCTCACCGTCGTCCGCTAGGCCCTGATATAGTGTCATTCCTCCATGAATTCGCGTCCCGCTGGGACTTTGTGTTACAGTCGCGCGCACAGCACACGGGATACCGGCAGGTGCCTCCCGCACCGAGCAGGGATGGCTCAAATCCTCGTAGCTGCGGGGATAAAGACGAAGCAAAGCGCCGACGGATGTCACGCCAAGCTTTTGAAAGAGCCTTGCGTGACGTTCGCCGACGCCTTTTAGTGTTCGTATATTTTCCCGATAAAGACTCGCCATGCTTTCACCTGACGGTTTCGGAATTATTCTACTGATATAATGTAGTAATATACCGGCTGACCACCGTTAACCAGTGTAACTTCAATATCATTCCCGATTTTCGCTTTAATCTGATTACAGACGCTGTTTGCTTCCTCCTCCGTTATCCCCTCGCCGTAGATAAGGGTGAGGAAGGAAGTAGTGCGGGAAATCATGGAACGGATAAGTCTGATGCAGACATGACTGGCTTCATGCCCATGCTCAACAAACTGCAGCTTGCCGTTGGCAAGTCCCATGATATCATCTTTACGGATTTTGCGCCCGCCAAATTCAGAATTACGCGCAGCGTAAGTTACCGTGCCGGTGCAGACGCCGGAAGCAGCTTCCATCATACTGACTGTATTTTCTTCAACAGAAAGTTCTGGTTTGTAGGCAAGGAGGGCTGACAACCCTTCCGGGACAGTCCGTGTCGGCAGCACAACAACTGTGCGGTCCTTGACAAGCGGGACAGCCTGCTCTGCCGCAAGGACAATATTCTTGTTGTTAGGCAGGACAATGACAGTCTTTGCCGGTGTTGCAAGGACTCCCGTGACAATATCGGCGGTGCTGGGGTTCATTGTTTGGCCTCCGCTGACAACCTGTGCACATCCAAGGTCGGTAAAAAGCGTCTTGAGGCCCTTCCCGGCAGCAACAGCAACGAATCCAACGTCATTGGTAGGTTTTACCGGTTCCGGAGGCTTTTGCTCTTTTTCCTCTTTTTTTGTTTCTGCTTCTGCAGCTTTGCGGTGCTGCTCCTTCATGTTGTCAATCTTTACTGTAAGGAGCTGGCCATAAGCAAGAGCAGCTTCCAGAGCTTTTCCGGGATTTTCCGTATGAACATGAACCTTGATAATATTCTCGTCGTCTACAACCAGTACACAGTCACCGATTGTTTCAAGATACATGCGCAGTTCAGCCGGTTCCTTCTTGCATTCCGGACTGCGCCCGATGATAAATTCCGTACAGTAGGTGTAATGAATCTTTTCGTCAAATTTCGCCGCGGCATTACGGAAGAAGCTTTCTGCATCCGATTTTTTCACCTCGGCGAGTTCATCTTTCTGAACCATTACGCCGTCACGGAAAACGCTTAGCATGCCTTCAAAGATAAGGCATAGGCCCTTTCCGCCCGCATCTACAACACCGGCACGTTTAAGGACGGGAAGAAGTTCGGGAGTCTGCTTCAAGGCTTCCTCAGCACCATTACAGACTGCCTGCCAGACCGCGGCAATATCGTCGCGGGCAGTTTCCAGTGTTGTATGCCCTGCTTCACAGGCCATGCGGGCAACAGTAAGAATGGTGCCTTCTGTTGGTTTCATAACGGCCTTATAAGCGTCCTGTACACCAATGCTGAGTGCATTGATCAAAT
>DHOL01000088.1:18651-18850 GCA_002410755.1 Ruminococcaceae bacterium UBA5391 | reverse complement strand
CGGAATACCGTGTAGCCTATTCTTTTTACTTCGAACGGTTCTGCAAGGTCAAATAAAATATGTGGCTGATAGGTCAGGGCAATTTCGTGGTCTTCCATATTGATTCTCCAGTTTCTTACTTATATATCCATGTTTAGCTGCCGCTGAAATCTGCTTTTGAATCCTGGCGTCGGCTTTCCGAGCATTTTTCACTCACCGA
>DHOL01000088.1:18191-18449 GCA_002410755.1 Ruminococcaceae bacterium UBA5391 | reverse complement strand
TCTTTATTTCAAAAGGCTGGAAACGCAGTGGCACGGAGTCTCCGTTGAAATCAAGCTCTTTAGCGTTTTCTTCTTTCATGTCCGTTTGAAACGCTTTTTTAATTTTCCACAGACAATGCAGTGTACAATTTACGGTAGTTTTCTGGGACTCATACAGACGCAGGACAACATCTCCAGAGCCATCGTCGGCTTCTTTGACCGTTTCGAGCAAGACGCTGCATGGAGCTCTAGGTGCCCGAACGGCGGAGCTGCTGCCCT
>DHOL01000088.1:14487-18021 GCA_002410755.1 Ruminococcaceae bacterium UBA5391 | reverse complement strand
CCCGAACGGCGGAGCTGCTGCCCTCAACCACCGTAAACAGGCTCTCGGCCTCGGCTCCCTCCGCTTTTTGAACTGGAAAATTCAATTCATAGGCGTTTTGTACGGTGCCGCCGTCGGCAAAACTTCCATTATAAATATACAGCGAATAGGTAAACGTATGTTTTCCCTGATCAGCATACATATCCGGAATGACCGGTGCCTTCAGCAGGGTTAGATTAATGCTGCTGCCGTTTACACTGACACCGTATTTGCAGTCGTTCAGTACGGCGACACCGTGCTCGGCTTCTGCCAGAGCCGTATAGCGATGGCAGCACACCTCGTAACGGTCGGCATCGTACCGGCGCGACATATGGTTAGGACGCTTTACGTAGCCAAATTGGATTTCGTAAATCGCTTCGTCTGCACACACCGAAACCGGGAATTCCACTTTCAGTAATTTATGCTGTTCCTTCCAGTCAATTGTCGTGTGAAAATCAATCCGCCGGCTTCCGCTTTCCAGCGTGATGCGCTGAACCAGTGCTGAGTTATGCAGTTTTCGTTTCACAAGGATTCCGCTGATCAGCCGTCCAGGAAGAGCCTTGCTGCTGCAAGGCTCTTCCTTTTGGGAAAACAAAGGGGAAATCTCCGCCTGTTCCTTTAGTTTTACCGGGAGGCTTTCATACATGGATCCGATCTCCCATGCATCGTAATCAATGTTGACATCTTTGTACAGTTTAAAATTGTTGCAGAGGCCAGCGGTGATCTGCATGTCCGTTTGTTTGTCGAGAACACCGGAGATGCGCCCAGCCGTGTCTACCGAAACGCGCAGATATTCGTTTTCGAGTACCACCGAAGGCCCGTCTGTGAAACACACACATTGTCCGCTTTCGCTTTGCTCTGTTTCATTCGCATCATTGAGTGGGAAAATGGTTGCGCAGCCGCACGGCGGAATCTGTGCGCGAACAAGTGTTCCTTCCGGCCCGGTCTGGGATGGAAGCGCCTGCCCATCCGAGCCGCAGGCGCCCGTCGCCCCGGCGGGCAGCCGAACCAAAGCATTTCGATTCCATGAAAGGGAATTGAAAAGCACAATTCCTCTGCGGCCCGGTCCGGCACTGCGCTTCGCAAGCTTTGCCCGCGCGTGATCAGCCAATGCGTCCGCGCCGGACTGAATGGCGGCGAATGCCTGACGTCCTTCCTTGTTGACTCGGGTAATGGACGTACCGGCCAGCAAGTCATGAAACTGATTGAGCAGCAGCTTTTTCCACAACTCGCTCAATTCCCGAGCAGGATACCGGAAAAGCCCGTACACGTTTGCCGCCGTACACCAGAATTCTGCTTCATGGAGGGCAATTTCGCACCGGCGGCACCCCTTTTTCAATTCCGCCTGAGAGGTGTATGTACCACGATGCCACTGCAGATACAACTCACCCACGTATCGATTTTTTGGCAGCCCCCTCCGTTCGATATCCTCAAAAAACGCAACAGGGGAAGCCATCCGTGTGCGAGGGGCCCCTTCCAAATCTTTCACCCGCCGCGCAAGCTCCACAAGGTCGCGGGTTGCCCCCCCGCCGCCGTCTCCAAAACCGAATGGGAACAGAAACGTGTCAATGTCCTCTTGCTGATGCCGGTCTTTTTTCCATCGCTGGTTCAAAAGCCCGGGGTCAACGGCAGAATTGTTTTCAAAATAAAGATGCGAAAGGATACGGGTGCCGTCCATGCCTTCCCACCAAAAAATATTATAGGGGAACGGATCACATTCCGGCAGGCACCGCAGCAGCTTTTGTGTAGCGAAATACCGGATGCCGCATCCAGCCAAGATTTGCGGCAGCGCCGCAGTAAAGCCAAAGGAATCCGGTAACCAAGCAAGCTTTGTTTCTACGCCAAACATGGCGCGAAACCAGCGTTTCCCGTAGGTGAGCTGCCGAATCAGGCTTTCTCCGGAAGGAATATTGGTGTCACATTCCACATAAAAACCGCCTTCGGGGATAAACTGCCCCTTTTCCACTTTTTCCCGAATGCGGGAATACAGTTCCGGATAATATTGGTGTACCGTATCCAAAATGGGAGGCTCGCACAAAAGGAAGCGATATTCTGGATATTCGTCCATCAGGGCTGCCTGTGTTGATAGCGTGCGCGCACACTTCCGTTTTGTTTCTTCTGCCGGCCACTTCCACATCAGATCCAGATGGGACTGGCCGAACAAAGTAAACAAAGGTGCCGTAAAGCCGTTTCGGCAAGCGAGCGCAGGCGCCAGTGCTTTTCTGGCCGCGCGGTAATCCCGGTTTCGCAGTTCCTGCGGCTGCTCAAAATCCACAAGGAGTGTAAACGTTTTTAACGCCTGTGCCACATTCTGAGCACGCAGGGATTTGGGATCTAGGGATGGCAGCAGCCGATAAAGGGTATAAACGTCCAGTCCGAGCTGATAAGCGTCTTCGTTCCAGACTGCAAAGGGAGACTCCTCCGTACGAAGCTGAAACTCCGGCGGTTCTGGTACCGGAATCCGGCCCGGAAGATAAGGCCCGCCGTTTTCCAGCCTTGGACCGTGCCCGGCATAGCTTTCGATCAGAATATGAAATGTTTCACCGGGCGTTGCGTTTCGGGTGAGCGTAATAAAATCGTGGCGCAGATCAATAGAGCCCATAAGCTTTGCGTTTACCCAAACCAACATTTCTCCACCAATTTTGGGAAACAGCACTACCCGCCGGCCGCGCGCATTTTCCGGAATTTTCACCTGCGTTCGAAACCAGCCGTATTCCCATTTCCTGCCCCACTCGGTTCCGGCCGGAATCAATCGAAACGGTCCCTCACGCGCCGCTTCAGGCGCGCGCATCTTTTTTGTTGCATACCCTTCCCAACGAACAGTTCCCAAGGAAGTATAAAAATCCCGGTGCAGTTCGTCAAGCCAAATTTCGACACGCCTTTCCCATTCTTTTGTCAACATAAGAGTTGCAAGTCATCTCCTTAGCTTGAATGAAACACCGTATGCATACCCATACGGCCATACGTATCTAATGAATTTTCTTCCATTGCGGGAGGGCTTTAGATTTGTTTTGAGATGATTCATAATAGAAAAATAATCAATCTATAATTATGATACTATTTCAATTTATATTATGATTACATATAGATAATATTTTAAAAATATTTAAAAAAATACGACTAAAATACAACCATAAAATGACTATGAATTTTGCAAAGGATTCTGCCGCCAATTTTAGGATTTTAATTGCTCTGCTTGCAAAAACATTAGCCGAATATTTGTGCATAATACTCTAAAAATTATTTAATTCAGAAAACATAAAACGATAAACACACAAAATAAATGGAAAATAGGAATAATAAAAATTGATATATTTTCCCAATAAATCTATTGACAGCGCCTAAATGCCATGCTATAATCGAACCAGATTTTATGCGATTGTTATGTACTTATAGTTATAAAATGATAATATAATGGCAACGTTTAGCTCAAAACAAACTAACACTTGAATGACTTTGTTAAAACTTTATTGAACTAATAAATATTTATTTAAGAGAGGTGCTGACATTGCAGTC
>DHOL01000088.1:13902-14315 GCA_002410755.1 Ruminococcaceae bacterium UBA5391 | reverse complement strand
AGTGACGAAACGCTTTTGAAAAAGAAAAGTTCAGGAAGACTCTACTTTCAAAAAACATGGCAGCTTTATCTGATGCTGATTCCGCCCATCGTTTACTTCATCATTTTCAAATATGTTCCCATTTATAATGCGCGTCTGGCCTTCATGGACTACAACATGTTTCGTGGCATTTCTGGAAGCACATGGAACAATTTTGCTAATTTTAAAGAAGTCTTTCACAGCAATGAGTTCTATCATGTGCTGGGCAACACGCTGGTACTAAATTTGCTGGATCTCGCTTTTGGGTTTCCGCTGCCAATCTTGATTGCGCTCCTGCTAAACGAGCTTGCCAGCGACAAAATTAAAAATACGACACAGACGATTATTTATATTCCCTATTTCCTCTCGTGGGTGGTTATTTCAGGCATTGTTCT
>DHOL01000088.1:12746-13735 GCA_002410755.1 Ruminococcaceae bacterium UBA5391 | reverse complement strand
GGTGGTTATTTCAGGCATTGTTCTTCAGCTTTTCAACTCAAAAGGTGTTATTAACGCGATGGTTACGGCAATTACGCATGGGCCTGCCATTAATTTTCTTGGCAATTCGGGGCACTGGATTGCTGTCTATGTTCTTTCCGGCATGTGGCAAAGCGCCGGTTATGGGACGATTATCTACCTTGCTGCTCTCTCTACGGTGGATGAAACCTTGTATGAAGCAGCTTACATTGACGGTGCCGGACGTTTTCGCAGAATCTGGCACATCACACTGCCTGCTATCAAAAGTACGATTGTCACGATGCTAATCCTCTCCACCGGTAATATTTTTAACATCGGTTTTGACCGTCCATACATGATGGGCAATGCTCTGGTTCAGGATGCCTGCGATGTAATCAGTACTTATGTGTACCGCACGGGCCTTCAAGGCGGGCGGTTCGCTTACTCTACCGCCGTGGGCCTGTTTCAATCCGTCGTTTCGTTTGTGTTACTGATTATTGTAAATACAATCTGCAAAAAGCTCGGGGAAGAAGGGATCATGTAATGGTGGGGAAGAAGGGAAAGTCCGAATACATTTTTCAAGCCGTCATCATTTTTATTTGCTGCATCTTGGCGCTTATCTGCCTGCTTCCGATTTTAAATGTTGTAGCCACCTCGCTGAGTTCGCCGAGTATGATCATGCGCGGTAAGGTCTTTTTCTGGCCGAAGGAATTTACAGGGGAAGCCTACAAAACCGTTCTGACTTCCAGTTCCTTTCTACATAGCTTGATATATACCGTTGGTTTGACGATTGTATATACGGTTTTAGCACTGTTCATGACAGTCTTATGTGCATATCCGCTCTCAAAAAGTTACCTAAAAGGCAGAAAAATTATTATGGTGTTTATCGTTTTCATCATGTATTTCAGCGCCGGAACGATTCCCAATTATCTCGTTGTCAAAGGAATGAAGATACTTGACAGTCCGGCGGCACTTATTCTGCCAGGCGCTCT
>DHOL01000088.1:12010-12555 GCA_002410755.1 Ruminococcaceae bacterium UBA5391 | reverse complement strand
TGCGGAACTTTTTCATGTCGATCGACAAGTCAATTTTGGAAGCCGCAAGTATAGATGGATGCAGCGAGTTCCGCATGCTTGTCCAGATTGTTCTTCCGCTTTCCACCGCGGTTATGGCCACGCTCGGTCTGTTCTACGCTGTATCGCGTTGGAATGCCATCGGGGACGTTACTTATTACATTACGCAGCCGCAATATCTGACCCTGCAGGGCGTTCTGCGCGAATTGATTATGAACGCCGCAAGTGCAAATTTGGACATCGGGCAGAGTCAAAAATTGAGTAAAACCGTGGAAGACAGTGTGCGTTCCGCCAGTATTGTTCTTTCTATTATTCCAATTCTGATGGTTTACCCCTTCATTCAGAAGTATTTTACAAAAGGCATTATGCTTGGCTCCGTGAAAGGGTAAGGTTTGTCCGTATCAATGCTATATTTATATGTTCTATATATGAATATTAAATATAACAATTTTATCATTAAAGGAGAAGAAAGATTATGAAAAAAAAGTTCCTTGTTTCCGTCCTGGCGGCAGCCCTGGTTCTTACTG
>DHOL01000088.1:11298-11841 GCA_002410755.1 Ruminococcaceae bacterium UBA5391 | reverse complement strand
CGGCAGCCCTGGTTCTTACCTCGGTTTTTTCGGGCTGCGCCGGAAATCAAAAAACGCCTGCTTCTACGAATACGAACTCCGGTTCGGCAGCATCGGAAAACAGTTCGCAGAGTGCCGGCAATTCTACACCCATGAAACTGTCCGTAGAAGTTTTTGACCGCAGCGATGCACCGTCGCCTTACAGCGCGGTGGATAACCCAATGTCAAAATGGATGAAGCAGCAGCTGAAAAGCAGCCTGAATCTGGACATGAATTTTGTTGCAGTACCGCGTTCTGAAGAAATTAACAAACTGAACATTATGATGGCAGGCGGCACAGCACCGGACATTATTTTTACTTATCACAGCGAAGTGGCAGCAAATTTTGCAAAAGAAGGTGGACTGACTGATCTCTCTTCTTATATTGACCAGTACGCTCCCAATGTAAAAACCAATTTAAAGGAAACATTGCCGTATGGTGTTATTGAAGGCAAGCAGTACACGATTCCCAGCAAACGTGTGAATGATTATGACATGCACATGGTTTATGTCAACACCATGCTTT
>DHOL01000088.1:5186-11119 GCA_002410755.1 Ruminococcaceae bacterium UBA5391 | reverse complement strand
TGGTTTATGTCAACACCATGCTTTTGAAAAAATACAACATGAAAATGCCAACGAAAAAAGAGGAACTGTATGAGGATATGGCTAAAATTCACAAGGCTGATCCGAGTATAATTGGTTTTGCGATGGCAGCTCCGACTTACGATGTGAAATATTACGAGGAAATGATTTTAAGTTACGCAAAGTATCAAAATGACAAGGAAAAAATTGTATGGAATATTAGCGACACAAGGCTGGTTGCTCCCGGAACTAAAGACGGCTACCGTGAACTGAACAAATGGTACAGCGAAGGACTTATCAGCAAGGAATTCGCGTTGGATACGAAGGAAAAACAGTACATTTCCGATATTACAAATGGAAATGTCTTCTCGTTTATGGGGCAGCCTACGGATGCATGGGGTTATGAGGCCGACGCCCAGAAAGCAAATGGTTCTTACTATATGCCGGCACTGGTTTTTGAAAACGACAAGGGCCAATATGCAAATCCGCTGTATATACCTGTCGGCGTTTACAGTATGGTTCCAAAGGCAAATGAATCCCACGCTGCGGCGGCTATGAAATATCTGAATTGGTTGCTCGACGACAAAAACTTTAACCAGATTCGTACAGGTGCGGCGATCGGTGCGTCAAAACAAAACAGTGACGGCATCTACATTCCTACCGTAAAGGATTTAAAAGAAAAAGGCGTAACAAGCGCCATGCTGAATGATATGAGTCTAATTGCAAGGTCTTATGTGGATTATAAATCGGTAGATAAGCAAAAAGAAGATTCCAAAGTGAATAATTCTACAGTACCGGATATCGATAAACTTTTGGACTCGTATTATTCTCTGTTGAAGCCGGAAGGAAGTTATACCATTCCTTATATTGGTGCTCCTGGTGAAGCAAGCGGCAAATACGGTTCTAATATCAACGACATGGTTCATTCTATGGCAGCCCGCGTGATTGCCTGCAAGCCTTCCATTTTCGACGCGACCTACGATAAAGAATATCAGAAGCTTCAGGATGCGGGGTTAAAGGCGATTATCTCCGAACGGGAACAGCAATATGACACCTATAAAAAAAGCAATGGCTAATTGGTGATCCTGTACAAACAAATCCTGTTTGGTTTTAACGCCTTAGAGGGTTTGTTTGTATCTTTACCTGAACTTTTCTGCCCGGTTTGCAATTTCACGCTCTTGTGTACAGAGAAAAAGGAGGAAAATCCATATGGACTGCAAAAAGCTTGTGATCTTTCTTGATTCCGGCGATACCTTAATTGACGAATCGACCGAAGTCAGAGACAAAGCAGGCATCGTTCAAAGAGCGCAAATGGTTCCGGGCGCTTATAAAACTGTTCGGACTCTCGCTGAACGTGGATATACTCTGGTGCTTGTGGCGGATGGTGAATTTCTATCGTTTCAGCATTCCCTGACCCAGAACGGTATGTATCAGTATTTCTCGGCTTTGATCGTTTCTGAAATAATCCGTGCGCGCAAACCGGACCCCCGCATGTTTCAGGCTGCAATGGGGGCGGTGAATTTGGGAGATCACGACCGTGGGCGTATCGTAATGGTTGGAAACAATCTTTCGCGCGATATCCGGGGCGCCAACCAGATGGGGTTCACAAGTGTTTTTCTCGACTGGTCCCCGCGTTACCCGAAAGAACCAGCCAATGAATTAGAAAAACCAAATTACGTGCTCCACACGCCCCCGGATCTCCTTGCGCTTGCTGATCGTTTGGAGCGAAAACTGTAAAAAGGCAAAGCGCAGATTACAGAATGAAAACAATCCTGCACAGTGGAAATGGGCAGCGCTGAGTTAACACCCAGTGCGCACCGAACCGACATCCCGGTTTTAACATAGGAAAGAAGAATCGAAAAACATGAATCCGTATTTGCCAAGAATTATTCAGGATGCTGAACGCCGCGCTGAGTTACTGGAAGTTAATCAAGTTTCGGATTCGCAGTCTGAGCAGTACGGCGGTTTTGTGGATGAAAAACATTGGACACAGCCAAAAACAACAATCTATAAACTCACCACGCTTTTATCCCTTTACAACACACCGCAAAGCCGGTATTACCACAGTGCCGAAGCTATGCAAAAAATCCAGAGTGCACTGGATTACGTGATCCGCTTCCAGCATGAAGACGGAACATTTGACTATATTAACTGCAATTTCCACTCCGCTCCAGATACGGCATTCTGTGTGAAAAGGCTGCTTCCATCTTGGCTTTATCTCGAAAAAAATTGCAGTGACGCGAGGAATAAAGAAGCGTTCGGCAAGATTTCGGGCATTTTGCGCCGCGCCGCCGAGGGCATCCGATTAGGCGGTTTCCATACTCCAAACCATCGCTGGGCAATTGCCTCGGTTCTTATGGTCTGTGCAAACCGGTTCCATGAGGAAAAGTTTCGAGTTCGAGCGGAAGAATATCTGCACGAAGGCATCGATTGCAACCAATACGGCGAATTTTCCGAGCGTTCCTCCGGCAATTACAACCGTATTAATGACGAAGCCATGATCTTGTTGTATGAGGAAACAGGGGACCGGAGTTATCTGGATTACGCTGTCAGAAACATGAAAATGATGCTCTCGTACTTTGAGCCGGATGGCAGCATTTTTACAAAGAATTCCGTCCGTTATGACAGTTGGAAAAGGGTGTACCCAAGGGATTACTACTTTGATTACTTATACCTTGCCCATGAAACAAATAATCCGGTCTTTGCTGCGGCGTCCAATCAAATCATGGAGGATCTCCTTACCCGTGGAGACCGCACACCGGACTGCCTTAACCGATTTTTGATTCACCCAGAGCTGGTGGGATATGAACCGAAGGGGTGCGGGTTTCCGGAAAAATACCGGCTTGTAAACCCGGATTCCGGTATTGTACGGGTTCGAAAAGGCAGTGTCAGCTACACGCTTTTGTCAAAAACTCCTTATTTTCTGTATTTCCAAAGTGGAGGCCTATCTGTTTGCGCACGTCTTGGCATTACCTACTTTGACAAACGTTCGTTCCAGCCGGATGAAATCCTTCCGGAAGAGAATGAATATACGCTGTCGCAGACGATGCGAGGCTGGTATTATGCGCCTTTCCGTGAAAAACCCGCTACTTCCGATTGGTGGAAGATGGACAACGCAAGTCGCGAAATTGTTACGGGCCCGGATCTAAGCATCCGGCTGAGTATATCGGAAGAAGACGACGGTGTAAACCTTCAAATACACACGGAAGGCTGCGAACATGTTCCTTATAAGATCGAATTCGGTGTAGAAAACGGCTGTTTCGTAAAAACAAATGGCTTTTTCTGCATGGCACAGCCGGGCGGCAAAATCGTAGCGCGGACAGGGTCGGCGGAACTCTCGAAGGGTGCTGACTGCATAAAAATTGGTCCGTGCTTTGGCAAGCATTTTCACATTGAAGGAAAAGACGGCGTCAAAGATACGGACGATACTCTGTTTCATATTTATTTCACCGGTTTTACTGGTTCAGATCAGCTCCTCCGCTTTCAAAAGGTCTCCAACCGCTTTGCTGCGCCGAACAGCCTGTAATTACTTTTCAAAAGAATCTGCAATCTGCAGTTCAATGGAATGGTTCGCCAGAAACGCTTGATATTTTTCTGGAGGCATGCGGTTAGTTATCAGGCAGGAGACATCGTCTAAGCGGCAATAAGTCATTAAAGATGACACGCCGAATTTGCTGTAGTCGGCCAACAGGTAAGTTTTACCGCTTTTCTCCACAACTTTTTTCTTGATCTCATATTCCTGAGGAGAAGAATTAGTGACGCCGTTGTCAATGGAAAGGCCGGTGGTTGCCAGAAAAGCCTTATTGATATTGTAGCAATTTAGCATATCGACATGAATCATACTGAAAGAGTTTGTGCTGCGGATCAGTTTTCCGCCCAGCAGAAACACCTTCAGCTCGGTGTAGGGAAAAGCGTTGAGCAATACGCTTAGATTCTGCGTAAGAATAGTGATATTTTTTCCCTTCAAAAAAGGTACCATATTGGGTGTTGTAGTGCCAGAATCAATAAAAATAACATCACCATCCTGGACATTTTCAGCAGCTTTTCTGCCGATTGCATGTTTACCTTCTTGATTTTTGATGTTTCGCTCCTCAAAAGGCACTAAGGTGCGCTTGACCGCCGTAACTCCGCCGTATACCTTCTTTACACTGCCAGTCTTCACAAGGTCGTTGATGTCGCGGCGAAGAGTATTTTTGGATATGTGAAAGACTTCACATAATTTATCCAGCGAAACGGTTTGGTTTGTAGTAACATATTGCTCAATCTGCTCAATTCTTTTAGTTTTCACTTTAATCGTCATTCCTTTCATCTTTTTCGGCAGAACACTTCATTTCAATTATATGGAATGCGGGGCTGAAAATCAATGAGGCAAACAAATTCGTGCAAAATAAGAGTGAATACATACGAATATTTCATGGATATAATTTATATTTGACCATTATTATAGTAAAATATAACAATTATATAATAATAATATCCCAATTTTATGAATGAAGGTGCTAATTTGAATTCTATGTTTTCAGTTCCGGCTCGTATTTTCATTGGGAAAGACGCTTTGGCGGCTGCCAGAGATTCCATAAAGAAAGCAGGAAAAAAGGCCATGGTTGTTACAGATCCCACCATGGCTCAGATTGGAAGTACCGGTCGGGTAACCCGTCTTTTGGATGAAATAGGTACGCAATACGCCGTTTACGACGGAGTGACAAGTGAACCGACCGACCGAATTGTCTTGGCGGGCAAAAAAGTTTATTTGGAAAATCAATGCGATTTTCTTATCGCCGTCGGAGGCGGAAGTTCCATTGACACCATGAAAGCGGTCGGCACCTTAATCACCAACCCCGGCGAAATTACGGATTACTTCGGCAAAATCATTCCTAATCCGCTCCCACCGACCTTTGCGGTACCTACCACAGCCGGTACGGGCAGTGAAGCCACACAGTTCACTATTATTACCGACACAAAGCGTGACATCAAAATGCTTTTGAAGGGTGGCGGGCTGATTCCTTCTGCGGCCATTGTCGATTACAGCTTTACGCAAACCGCCCCGCCCTTTGTAACGGCAGCCACAGGGCTTGATGCGTTGTGCCACGCAGTTGAGGCTTACACTTCGCGTAAAGCGCAGCCGCTTTCTGACCTGTTTGCGCTTGACGCTGTGAAAAAGATCGTTTCCAGCCTGCCAAGAGCATTTGCCGATGGCAGTGACCAAAAAGCGCGTGAGTCAATGTCGCTCGCCGCACTGGAAGCCGGCATTGCATTCAACAATTCTTCTGTTACGATCATCCATGGCATGAGCCGGCCGATTGGTGCGTTATTCCATGTTCCGCACGGACTTTCCAATGCCATGCTGCTGCCAAATTGCCTTGAATTTGCGCTTCCGGGAGCGCAAAAGCGTTTTGCGGATCTATCCGAAGCCATCGGTGCATGCAAGCCCGGAGATTCCCAGGAAGAAGCAGGAAAAGCATTTGTGCGTGCTATTCGGCAGCTTTGCCGGAAACTTAAGGTTGACACGCCGGTTTCCTTCGGCATTGACAAAAGGAAATTTTTCGATTCTATTGAAAAAATGACGAAAGACGCTTTGACAAGCGGAAGCCCTGCCAATACGATGCGAAAAGTTTCGGCTGATGACATTGAAGCAATTTATGAATCGCTCTGGAACGGGGGAGAGTAATGCCACTTGTTACAATGAAATCCTTGCTCGACGATGCGGAACGGGGCGGCTATGCGGTTGGAGCGTTCAATGTTGCCAATCTCGAAATGATCATGGGAGCGATCAGGGCTGCAGAGGAATTTTCCTCTCCAATTATTCTGCAGATTGCCGAAATACGTCTGCCGCATTCTCCGCTCGCGCTGATCGGGCCGGCCATGGTTGCCGCAGCAAAGCGTGCGAAGGTTCCGGTTGCAGTGAATCTTGACCATGGAATGACGCTTGAATGTAT
>DHOL01000088.1:4777-5003 GCA_002410755.1 Ruminococcaceae bacterium UBA5391 | reverse complement strand
CCATGGAATGACGCTTGAATGTATCCGCGAAGCGCTTGGCCTCGGCTTTACATCAGTGATGTTTGACGGTTCACGTCTCCCAATAAGCGAGAATATCTGTCTTACGGGTCAGGTTCGCAAAATGGCGGAGCGCTATGGGGCAACGACCGAAGCGGAAATCGGTGTCATACATCCCGGTAGCGAAAGCGTGGCAGAGTACACAAATCCGGAAGAAGCCGCTTCGTTC
>DHOL01000088.1:3567-4628 GCA_002410755.1 Ruminococcaceae bacterium UBA5391 | reverse complement strand
AATCCGGAAGAAGCCGCTTCGTTCTGGAGGGCTGTGCAAGTCGACGCGCTGGCAGTAGCGATCGGCAATGCACATGGCCTCTACCATGTTGAACCGCACTTGAGGTTTGACGTTCTCAATCAAATCGGTGGAAAGGTTCCAGTTCCGCTCGTCCTTCACGGCGGAACCGGCATATCGGAAACCGATTTTAAAAAGTGTATTCAATTTGGCATCCGTAAAATCAATGTGGCAACAGCTACGTTCAACTCTGTGGAATATGCAGTGCAAGACCTTTGCCGGAAAAGGCCGGAGGCCGGCTACTTCGACTTGCAGGAAGCGGAAATCGGAGGCGCGTACGAGAACATAAAACGGCATATTATGATGTTTGGCAGCGCAGGCCGCGCTAAAATGGGCAGTCTACGGAAAAAAGGGCAGGAGGCTAATCAATGAGCTATATTCAATTCGACGAACACCGGCGTCTGGACATTATTCCGCTCGGCAGGGCCGCTATCGATTTTAATCCGGTCGAAATCAACTGCACGCTCGCAGAAAGTGCCACGTTCAAAAAATACCTCGGTGGTTCGCCTGCCAATATCGCCGTCGGCTTAGCGCGCCTTGGCAAAAAGGCAGGCTTTATCGGCATGGTTTCCGATGATCGTTTCGGTGAATTTGTAGTAAGCTATTTTCAGAAAGAAGGCATCGACATTTCCCACATTGTAAAAGCGCGCCATGGGGAATCGCTGGGGCTTACGTTTACGGAGATACGGAGCCCTTCTGAAAGCAGCCTGCTGATGTACCGCAACTCGATTGCCGACCTGAGCCTCGAACCGGGCGATGTGGATGAAGAATACATAAAAAGTACGAAGCTGCTTCTGATTTCCGGCACTGCTCTCGCGCAGAGCCCTTCGCGTGAAGCGGCGCTCAAAGCGGTGGAACTTGCGAAGAAAACGCAGACACCACTTGCTTTTGACATTGACTACCGCCCCTACAACTGGAAAAGTGGAGACGAGCTTGCGGTTTACTGCAGCGCCGTAGCTCGCTGCAGCGATATTATCTTCGGCTCCCGAGAGGAATTCGACCGG
>DHOL01000088.1:3075-3368 GCA_002410755.1 Ruminococcaceae bacterium UBA5391 | reverse complement strand
GGCTCCCGAGAGGAATTCGACCGGATGCAGAGCCTTTTCGGCAAGGATGCAGACGACCGGCAGACGGCAGATCGCTGGTTCGGATTCGGTGCGAAAATCCTTATCATCAAGCACGGTAAGGAGGGCTCATGCGTGTTCACCAGCGAAAACCGAAGCTACCGCGTGAAACCGCTTCCTATTAAGAAGCTGAAGGGGTTCGGCGGCGGGGATGCCTACGCTTCTGCTTTCCTCTATGGGCTCCTGCAGGGATGGGATGTTAAGCATTCGCTGGAGTTCGGCAATGCCTCCGCGTC
>DHOL01000088.1:2320-2904 GCA_002410755.1 Ruminococcaceae bacterium UBA5391 | reverse complement strand
GGAGTTCGGCAATGCCTCCGCGTCGCTGCTTGTCGCAAGTCACAGCTGCTCGGACGCGATGCCAAGCGCCGGACAGATCGAGCAATATATTAAGGAGTGCGAGAGAAAGTACGGGACCGATGTCACAAAGGTTGAAGAAAGCTGAAAAGATAAAGTGAGATTGGCTCTTAACGTAAAGTGATTGCAGCAGGGCAGGCACCGCAACCCTTAGAGAGAACCTGGCAACAAACTTTATAGTACAAGGAGTTGTTTGCAATGGTAGAAAGCATGGGTGGGCTGAAAGACGGACGAAATACAATCTGCGCCGCCAACGGTAAAAACAGCCCAATGATGATGGATATCGACGTGTGGAATCTGGCGCGCGGAATGGCGGCAACAGTCGGTTCCCCTGGAGGGGAAACAGCTGTTCTTCTGGTCAAAGGAGCCGTGACAGCGGAATGGCAAAATCAGAAGGTAAGGATGGAGCGCACTTCGGAATTTAACGGGGATCCCTGGGCTCTGCATGTTCCCAAAGACGTTCAAGTCCGTATAGTTTCGGAGCAGGACGGCAGCATTGTCCTCGTGCAGAGTACGGAAAACGGGCG
>DHOL01000088.1:1895-2141 GCA_002410755.1 Ruminococcaceae bacterium UBA5391 | reverse complement strand
CGTGCAGAGTACGGAAAACGGGCGTGTGTTTTCGCCGAAGCTTTACCGGCCGGAGGATTGCCGCAGCGAAATATTCGGCGAAGGCGAATGGGGCGGTACGGCCCGCCGCATCGTCCGGACGGTATTTGATTACGGAAACGCACCCTACTCCAATATGGTCCTTGGTGAAGTCATTACTTGGCCGGGCAAATGGTCCAGTTATCCGCCGCACTGGCATCCACAGCCGGAAGTCTATTATTACCGCTT
>DHOL01000088.1:0-1681 GCA_002410755.1 Ruminococcaceae bacterium UBA5391 | reverse complement strand
GCCGGAAGTCTATTATTACCGCTTTGATCGTCCGCAAGGTTTCGGCTTTTGCCTGAATGGAAACAAAGCATATAAAATTACGGACAACAGCTATGCTGCAATTTCCGGCGGAGATGTGCACCCGCAGACTTCCGCTCCCGGCTATGCCATGTATTATGCATGGATGATCCGCCACTTGAAGAATAATCCGTGGCGCGACCGCATCATAGCGGAGGATCATAAATGGCTCTGTGGGAAAAATATCCGCATCTGGCCGGATAAGGAACAGGGAGGAATGCCGTGATGAAGACGGTCCGCATGACGGCTGCTCAGGCTCTTGTCCGCTTTCTGGGCAATCAGTATGTCGCTTTCGACGGAAAAGAACAGCGCTTTGTAGAAGGCATTTTTGCCGTTTTCGGGCACGGAAATGTGCTCGGCCTTGGTCAGGCGCTGGAAGAAAACCCATGCGGCCTTGTGGTCAGGCAGGGGAAAAACGAGCAGGGCATGGCGCATGCTGCCATTGCGTTTGCCAAGCAAAACTTGTGCCGTAAAATTTATGCCTGCACTTCGTCGATTGGACCCGGTGCGGCAAACATGGTCACTGCCGCCGCACTTGCTACGGCAAATCATATTCCGGTGCTGCTTTTGCCGGGTGACACGTTTGCAACGCGCCAGCCAGATCCCGTTTTGCAGCAGGTAGAGCAGCCTTGGGATGCATCCGTTACCACGAATGATGCATTTCGCCCCGTGTGCAAATACTGGGACAGGATCCTTCGTCCCGAACAGCTGATGAGCGCTATGCTGAACGCAATGCGTGTGCTGACGAGCGAGGCGGAGACAGGAGCCGTCTGCATTGCCCTTCCGCAAGACGTGCAGGGTGAATCCTATAATTACCCCGAAAGCTTCTTTCAGCGGCGCGTCCACCGCATGGTTCGCAGGGCGGCGGCGCAGGAAGAAATCGACGATGCCGTAAGGGTGATCCTCGGCAAAAAGAAACCGCTTGTCATCTGCGGAGGCGGCGCGAAGTATTCTGAGGCCGGCGACGAACTCAAGTCGTTTGCGGAAGAATTCCATATTCCGTTTGCCGAAACACAGGCGGGAAAAAGCGCCGCGGAAGGGACGTTTGCGTGGAACCTCGGCGGTATTGGGACAACCGGAAATCTTGCGGCAAATACCATTGCCCGCGACGCCGACCTGATTCTCGGCGTTGGGACTCGGTTCACTGATTTCACGACCTGTTCGAAGAGCCTTTTTCAAAATCCGGATGTCTCATTTATTGCAGTCAATACTTCGGTTTATCAAGCAGGAAAGATGGGTGCCATAAAAGTGGTTGGCGACGCCAGAACATGCCTTCGTCAGATTGCGGATGGGTTGCGGAAAGTATGTTACCAAAGCGCATACCGTGACGAAGTGCGCACAGCGAAGTCAAAATGGGATGCGGAATGGAAGCGCCTTGCCTCCGTGAAATATGGAGAGAAATTCCATCCCGAAGTTGCAGGACAAGATGAGAAAAAGCTTGCGGAGTTTGCCAAATTTAACGGACAGGCGATTCCGCAGACGGCGGCCCTTGCCGTCATCAACGACGCAATTCCGCCAGACAGCATTGTCGTCGGCGCTTCCGGAAGTCTGCCGGGGGATATGCAGCGCGTCTGGGTCAGCAAAAAAAAGTACGGATACCACATGGAATACGGCTACTCCTGCA
>DHOL01000079.1:8469-8647 GCA_002410755.1 Ruminococcaceae bacterium UBA5391 | reverse complement strand
TTCCACACTGCCGGAAAAACAGTGCACCACACCGCGCGGACGGTATTTCCGGAGAAGCTCTACCGTGTCGCCGTGGGCTTCACGGTCATGGACGATAATCGGGAGGCCAAGCCGGTTTGCAAGGGAAATCTGCCGCCCAAATATGTCCTTCTGAATGCTGCGCGGGGGATTTTCTGCA
>DHOL01000079.1:8086-8243 GCA_002410755.1 Ruminococcaceae bacterium UBA5391 | reverse complement strand
CGAGCCTTGATTCCCAGTCCGCAGGAAGATTATGCGCTTCCTCCGGGTGAATTCCTGCTGCAAAGTAAATCCAGCTGTAGTTTTCCGCGAGGTCGGCAGCTTTTTTTGAGGAAGCCAGGTCTGCACCACAGTCAATGGCGCCGCAGATTCCCCGGCC
>DHOL01000079.1:7592-7866 GCA_002410755.1 Ruminococcaceae bacterium UBA5391 | reverse complement strand
AAAAGCTTTTCCCGGTCAGTGTCGAATGCTGGATCGTCATAGTGGGCGTGGCTGTCGAAAATATTGCTGTACTCCATAAAAAAGGAGCCTCCTTTTTCAGGCGTTTCACAGCATCCCGGAGTGCCCCTCTGCTACCCATACATTCCCCCGGAAACACACGGGGTAGGTGGACAGAAAAGCCGCAAGCGCTTTGCAGACAGCTTGCGGCTTCTTCCAGACTTGTGTTTTTGGGCAGGCAGATTAAATATCCTGGATGCTGTATACGGTGGGTTTC
>DHOL01000079.1:0-7328 GCA_002410755.1 Ruminococcaceae bacterium UBA5391 | reverse complement strand
CGAGAGGATCATGCCCTGGCTTTCAACACCGCAAAGCTTTGCAGGCTTCATATTCGCTACGAAAACGACCGTGTGCCCGATAAGGTCTTCAGGCTTGTACCATTTTGCAATGCCGGAAACGACGGTGCGCTCCCCTTTCCCGTCATCCAGTGTAAATTTCAGGAGCTTTGTTGAGCCTTTTACCGGTTCGCAGGCTTTTACAGCCGCCGTGCGGAGGTCTGCTTTCAGAAAATCGTCGATTGTGATTTCTGCGGCGCTTCCCGGCGCATCTTTTTGGGAGACTGGCTTTGCAGCGGGGTTGGGGATAAGCTTGTTCAGTTCCTCAATCTCCTTTTCTACATTGATGCGCGGGAACAGGACCTTCCCTTTTGTAATCTGTGCGTCAGAAGAGAGGATACCCCACTTTGCGGCAGTTTCGTAAGTCAGTTCCTCCGGCTTTGCACCGATTTGCTTCTGGATTTCCGGCGCCGTGTTAGGAAGAAACGGCGCGAGGAGAATTGAAATAATCCGCAGGCATTCGCAGAGGTTATAGAGTACTGCCGCAAGACGAGGCTTTTTGGCCGGGTCCTTGATGAGTACCCACGGCTTTGTTTCATCAATATATTTATTGGCACAGGAAACGAGTTTCCAGATTTCCGAAAGGGCAACAGAGAACTGGTAACCGGAGACGGCTTTGTTACATCTGCCGCTTAGAGAAAGTGCTGCGGAAATCAGTCCCTCGTCGAGAGGGCTGCTTTCGTGCTCAGCCGGAATTTTCCCGCCAAAATATTTCTGTACCATCATCGTTGTGCGGGAAAGCAGGTTCCCAAGGTCATTTGCCAAGTCGGAATTAATGCGGTTAATGAGTGCCTCATTGGTGAAAACGCCATCTGAGCCAAACGGAATCTCACGGAGGAGAAAATATCGGATGGCATCTACGCCATAGCGTTTGCAGAGGATGAGCGGATCGACCACATTGCCCTTCGATTTGCTCATCTTGCTGCCGTCACCGAAAAGGAGCCAGCCGTGGCCATATACCTGCTTCGGGAGCGGCAGGCCAAGCGCCATCAGGATTGCCGGCCAGATAATTGCGTGGAAACGCACAATTTCCTTTCCGACGAAGTGGACGTCCGCAGGCCAGAACTTTTTGTAGAGTGAGTCATCATCTGAACCGTAACCGAGCGCGGTAATATAGTTTGTAAGGGCATCTACCCAAACATAAACCACATGCTTCGGATCAAATGGCACCTGGATGCCCCAGGTAAAGCTGGTGCGCGTCACACACAGGTCATCAAGCCCCTGCTTAATGAAAGCAATCATCTCATTCTTGCGGCTTTCGGGCTGGATAAAGTCCGGATGGTCTTCATAGAGCTTTAACAGTCGGTCAGCATAGTTTGAAAGGCGGAAGAAGTACGCCTCTTCGTTTGCCATTTTCACTTCGCGGCCGCAGTCCGGGCATTTTCCGTCCTTCAGTTGGGTTTCTGTCCAGAAAGACTCACAGGGTGTGCAGTACCAGCCCCTATATTCTCCTTTGTAGATGTCTCCGCGGCGGTAGAGTTCGGTGAAAATTTTCTGGACGGCTTTTACATGGTAGCCGTCTGTTGTGCGAATAAATTTATCGTTGGAAATGTCCAGCAGCTTCCAGAGATCCTGAAACTGTTTTGCCATACGGTCAACGTACTGCTGGGGTGTAATGCCTTCCTGTTCTGCCTTCTGCTCAATCTTCAGGCCGTGCTCGTCGGTCCCGGTGAGGAACATCACGTCATAGCCCTGCATCCTCCTGTAACGGGCAATCGCGTCACATGCAAGCGTACAATAGCAGTGCCCGATATGCGGCTTGCCGGACGGATAGTAAATCGGCGTTGTGATGTAAAATGCCTTTTTTCCCATTTTTTGGCCTCCGGAACCATATATTTTTAATCAGTAACCATTCATTATTTTACCAGACATTAGACCGAATTTAAAGAAAAGGAAAAACTTAATTGCTTTTTGCTACAGAGGATGAAGAATCCCCATAGAGAAAATTGCGAAGGATCGTACAGTTTTTCTTAAGGTCAAGTGTGATGACACGGCCAATGCCTTTGATGGATTTCTGATCATCAAACGTGTTGGGCGCCGGCATCTGCTTGCTTTCTATTTTGTAGTCCTTAAGGTCTGCGGCGACGCCTGCAAGGCAGGCAATTTCCGGATCTGTAAGGTTCGTTTCAATGAGGGGAAGATAATCGTAGAGAATTTTGCTGGACTCAACCGGGTTAAGAGACTTCATTTTACTGATAATCAGCTGGATAACCTGACGCTGCCGTGCAGTCCGGCCGTAGTCATCATGGCCAAAGCTGTCGGTAGTGTCGCGGATGCGGGTATACCAGAGGCATTCTTCCCCGTTCAGGTGGTTGGTGCCGGCTTTCAGCTTCGAGCCGCTGCGGCTGTTGATTTCAGAGCATGCCGCAGCGGACATTGGGACATCAAGTCCCCCCATCTTATCAATCACAGCGGCAAACTTCTTAAAGTCTACAGACATGTACCGCTCAATGTTCACGCGGTAATTGTTTTCAAGTGTCTGCATAGTTAGTGCCACACCGCCTTTTACATAGGCGGCATTAAGCTTATTCATCCCGAAGGTTGGAATTTCCAGATAAGAGTCACGGAGAAACGAGACAAGACGTATAGTCTTTGATTTCTGGTCAATGGAGGCAAGAATATTAGTATCAGAACGGCCGTCCGAACCATCTACGTTTTTGTCCACGCCAAGCAGAAGGATATTGATGACGTTGCCGTCGGATTCCACATCCCAGGCGGGGGCCGCGGAAGGCTGCTCGATATATTTGGCACGGGTGCTTGCAATTCTCGCGCTGTTTGAGCGGTTTAAGCGCGATGCCATTACATGGAAATAAAGGGCTCCAAGCCCAACCAACACAAGCAGGATTACAAAGAATGTCCAGAAAATCCTCTTACCTGCTCCGCCTTTTTTCTTTTTCTGTGGTGGCTGATGCCCGCTGCGGCGGGTAACCGTACTGTTGCTGTAAATATCGCGGTTATCGCGGTCTTCTACATAGTTGTAGCGGTCAACCCCGTCGGGGCTATAATTTTGGCGGCGCTTTTTCGGCGGGGTTGCGGCAAACTGTAAGTCGCGGTTTGCCCTGGATGGACCGGCATGATGGAAGCTGCTGTTATATCTGTTCTCCATTTTAATCCTCCCGCACAAAAAGCACTTCTCGCTAAAATACTTCTCTAGTGTATGGCAAAAGTGTAGCCTTGTCAATAAATCAGCGCCGCAGTGGGCGGCAAAACTTTTGTTATCATGGGTTTCAACTCTGTAACTTGCCAGAATGGTTGTTTTTCGCTCTGGTTTTGGCTATAATAATTCCAGCAAGGGGTGATTCCCATGAAAAAGAACCAGCAAAAAATTAAGAAAAGCAGAAAAAAGCAGGGGAGCAGCTACCCCCTCGCCGCGAGAATCCTTGCCATTGTGTTTGCCGTGCTGATTGCCGTTTCGGCCTGGCTGATACTTATTTTATAATAGAATTCCCGGGAAGACATCAATGGAGGGAGGGAGAAACTGATGGAGACTTATGATCTTGCCGTAATCGGAGGAGGAGCCTCCGGCCTTGCCGCAGCGCTTGCCGCGGCTGAATCTGCACAGACGAAAGGGTATCCTGTGCGTGTTGCCGTATTGGAAAAAAACCCGCGTGTAGGAAAGAAGCTCCTGACGACAGGCAATGGGCGCTGTAACCTGACAAATATGCACCTTACGCCGGACTGCTATCATGGTGACGTTCCGGCGGCCGGAGCAATCCTGCGCCGGTTCCCTCCGGGAAAAATTGTCAGGCTGTTCCGCTCGGAAGGGCTTTTCTGCCGCGAACTGGATGGCGGCCGTGTTTATCCATACAGCCTACAGGCTTCCTCTGTACTGAATACACTGCGGCGCGGGCTTGAATCCTGCGGCGCAGACATGATCTGCGATTTCCCCGTGAACCGGATTGAAAATATTCCCGGTGGTTTTGCGGCTGTCTCAGGCGACAGGAAGGTGAAGGCACGGAAGATCGTTGTCGCAACGGGTGGAAAGGCCTGCCCGCAGTCCGGATCAGACGGCAGCGGCTATGCGTTGCTGCACCCGTTCCGGCACAGCATCACAGAACTGCGGCCTGCACTTGTGCAAATCCGTACCGATGCAAAGAGGACCCGCCCGCTCAAGGGCGTGCGCTGTATTGCTGTGGCTTCACTCCTTGCAGGCGGTAAAACCTTTCAAAAGGCGGAAGGTGAAGTACAGTTTACCGAGAATTCACTTTCAGGTATTTGTATCTTTGAGCTTTCCCGGCTTGCAGGGGAATCATGCGCGGAAACGCTGGAAATTTCCCTTGACCTTGCACCGGAATACCACTCGGATGAGCTTGCACGGCAGTTCCATGCACAAGCAGAGCGGTTTGGCAGTGGACCCGCTTCGGCGTTGGCGGAGGGGATGCTCAACCGCTCTCTTGCTTCGGAAGTTGTGAAGACGGCACTCGACGGTGCTTCTGTCCCTGCCGGTTTGCTTTCGGGCGGGGATTGTGCGGGAATTGCAGCAGAGATGAAAGATTTCCGGTTCCCTGTGCTTGGTACCCTTTCCTGGCAGAACGCGCAGGTTACAGCGGGCGGCGTGCCGCTTGCAGAAGTGGACAGTGGCCTTCAGTCCCGTTTCTGCCAGGGGCTGTACCTCTGTGGGGAACTCCTGAATGTTGACGGCGGCTGCGGAGGTTTCAACCTGCAGTGGGCATGGGCAAGCGGCATCACGGCAGGGCTGGCAGCAGCAGAAGCGCTTGTCCCTGCCGGAAAGGGAGAAACATGATTTATCGAATTTCAGATATCCGCATGGAACTTAATGGTGGCGTGGAGGACTTAAAACGTGGAGCGGCGAAACGGTTGCGTGTGAGGCCGGAGCAGATCCATTCGCTGAGACTGCGCCGGAAGTCTGTGGATGCGCGCCGCCGTGATGATGTCCATTTTACCTGTACCGTAGACGTGGACTGCCTGCGGAACAATGCGCCCCATGACCGGAAAATAGTCCCCGAAGAGCCGTTCCGGATGGAATGGCCTCAGGCAAAGAATCATGGGGAGGAGCGGCCTGTTGTTGTCGGGTTTGGGCCGGGCGGGATGTTTGCGGCGCTCGTGCTTGCCCATGCGGGCCTTGCTCCCATTGTGCTTGAGCGTGGTTCCTGTGTAGAGGAGCGGCGCAGACAGGTAGATACTTTCTGGAGGACCGGAAAGCTTGACCCGGAATGCAATGTGCAGTTTGGAGAAGGCGGTGCGGGCACATTCTCGGATGGAAAGCTGAATACCGGTATCAGTAATCCGCGTGTCCGCATGGTGCTGGAAGAGTTTGCGTCGGCCGGGGCACCGGAAGAAATCCTGTATCTTGCACGTCCGCATATCGGTACGGATCGGCTGCCCGGTGTTGTCAGGAATATCCGGAAGGAAATTCTTTCGCTTGGCGGTGAAATCTGTTTTAATACGAAACTGACCGGCCTTTCCGTGAAGGATGGCGCTGTAAGCGGCGTTGAGTGCCAGACACACGGCGGGAATACGAAAAGACTGGGAACAGACGCAGTGGTGCTTGCTGTGGGGCACAGTGCGCGCGATACGTTTCAGATGCTTTTTTCTCAAGGCATCCCGATGGAGGCAAAGGCGTTTTCTGTCGGTGCGCGCATTGAGCATTCACAGAAATTGATTGACGCTTCACAGTACGGAAAGTTTGCAGGGAACCCGTCGCTCGGCGCGGCGGATTACCGCCTGGCGGTACACCTGCCAAACGGGCGGGGCGTCTATACTTTCTGTATGTGCCCGGGTGGGACGGTCGTGGCTGCGTCAAGCGAGAAAGGCCGTGTTGTCACGAACGGAATGAGCACTTTTGCGCGGGATGGGCAGAATGCGAATTCTGCGCTGCTTGTCGGGGTGGGCCCTGCGGATTTCGGGGGGACAGGGCCCCTTGCGGGTGTGGAATTCCAGCGAAGGCTTGAAGAACGGGCCTTTTTCCTCGGCGGCGGGGACTATCGGGCACCTGCGCAACGTGTTGGAGATTTTCTTGCCCGGCGCCCCTCGGCAGGCTTTGGGGAAGTGGAGCCTTCCTATCCGCTGGGTGTGGTGCCGTCTTCCCTGGATCAATGCCTGCCGGATTTTGTCGCTAACTCCATGCGAGAAGGGATTCGCCTGATGGATCAAAGGCTCCGGGGCTTTGCAAATCCGGATGCAGTGCTGACGGCTGTCGAGAGCCGCTCTTCCTCACCGGTAAGGCTGCTGCGCGGGAAGGATTCCCAGTCTGTTGGCCTCCGCGGCCTTTACCCCTGCGGCGAGGGTGCCGGTTACGCAGGCGGCATTGTTTCCGCTGCTGTTGACGGTATCCGATGTGCTGAAGCAATCCTTTTCCGCTAGGTGCCTGCTTTCCCCAGAAAATGGAGAGAAAGACATTTCCGGCTTTTTCATTTGATTACCAGGCCGAGGTAGCGGGAAAGCTCACATGCCTGCGCAGGTGTGACGATTGCTCCGTGCAGTTCCGGACCGGAAACAGTAAGTCCGCGCGTTTCGTCGCTTCGCAGGTCAATGCCCCGCAGAGATGTATGGAGAAAACTGCATTTGTTCATTCCGCAGCCGGAAAATACAGTTCCATGCAGCTCACATTCTTGAAAAGAGCATTCTGTAAGGCCGCAGCCGGAGAAAACCGTGTGCCGGAACTTTGCGGAGGGAAATTCGGCCAGACGGCAGGGGCACAACTTAAATTCTGTACCATCCAAAATGGCACCGGAAAAACTGGTGCCAAGCAGCTTGCAGGAAATCATTTTTACACGGCGAAAACAGCAGTTTACGAATGATGTATTGGAAAAGTCGCAGTTTTTCAGCACACAGTCTTCAAAATAACATCCTTCTGCGTTGCAGTTCAAAAGACGGCAGTCTTCCAACCGGCATCCGTGAAACCCTACGCCCGGAAAATCTGTGCTTTCCATTTTTTCACCGGAAAAAATTTTACCATTCAGGTCCTCTTCATCCTGTACGGCCCGCATAATCTGTTCCTGCATTTTTTCTTCTGCCATAAGGGTATCCCTTCCTTTTCTCTACAGCAGTATACCATACTGCCCGCAGTTAGTGGGGAAGAAAGAATCCTTATGTAATTTAACGGAAAATGCGAAAAGGGATTGACAAATCTGCATGTTCTGGTATAATTAGGTTTGCTGTTGTAAAGAAATATTGCGGAATTGTGTAAAGGTAGCACAACAGACTCTGACTCTGTATGTGAGGGTTCGAATCCTTCTTCCGCAACTAAACATGGCCCCATGCTTGGGGCTTTCTTTTTCGAGGTGTGGCTCAGCTTGGTAGAGCGCTAC
>DHOL01000048.1:50513-53525 GCA_002410755.1 Ruminococcaceae bacterium UBA5391 | reverse complement strand
TGGAGCTCGGACTTTCCTCGGGCGGTCGCTTTCGCGCCTCGTCCGCAGCCATCCAGCCTGCTCGCACGATACAGTTTAACTAAAAATTTTGAAAATGTCAAGTTTTCAGGTTTAATTGGAATATTTGGAAATCATCTGATGCTTGAGGTTCCAGAGTTTCGGGGAAAGGTCTACATAGTAATGGTGCGGGTTTTCAAACCGCTTCACTTCGTCCCAGAGTGTTTCCACCTGACGGTGGCAATAGCTCTGAAGCTCTGCAAGCGTGCGCCTCTTTGCAATGCACTGCCCGCCACGGAACAGCTGCTCACGGATTCTGACGGCACGGAAGTTTGTAACAGTCTTGCGTTTCCAGACGAAATCCGGGTCAAAAATCTCATAAGGCCGACTGTCGTCGATGGTCTCATCGTGCAGGGTAACCACATCTGCAAATGCTTTGCTGGTACTGCGGTCATAAAGCCGGTAAAGGTCCTTGAATCCCGGTGTCGTAATTTTTGCAACATTTTCGCTGATTTTGATTTTCGGGATTACATTTCCATTGTCATCCTCTACGCCGCTGAGTTTATAAACGCCGCCGAACACCGGATGGCTCGCGGAAGTGATAAGCCGCTCCCCTACGCCAAAGCTGTCCACGCAGGCGCCTTGCAGGAGCATGTCGCGGATGATATATTCATCAAGAGAGTTCGACGCGCAGATTTTCGCGTCCTGGAAACCGGCTTCGTCAAGGATTCTTCTTGCTCTGCGGGAAAGGTAGGTGATGTCGCCGCTGTCAATACGGATACCGGCCGGGCGGAAGCCGCGTGGGACAATTTCTTCGCGAAAAACCTGGATAGCATTTGGCAGACCGGATTTCAGCACATTGTAGGTGTCAATAAGCAGCAGGCAATCCTTCGGGTACTGGCGCGCATAGGCCCGGAACGCATCCAGTTCGGTATCGAAAAGCTGTACCCAGCTATGTGCCATTGTGCCAAGGGCAGGGATGCCATACTTTTCTCCGCAGATTGTGCAGGCTGTTCCACAGCAGCCTCCGATATAAGCTGCGCGTGCACCAAGGATTGCACTGTCCGGCCCCTGCGCGCGGCGGGAACCGAACTCCATGACAGGGCGCCCTTTTGCAGCGCGCACAATACGGTTTGCCTTTGTTGCAATCAGGCTCTGATGGTTTATGGTCAGCAGAACCATTGTTTCGACAAACTGTGCCTGGATAACCGGCCCGCGCACCGTGATAATCGGTTCTCCGGGAAAAATTGGCATTCCTTCCGGCACGCTCCACACATCGCAGGAAAAGTGAAAATCTGCAAGGTATTGCAGGAACCCTTCGTTAAATATCCCGCAGCCACGCAGGTAATCGATATCCTGCGGTGTAAAGGAAAGATTGGAAAGATATTCTACAATCTGTTGCACGCCCGCCATAATAGCAAAGCCGCCGCCATCCGGAAGGTCGCGGAAAAACATGTCAAAGTAGGCTGTCTTGTTGCCAAGTCCATTTGTAAAGTAGCCGTTTGCCATTGTAATTTCGTAAAAATCCGTCAGCATGGTAAGATTAGGTCTAAGCTTGTCTTTGTTTTCCAGCAAATTTATTCCCCCTAAAAAGATTGAAAGTTTTTAGTGACTTCCGCAACACCTGTGCTCATATTATGGTGTAGTTCCCGGAACAGGCCGGAAGCAAAGCGGCAGTACAACCTGCCAGTGGTTTAAAGAAATCTGTTGATTTATCGGAATAAAGCACTCCGAATCAGGTAAAATAAGGACAAAGCAGTTGTTGCTTTTCTCTAAAAATACAGTCGTTTTCAAAACTTTTTAAGAATGATGTGAAAATAAAACAATATTTTGTTGTAATAATACTAATAAAATATTATACTAAATACTGATCGGCAGAATGAGAAGGAAAAAAGTATTTTATGAAAGAATCCAACAATTTCTGCAGAGCGTATTTGTGGGAAAATGGTAACACAACCGAATCTATGTTATGAGGAGATGAACAATTTGAGACTGCGCAAACAAGCTTTAGGCACCCGCAACTTGGTGGGCGCCCGCGTCGAACAGGCGCGTAAAAGCCAAGGCATGAAGCAGAAGGAACTTCTGGCACAGCTCCAGGTGAACGGTGTTGACATGAATGCATCGGGCCTGTCCAAACTGGAAGGGCAAATCCGTTATGTGACTGACTATGAGCTCGCCGCATTGGCGAAGATTCTCAATGTGTCAGTAGAGTGGCTTCTTGGCTTGGAAAAATAAACCCGGCTAAAAAGAAGCGCTTCGCAGTAGCGGGGCGCTTCTTTCTTTGTCTCTGGCTGCAAAATAAAGTACAGCCGTACTTTTATTTCTATTTTCGTATTCCTATTGCGTATCACAATTATACTCCAAGTCGTGCCGTTTGGCAAGAGGCAAATGTAGTCCTGTCACCTGCAGCGAAACTCCAAGTCCACCGCCTTAAAGCCTCCCGGGCAGACTTCTGCTGGTAACACCGCAGTTTCTCTTGTGCGGTTCCGCATGTTTTTTCTGCACACGTAGTATTGCTTTCTCCAGTTCCACTACGGCAAGTGGAACAAGTGAGAGCAGCACAACAGCAAGCCACTCGGTGCCTGTCAGGGCCGCAGTCTTGAATATTTTTCCAAGCGGCCGTATAACAATTACCACTGCCTGAAGTGCTGTGCAGATCAGCGCAGCCGGAAAAAGCACCGTGTTTGCGGAAAGTTTCGGGTCAAAGACAGAGCGTTCTGAGCGGACATTAAAAGTATGGACAACCTGCGACAAGCTCAAAACAGCAAATCCCATTGTGCGTCCGACCACCGGATTTACCGGATTCACATCAAAGAATACCCTTCCAATGCTGTATGCAAGCAGAGAAAGGGCACCAATCAACCCGCCTTCCACAAGGATGTTGTAAGTCATCCCGCCTGCAAAAATACTCGCCCCCCTGCGGATTGGCTTCCGTTCCATAACTGCCTCGTCAATCGGTTCAACACCAAGGGCAAGTGCAGGAAGGGAATCCGTCACCAGATTAACCCACAGGAG
>DHOL01000048.1:11224-50304 GCA_002410755.1 Ruminococcaceae bacterium UBA5391 | reverse complement strand
TGGATAGCCGCGAGCGGAAGCGGCAGACGCAAAAGGAAACTGACAAATACGGCAAGGATTTCCCCAATATTGCAACTAATAAGGAAATGAACGGTCTTGCGGATATTCTCATAAATGCCCCTGCCTTCCCGCACAGCAGCAACGATTGTTGCAAAATTATCGTCTGTCAGAATCAAGTCGGATGCCGCTTTTGCCACTTCCGTCCCAGACATCCCCATGGCACAGCCGATATCTGCGGCGCGCAGGGCAGGGGCATCATTGACTCCGTCACCTGTCATGGCAACGACTTCACCGTGTGATTGGTAGGCACGTACAATACGGACTTTGTGCTCCGGAGAAACACGTGCAAATACAGAGTAATCGTAAATTTTTGCGCGGAGTTCTTCTTCCGAAAGCCGGTCCAGTTCGGCACCCGTTATCACCTGTTTCCCATTTTCCGCGATGCCGAGCTGCTTTGCAATCGCAGCCGCTGTTGCAGCATGGTCCCCTGTAATCATGACCGGACGGACGCCCGCCTTTTTGCATAGTGCCACTGCTTCGGCAGCTTCCGGCCGCGGTGGATCTGCCATGCCAATCAGACCGAGAAACGTCATGTTACGCTCTGCATCTTCCGGCTGTGCGGGAAATGATTCCAGTTTCCGTGCAGCAACACCCAGCACACGAAGTGCTCTCGCCGCCATTTCACTGTTGCCGGAAGGCACAGCGCCCCCTGCACAGCAGACAGAAAGCAGTTCCGGTGCGCCTTTTGTTACAGCAAGATAGCTTCCGTCCGGCATATGGTGTATCGTTGTCATCCGTTTGCGCTCACTGCTGAACGGCACTTCCCCTACACGCGGACAGTTTCTCCGGTCTGCCTCAAATACCCCTTTTGGCACAGCGCGGACAATCGCCGTTTCAGTCGGATCGCCAATCAGCCTGCTCCCGGAATATTCACAGTCGGTGCAGAGTGCAGCCAGACGAAGCAGTTTTCCTGCGCGCGGGGAACCGGCGGCAAGCACACCGCCTGAGCTCCGCAGCTCTACAACAGTCATCCGGTTCTGAGTCAGCGTACCGGTCTTATCGGAACAGATTACGCTTGCACTGCCCAGCGTTTCTACAGCAGGAAGCCTGCGTACAATTGCACGTTTCGCCGCCATTCTCCTTACCCCAATGGCAAGCGTAATCGTCACAACGGCAGGAAGTCCTTCCGGGATTGCGGCTACGGCAAGGCTGATTGCAATCAGGAACATGTCAAGTGGCGGTACCCTCTGAAACAGCCCAAGCAGAAAAATGATAAAGCAGATGACCAGTGCACCGATACCAAGATACTTTCCCGTCTGCGCCAGCTTGCGCTGAAGAGGTGTCGGGGGCGGCTCCTGGTTGCCAATCATCCGGGCGATGCGGCCGACCTGCGTATCCATACCGGTTTCCACAACAATCCCGCGGCCGCGCCCCGTAGCGACAGCACCGGAGGAAAAAGCCATATTCCGGCAGTCGCCGGGTGTCGTCCGCTCCGGAAAAACTGCATTTTCTTCCTTATGAACCGGCTGGCTTTCTCCGGTGAGGGCGCTTTCCTCCATGCGCAGGTCAACCGCTTCCACAAGGCGCAAATCGGCAGGGACAAGGTCACCGCTTTTCAGCACTACAAGATCACCGGGAACAAGCTGGGAGGCAGGGATGCTCTTTTCCATCCCACCGCGCACCACACACGCCAGCGGGCTTGAAAGCTTCCGCAGCGCCTCGATTGCCTTCTCCGCCCGGTTTTCCTGCACCATGCCAATTACAGCGTTAACATTTACAATTACCAGGATAACAATCGGCTCAATATAATCGCTGTCATGCTGAACCCACGAAACAGCAAAAGAAATGGCAGCCGCGATCAGCAGAATTATTGTTGTAAAATCGGAAAACTGTGCAAGGAAACGCTCAATCAGGCTCTTCTTTTTTGGCGGGGCCAACTCATTTGGCCCATTTTCCCGCAACCTTGCGGCAGCCTGCCTTGAGGAAAGTCCACCAGAAAGGCTACTTCCCAGCCTTTCTGCACATTCCTCTTTCGTGAAGGTCTGCCATTTCAAACAAATCATCTCCTGCTTTTTTACCATGTATATTCGCACCGCGCAGATTTTATGGTATAATAATTGCAAGTCAGCCTTCCGGAGGTCGGGATATGGATATCGCGATTTTGAATTACGTTCAGAATCATTGTCATAACAAATTTACAGACTTTTTTTTCGTTTTACTCTCGCGCCTTGGAAATGGCGGGGCAATCTGGTTTGCCTTTATGTTTTTCATGGCTTCCAGGCCGAGGACTAAGCGGTATGCGTTCCTTCTGTTTTTTTCCGTTGCGCTTGCATATCTTGTAAGCCAGATATTAAAGCCGATTATCGGGCGGCCGCGTCCCTTTGTTGTCTATCCGGGGCAACGGCTTCTGATCCATATTCCAAGCGGGTATTCCTGTCCTTCCGGCCATTCCTCTTCCTCTTTCGCCGCAGCCACCGTCATCTGCATGGTTAACTACCCTGTAGTTGGAGTTGCGGCATTTTTACTCGCTTTTGGAATTGCATTCTCCCGTATATTTCTTTTTGTTCATTATCCTTCCGATACTGCCGTAGGTGCAATCCTCGGAGTATTATCTGCTTTCCTAATTTTTGCATTATACCGAATGTAATTATTAGCGTGAAAATAATTCCCCTATATGTATAAAGCGATAAATGGAGTCACATATATCTAGCGGATTTTATAGATTATCGACAAATATTCACTTTTTTTACTTGATTCTGAACAAAAAGTGAAATAGAATAGAAAAGTCAGAAGAAAAAATGTGGTTTTGTTTCACATAGCGAAGGGGGAGTAATCATGCTAAGATTTTTTGGGAATGCACAGCTTTCTGGCTTCGGGTTAAAGTACTACGTCTTTGGAAATCGACGGGATGGGTACAGCATCCGCATCACGGAAAAAGGCGGAGCGAATGCAGAGCAGTATGTCTCCCATCGGCTTATCGAAACAGTTCGCTTAGCATATAAACTGCGCCGCTATTCGGTTTTTCCGGAAAATCTTTCTGAAATCCTCGATGATATCCATTATTCTGAGATGGACCCAAGGCCACATCACATTTTGCAGGATGTTTCTTACGAAAATGCCAGTGAAAAAATCGGCGCATAAAATTCCTGTAAAAGCGGAGGCTCCCGATAACCGGGAGCCTCCGCTTTTCTAATTTACTCTTACCCATCCTGCTCTTATTCCGCCGGGACTGTCATCTGCTCCGAATTTTCATCATAGGGTGTAAGTTCCTTTGTAATTTTCTGAAGGACGCTGTCCACCTTCCCGCCTTTACGGTAATAATAAAGTGAAGACGTACCGTCAACATAAGGATATTTTTTTCCAAGGGCTTCGCTCAGTTCTGTGCCCGGGACAATCCTACCGCGATAATCCAGCTCGACGCTGGCAAGGCCAGAGTTGTTGGAGTCTAGGGAAGACACGTTGCCAAATGATTCGCTTCGGAGTGCTTCCATCAATTCCTGAGCAAGCGGTAGATTTCTGCCAGAAAGGAGATAGCTTTTCATATCTAAAGTTTTTCCGCTGGGACTATCACCGGAGCCAATTCTAACCACATTAATATCCTGAGGCCCAAAGAAATACAGAACATCGTTTTTCGAGCGGTACTCCGCAAGTTCTGTTATGGAGTCCGCATATTTTAGAAGGGCTTCCTGCTGATTCCTGAATTCCGAAAAGAGGCTATAACTGCGGGTAATTGTGCGGCCATCCTTCAGGTGATAAGTGAGAGTCAGGTCATTGCTGCAACTACAGGGCACATAAGGAAAACTGTTTTTCCGGTACCAGCTAATTATGTTCCGCTGGGCCTGAAGGACCGTACGAATACTCTCCGCCTGCTTCATCTTTGGCTTGAGGTAAATTGTTTTTCCTTCAACGACAACAAAATTTTCGCCGCTGTTATTCACCAACGTTTGGGCCGATACACTTTCAATTTGGGATTCTTCCGGAACCGCAGTGTCATAGCCAAAGCAGCCTGTGGCAAATACACCATAAAAGACTGCAAAGCATACTGCAAAGGCCGCATACCACCGGAAACTCTTTTTTAGGCCCTGGAACCCGCGCGAATAAGCCGCCTCAACGGCTGTGTGAACTGCAAGCGAGCCTGCTGCAACACCTGTCAGGAAAAGGGGAAGGTTCGCCTGCCCAACAATCAGACCGAGAGTCAGCCCACCGCATATGGTCAGCAGAAAGCGGCTGATGATTTTAGGCACCGGAAAGGCCAGCTGGCTCTCAGCCAATTCGCTTTTCCTTTTCCTGTAAACCAGGAGCGCACCAACCAGCAAAGCTGCCGTAAAGCAAAGCCACCATGGCAGAAAGCCTGCCGAAACGGTATCGCTGCTGAGCGGCAGGTATGCAGCCGGAAATGGCGCAAGCAGAGTCATGATCTGCCAAGGTGCATCGCCGCCGCTTATTGCCATGCCAGGTACCGTATAGGCGGTCAAAAAGTATCCAAGATAAACCGTCAAAGGGAAACCCACATTGATTCCAAATACGGAAAGGAAAGTGTCCATCATGCTTCCACTGCAAACTACAAAGAAGCTGCAAAAAGTGAAAACTGCCACAGAAAAGAGGAGAACCCATCCCATTGCTTGAAGGGTACTTTTTATCAGGGCCGCAGAGGAAATCCCATTTGCTGCAGCAACCCACATGGTGATTCCGAAGTTTAGTGCAACCGGTACAGATAAAAGCACCGCACCAGCACACCACCGGCCCAGAAACATAGAGCCACGGCCGACCGGAAGCGCATGATAGAGGTCTACACTCCTCTTGTTCTGCATATAGCCGAATAGCCGTACACAGAATATGACCGCAAACAGCAGGGAAAGTGATAAAACAAAAGCCGGGATTGCTAATTTTAAATAACTTTCATACTGCTCAAGCGGTTTGGTTGTAGAGGCATACTGCAGCTTCCTGCCCTCTTTCCACTGAGGAAACTCCAGCAAAAGGATAAGCGGCATGCAGAGGAACTGTAGAGCTGCAAGAAGGCCAGAAATGCCTGCATTTTTTTTCAGCTCCCAGTGAAAAGCCTTGCAAAATTCAAGCCTTTTTGTCTGAAAGGATGTTCTCGATGTCATAACCGGCCACCTCCATTTCACTGATGAAAACTTCTTCAAGCGTAAGCGGAAGAACTTCTACAAAAACCGGGTTCATGGAATTCAATCTTGCGAGCACTTTTTCCTTCCCTGCACGCACCACAAGGTTCAGCAGTGACCCGTGTGTCTCCCACCGGATAATATCCAGGGGTTTGAATTCCGAGCGGTTCGGCATCGGCCGGAAAACCGCCTGTACCTTGCAGACACCAAGGCGAAGTTCATCCAGGTCCTCTTCGAGAAGCACACCGCCCCGGTGGAACAATCCGATATGGTCACAGAGATCTTCCAGTTCACGCAGATCATGTGATGCAATTACAGCAGTCATGCCACGTGCTGAAATTTCTTCTGAGACCAGCTTTTTGAGGAGCTGGCGCATCACAGGGTCGAGCCCGTCAAAGATTTCGTCAAGGAGCAGATAGTCCGGCTTGGCAGAAAATGCACAGATTAAAGCGGCTTGACGCTGCATTCCTTTTGACATATCGGAAATCCTTGTCTTTTCCCCAAGCTGGAAAATACGGTTCATTTCCCGGAAACACTTCCAGTCCCAGTGCGGATAGATACGGGAAAAGAACCGCCCCATTTCTGAAAGATCAGCCTGCGGAAAAAAATACGGGTAATCCGGAATGAAAAAAATTCTCGCCTTGATTCCGGAATTTTCAAAAGGCTCTTCTCCATCAACCAAAAGCTTCCCGGCATCCGGGCGGTAAATGCCCGCAACCGTGCGAAGAAAGGTGGATTTCCCCGCCCCATTGGAACCAACCAGGCCAAAGACAGACTTCCCGCCGATGCGAAAAGTCATACGATCCAGCGCTGTCCTTTTGCCGAAATTCTTAACTAGTCCCCTCGCTTCAATCATTTCTGCTCTCCCCCTTTGCCAAAGCAGCCGGAAACGACTGCTTTAATTTCTTCTCTCACAAGGCCCATTTCTTCAGCATCATGCACTGCTGTTCTCAGCCGGTCAGCAGCAAGCCGTTTCTGCTTTTCCAATGCAGAAGCATTCCCGGAAATCAAAGAACCTTTCCCCGGAACTGTGCAGATAATCCCGTCGTGTTCCAGCAGGGCATACGCTTTCTGCACTGTGTTCGGGTTAACACCCAGTTCCTGTGCAAGCACCCGCACGCTTGGAAGCGTTTCGTCTTTTTCAAGCACTCCAAGCGCCGCCATCCGTGCAACCGACCAGTAAAGCTGCTCATAAATTGGCTGCCTGCTTTGAAAATCAAGTGCAAACATATTTTCCTCCCTGCCCTTCTGTTCTATCTGTACTGTTTATATTAGTACAGATAGAACATAGCACGCCTCTTTCCTTTTGTCAACCGACCGGAAAAAAAGAAAAGGGCGGAAAAATCTTTAAATTTTCCCGCTTTTCATGCGTCTTGTGTAACGGCTGTCCCAGTACGCACTAATTGCACCAAACAGGATATTGAAGTAATAGGTAAGGACGCGCCAAAGGAAAACTCCAGCCCAGATTGTGTTTTTAAAATACGGGCCAAAGAAAATGTAAAAGCACGCTTCGGCACCACCAGAAGAGCCCGGCAACGGAACAAAAGCCGAAACCATTGACACAAACACCTGCGCTGCAATCATCGTTGAAACATGTGCGCCGCGCAGACCGAAACTGCGGTAAATAAAAAAAGGGATCAGACTGTTAAGGGTAATCTGTACCGCTGTCAACATTGCTGCGGTAAGATACAGTTTTGCGGATTTTCCCATCACTTTGGAAGCATCATGAAACAGTTCCAACTGGCTGTGAATCTTTTCATAGCGTTCTTCCGGCTTGCGGCAGATTTTCATGCGGCAGCCCATGCGCAGGCCCCAGCGAAGGATACGGTCTGTTATCTTTTCACTTACCATAAAAAGGAAAACAAGTGCAATAAAGATGCTGTTGCAAATAATTCCAATCACGGTGATAAACGAAAAATTTGAGACATTCGTTTGAAAATACTTTAGCTTTGTCACAACCATAATGAGTGCATAAAGAACCATGACAATCTGGTAGGTCAGTGTTTTCACTGCAATGGCAGAGCACGCGGTACCGGTGTTTATCCCCATATTATGCATTGCATAGACCTGCATTGGCTGCCCACCTGTTGCAGAAGGCGTAATCGCACTGTAAAGCAGGCCACTCATCCCAATATTGTAGGATTTCTTGTAATCCCAGCTCTTATCTTTCCACACATGCTGGATAATCAAATGCAGGACATAGCCTTCCAGCATCCAGCAGGCAGCAACGGAAAGCAGTGCAACAATCAACCACCCTACCTCAAGCTTTGCAATAATTTCCGCGAGTGTCTCAAGCCCGTTGTTGGAAATCAGAAAAACAAACAGAATTACCGCCGAAATGGACAGCGTGGCAAGCATAAACCAGTTCTTTTTTATTTTTTCGTTAAATTTAGTTGCCATGTCCTATCTCCGATACTTTTCATTTTCGCGCTTTTATTCTATATCATTAGAACAAAAATAGCAAGTCTGGCTCTTCTCCAGGATGTTTGCAGGGCGTAAATATATTTACCAGCTCTGTCATGTTTCCCAAAAAGCAACAGATTATTACTTTTCCGGCATGAGATTAACAATAATTTCCAATTCAATTTTAAATAATTCTCATTTATCATCAATTCGATATTCTTTTCGCTCACAGCAGGAATCCTTTTTACATATTATGAGAGCGAATCAAGATAATTCCGACGCAAATATCCGAAAGGAGAAGCATAATGAGTAATCCATCAGCCGCTGCAGCGTCTACCGTCGTAGCAGGCAAAGGCTGCACGCCGAATCCAACACCATTCCCGCAGAGTACTCCTGTGGCAATGGCTTATATCCCATTCCAGCAGTTTGGAAATCTTTATCCGCCCGAAAAAGGGCTGGAGCGCGGCACCATATTCCCGGAACTTGACAAGCCGTTTCTTGGGGGAGGCGTTTTGAAATGAATGAGCAGGAATCCCTCCAGCGGAAAATTTCCGCTGCACAATTTTCCATGCTTGATCTGCACCTGTACCTTGACTCCCACCCTGGCGACTGCAACGCGGCCGCAAAGCTGGAAGAAGCTCACAAAAACATGCAGGAACTGGTTAAGCAGTATGAAGCGTCTTATGGGCCAATGAACAGCACACAGCGAGACTCCAGCCGTTGGGCCTGGATTTCAGACCCGTGGCCCTGGGATATTTGAAAGGAGAAACAGGAGATATGTGGATCTATGAAAAGCGCCTTCAGTATCCGGTCAAAATTAAAATAACCGATCCGCACCTTGCACAGATTATTATCGCACAGTACGGTGGGCCAAATATCAAACTGTGATAAATGATGGAGAAGGGATAAAAAGGCGCGGGTACATCAAAATAAGCCCATCAGAAGAATTTTCTGATGGGCTTTCTATGGAAGAAGGATGAGCGCGGCCTTCCGCCTGCCTTAAAGATTTTTCTGGCAGAAGGCTCTCAGGTTTTCACACTCCTGAGCCTCATGTTCTCCTTCTACTTGAAAGGTAACTTCATCATTTGACTTAACACACAAACTCATAATAGCAAAAAGGCGTTTCACGTCGACTGATTTTCCCCCATATATCATGGTAATCCTGGAAGTGCAGCTTTGGGCAAATTTTGCCAGCAAGCCCGCCGGGCGGACATGCATCCCTTCCGGATCGGTAATTGCATATCGAAATGTCTGCATTGATTGAACCTCGCTTCCTCTGCTTATAACAGGCCAATACACCGATACGGGTTTCCCAACAAATGGATTAAGGCAGCCAAAGCTGTCAGGGAACCAGCCGCCGTGCACATTCTGCAACATGCTCTCCTGTAATGCCATATTTTTCTTTCAGGTCGCTGATCTTTCCAGACTCCGTGAAAACATCCTGCACGCCGACCTGAGCAAATTTAACGGTGCGCCCTGCATTCATCAGGACTTCTGCGACGGCGCCGCCAAGCCCCCCAAGCACAGAATGGTTTTCCACCGTGACAATTCCTTTTACGTTCCCGGCAAGAGAACACAGCCCTTCTTTATCAATCGGCTTTAGGCAGGATATATTGATTAGCTTGCAGGGAACCCCTTCCTGCTTCAAAATACAGTAGCCTTCATAAGCTGCTTTTAATGCGCTGCCTTCATATAAAATGGCAATATCATTGCCGTCATCATAATTTACAATAAATTTGCCGAGCCTCACCGGCTGCTCCGGGGCATTCAAAACCGGGAGCGTATCCCTCGCCACTCGGATATAAAACGGGCCTTCCGTTTCAATGGCAAGCTTAATACTGTCGTGCAGCTCAGACAGGCTTGACGGGGTAAGCACAGTCAGATTTGGCAGAACCCTTGTCAGCGCAAGGTCTTCATTGGCATGGTGGCTTGCGCCGTCCGGTCCGTCGTCAAGGCCCGGGTGGGTACCAATTACCTTAACGTTTAGCCGGGAGTAACATGCCTGCCGCAGCTGTGTCCACGGAGTACCAGTTGTAAACATGGCAAAGCTCACAAAAAACGGAATTTTCCCTTCAATAGCCAGCCCGGTTGCCACCGACATGGCGCTCTGCTCCGATATTCCCATTTCAATAAACCGATCCGGATATTTTTCACGGAATCTGGCTGATGTTGTCGACTGCGCAAGATCGGTATCCAGTACAAACAGCCTGTCATCTTTTCCGAACTCGCACAGGGTTTCACCTACATGTGCGCGCAGACAGATAAGGTCATTTTCCAAGGCAAATCGCTTCCTTCCCACGCCTGATATCCGCAAGGGCCGTATGGTACTCTTCGTCCGTCAGTGCAGAACTGTGCCATTTCGGATTATTTTCCATAAAGGAGACGCCCTTGCCTTTCACGGTATTTGCGATAATTGCGATTGGTTTTCCCGTACCTTTTTGCGCAAGGCGGATACATTTTACGATTTGCTCCATGTTATGGCCGTCTATTTCCAAAACATCCCAGCGGAAGGCTTTTAATTTCTCTGCGAGCGGATCAAGATCCATTTCGTCCTTAACCGGCCCGCTGGAGGAAAGTTTATTATAGTCAACGATCAAGACAAGGTTGTCCAGCCGGAACTGCGGCGCTTCCAGAATTGCTTCCCAGATCTGGCCTTCCATCATTTCCCCGTCTCCCACAATGGCATAAACGCGGTTGTTCTCCCCGTCATGCTTTTTCGCGACTGCAACCCCGACTGCAATGGAAAGTCCCTGGCCCAAAAGCCCCGTTGTCGCATCTGACTGAGGGATGTCAACAAGATAAGGATGCCCCTGAAGCCTGGAATTGACAGTGCGGTAGGTTTTCATTTCCTCATCACTGAGAATACCTTTTTCATTGAAAACTGCATACTGTGCAGGGACGGCATGTCCTTTTGACAAGATCACTCTGCTCCGCTTTTTTGAGGCAAGGTCAACATCAAGCTCATAGATTGCCGTAAGAATATCAATAATGGAAAGCGAACCGCCCGGATGGCCGGCTTTTGCGTAGTAGATCATCCGTATAATCCGCTCCCTGTTTTCCATTGCCAGAATAGACAACTGTTTTTCCAGTGTCATACTGCCTCCATAGTTTATTGAGACAAGCAGCCGAGAGTTGGCCCTTTCGGCTACTTGTCAGTGTCTTAGTATTCAGTGTGCCAGACCAAACAGTTTGCCAAGGTTATAAATCACAAGCCCAAGAGCGTTGAAGTCTGTTTCCGGGAAAGCCGTTCCGGAAAGGCCAACCGCCTGCATAACCGGATACATCAGTGCCGGACCAACGGCAATCAGAATACCGGTTACCACACTGCTCAGCACTGCGCCTTTCCAGCCGCCTGTAGCATTGCCAAATACTGCTGCCGTGCCGCCGATGAAGAAATACGGAATTGCTACCGGAATGATTACCGGGAGGCCAACAGCCGCAAAGAATGGGATACATGCTACACCTGCGAGATAGGAGCAGATAAACCCAAGCACTGTTGCAGTTGGAGCATAGGGGAACACAACCGGGCAGTCAAGTGCAGGCTTGGAATTCGGGATGAATTTCTCGGAAATGCCAACGAATGCAGGCACAATTTCGGAAAGGAACATCCGAACGCCTGTGATGATGACATACAGCCCGCCTGCAAAAGCCAAAGCTTGAAGGAAAGGATATACCAGCCAATGGATACCGCCTGACAGCTTCTCAACATTGGCCTGCCCTGCTGCAATAGCGGCAATATAATAGAACACGCCGATTGAGAGTGTAACGGAAACGACATAGTCCTTGAAGATGGAAAGCCACCCTGGGAGTTTCAGCTTTTCCGTGCTCTCTTCCGGTTTACCGACTTTACTGCCGAGCCAGCCGGAAAGTGCATAGGCAAGGGTGCAGTAATGGCCAATCGCGATGTCGTCGTGCCCTGTAATCTTCCTCATATAGGGCTGCGCGATAGACGGGAAGATAGCAGCAGCAAAGCCGAGGATAATGGAACCGGCAACGACTGTGACAACATCACTCATCCCCATGGCCTTAAACAGGATTGTCAGCATGGCCGCGAGGAACAGGTTGTGTTGGCCGGTGAGGAAAATACATTTAAACCGGGTAATTCTTGCAACCAAAAGGTTCAGCGCAAAGCCACACACCATGACCAGTGCAATCACCATGGGGAATTTTGTCTGTGCCTGGCCTGTAACTGCCTCTGCAAGCGGCAGAACGCCTTCTACGTGGAACCCTTTTGTAAAAAGCGTCTGGAAAGACGTCAGGGCACTTTGAGCCGCACTGGAGCCAATTCCGAAAATCAGGAACCCTACAATTGTTTTAACCGTCCCCGTGATAACCTGCACCGCTTTTTTCTTCTGCAAAATCAGCCCGATCATGGCCATCAGGCCTACGAGGATTGAGGCCTGTGACAGGAGGCTGAAAACAATGAAATGCAGGATTGACATGATAACTGACATAACTTTCCCTCCTTATATCATTTTCTTTATTCACCCTTCAGCTTGAAAAATTTTTTCAACTCCTCTTCCATATATTTTGTATCCATGATGTCACGTATCCCAATCACATAGACATCTTTGTCTTTAAATTCATCCACCAAGTCATTCATCACGATAACAACATCCGGATTGTGCATGCCAACGCCACTTAAAACATCGTGTTCCAGCTCCAGGGGAAAATGATTCTTTTCAATCACGCTGTTTAATTTGATGCACAGCATCATGGAACTTCCCATACCAGTCCTACAAACAACCAATCCTTTTTTCATCATGAATGCTCCTTTTGTTTTTCAAATTTTTGAATAAAATCTATAATGTTATCCGGTGTCTTGGCCGTATCAAGGGCAGCGAAGAATTCCGGATAGTCAAACAGAGCAACAAGGTCCCTCAACGCAGTAAGGTGGGAGGAAGAGTCAACCGTTGCCAAAGTAAAAATATATTTCACCGGATCATTTTCTTTATTTCCGAAGTAAACTGGTGTTTTCAGCCTTACAAAGGAAAATGCCGTATGGTATACCCCATACTTCTTACCTGCATGCGGGATTGCAACTCCCTTTGTGAGAACAATATAGGGGCCTGAATCCATCACGTTCTGAATAGACGCCTCAATATACGCTTCCGATATGACGCCGTGGCTACGCAGAATTTCTCCGCCAATCCTCATCGCCTCCTTCCAGTCCTTCGCCTCAGCGTCGAGGGAAATATATTCTCGCTTTAACAACTCACTCAGCATTGGCTGCTCAATCTCCTTTGCTTCCTTACAGTTTTTCTGATGTTCCTGGTACTGCTTTAATATTTTCTGCAACTTCTCTGCAAAAATGTAATCGTTGCTACAGTTATTGCCCAACAGTGCCCTGACCTGTTCCTGCAGACTGTCTTCCGGCTCCTGGCATCCATTTCTCGCCAGCCCTGACGAGGCAGGAATTCGATTTAGGAACCCAAGCTTTATCATCATTTCTGTTATGTTCTCAATGTCATCCCTCCGGATAATGGGGCTGACCACCACACACGGCAGCACTGTTTTAAGCGGAATGGTTGAAATTACAAAGTCGAATTTTTGCTTTTTTTGACAATACTCAAGCTGATGGACTGCCATAACGGATTTAATGTCAAAGTTGAAATACCGTTTCAGTTCCTCAACAACCAACTGCGCCGTCCCCTGCCCTGTATTGCAGAGCACCGCAACAACGGGGATCCTCGCTGGAAATGTTTTGGAGGAATTCTCAACAGCACTTGCAAAATAAATCAGCAAATGGCAAATTCCCTCATTGGAAACTTCCCTGCCCAAAAACTGGCTGAGGCAGTTACAGCTTGCACGTATGGCACAGGATAGGGATTTATTTTCTTCAATCAGGGACCTGCTGAAAGGATCGTCCCTGCGGATTTCGTTTCTCATTGAAAAAATAGCGGAACACAAATGAACAACTAGGCGGCTGTACAGAACCTCGTTTGTTGAAAAATCAAAATGAATGTTTTTTCCTACATTGAGGATAAGCTGTTCCGCTATAATCTGGATATAAGGAAGTTCTGCCTCTTCATCCTGCATGGGGCTCTTTTCTGGCTGTGAGGCTCTTTTTAGGGACAGCTCTGCCAAACAGGGAATCACATTCTCCGATATTTGCGTATGAAAGCAGAAATTCGTGCGGTCAACGATATACCGGATAACTTGATATTCCATCCGGTCGGGGCGGATATCCGGCCTGTCATCCTTGAAAGCCGGATGGCTTGTCTTATCCTGTAGGATGGAAAATGCAATCTGCACAACCAGCTCTTCAAAGGCTTCATCGGAAAAAATGAATTTATATTTTTCTTCTGCGGATAATATAATCTCTTTGATGGCAGATTCATTGATTCCATGGAAGATTTTCTGGCTTAGCACGGCCTCATAAAAAGTGTTGCCGAGTCCGCCGACGTGAACATGGTCGCTGATGAGCTTGGACAGAATTTTCCGCTTTTTCTCTTCCCCCTCATCCAGCCGGATTCCCCGGCTTTTTTTCAACTCAATGCGAATGCTGTTTTTCCTGCACCATTCCTTAATATGGAGCATGTCCGAATTCACCGTGCTGCGGCTGACACAAAGCTGGTTGGAAAACTCCTCAATCGTCATATAGTCGCTGCTGCAAATGAGTTTTGCAATAATGATAAAGAAGCGCTCCTCGCCAGATAAATGATAAAGATAGTAATCGTCGCTGACGCTGCACCCATCAAGGGCCTGCTTCATTCCCGAATCGCCACAGAATGAAACTGTACGTCTGAAGATGGAAAAACATGGCCTGCCTTCCCGGCTGCTGACATATTCATTAATTTGTTTAATATCATTCCGGATTGTTTTTTCGCCAACAAAGAAAAGCCTTGACAGGTCATCAAAGCTTACTGTGCCGGACTGCATGATTTTATCCATCAGGAGTTTTTGTCTGAGCTTCATTCTTATTCCCTCTGCTTTTATTATATTGTGACGATTTATAGATATAAAGTTTAAAATCATTCTACTTATTTTTGAAAATATATACTTTTATGCTATAAATGTCGAAACATCCTTAATTGACAAATTTATAAATATAATGCACGGTTCCCTCCCGGAAAGAATAGCAAGCCTGAAAACTAAAATTTCCTTAAACTTCAGCGATATACATAGCCTTGTACATACAAAAGCCTTCCGCGCATATTGATTGGCTCACGTTCTGATTGGCAGACTGAGTTCCAAACTGTTCCCGGAACAGCACGTTTTTCCTCCGTTACAAACGTTTCTGCGCTAAATTTGCCTCCACATGCTTCATCATTTTCTTATCGCACTTGGTCTGTTCCTCTTCTGACATATAAACGGTGCGCCTGACCGGTTTGAATTGACAGTTATCCTCCGGGGAAAGAATCTGCTCAAAGATAATTTTTTCCCGGCAGACCGTTTTTCCGCTTCCAGACTGATCCGTTATGTAGCTGACCGCAGTAAATGTAAACGGTTCCTTTGCTGCCATATGGCTCACCTCAGTTTTAAGTCTATTCCTGATATGAATTGTCCTATGATGTCCCTGAACCGCTTTTCTGCTGCAATTTAAAGTATGCTAAGGCGCATAAGTAAACCGCCCCGAATCATAACTCTGAACGAACTGCCGATAAAAGCGGAAATATATGGAATAAGCGGGGAGTGTGAGCTAAAGCCATGAAAACTGCAGCCGCTTATATTCGTGTCTCAACCAACGACCAGTTGGAGTACAGCCCGGACAGCCAACTGGAAAAAATTCAGGAATATGCTGAAAAGAACGACATGATATTACCGAAGGAATTTATTTTTCGGGAGGATGAAGGCATCAGTGGAAAAGCAGCAAAGAAGCGTCCGGAGTTTATGCGGATGATTGGCACTGCTGAAAGGAAGCCAAGGCCTTTTGACGTAATTATTGTCTGGAAATTTTCCCGCTTCGCGCGGAACCGGCAGGACAGCATTGTTTATAAATCCATGCTGCGCAAGCAGTGCGGAATTGAAGTCGTATCTGTCACAGAGCCGGTTGGGGACAGCAAAATGTCCATTCTTGTGGAAGCCATGATAGAGGCCATGGACGAATATTACAGCATCAACCTGGCTGAGGAAGTCCGGCGTGGCATGAGCGAAAAAGTTATCCGTGGGGAGCCGGTCACAGCACCGGCTTTTGGTTATTTGATTCAGGATAAAAAATACTATGCTGATCCTGAAACCGCTCCATTTGTAAAAATGATTTTTGACAGCTACATCAGCGGCATGGGCTGCCGTGCCATTGCCGCACAACTGAACGCCATGGGAATCAAAACAAAGCGCGGCGGCTGCTGGGAAAGCCGGACCGTTGAATATGTCCTGAGAAATCCAGTCTATATTGGTAAAATCCGCTGGAATCCGAAGCACAAAACGTGCAGGAACTTCGACGATCCAAATCTTATTGTTACCGACAGCGGTCACAAACATCTCCTGGACGATGAAACTTGGAAAAAAGCCCAGGAGATGCTGGCCAAAAATAAATTGATGTACGGGAAGAGTTCCGGTCGTAAAAAGCCGGCCACAATTATGCTGCAAGGCCTTGTAAAGTGCAGCAGCTGCGGAAGCACCCTCTGCAAAAGCGGAGAAAATTCCATGCAGTGCACTGGGTATGCCCATGGGGAGTGCAGCGAGTCACACGGAATCCTGATTAGAAGGCTTGAAGGAATGGTCTTAGCCTCCATTGAAGCAAATCTGAAGTCAAATAATTTTATCTTTACTCAGAAACAGTTCCCCAAAGCAGACTGCTATTCTGAAATCATAAAAAAGCAGATTTCCCGGGAACAACAAAAGCTGTCCCGTGTAAAAGAAGCCTATGCAGAGGGCGCCGACACCCTGAAGGAATACCAGGCAAACAAACAGAAAATACTAAGCCAGATTAAAAAGCTAAAGAGCGAAAAGTCTTTGCAAAACGCACAGCCACAGCCTGCGGCCACAGGGAATTTCCCTGCGCAGCAGGTTGAGATGGTTGCGCTGCTGCGCAGCCCAAAAATCAGCGCCGAGCAAAAAAATATTGTCCTCCGGTCATTTATTGATAAAATCGTCTTTGACCGGGAAAAAAATCAGGTGGAAATCTTTTACTATCTGTAATGATAACAAATTGCCATATGGTGGGCCAGACGGCGAGATTGGCGCTTCCCTGCGTTATCTCAGCCAGCGTTACAGTATGCCTTATCCTGAAATGAAAGCTATTCTGACCGATATTGGTACAGAAGAACCTGAGCCTTAATATGGTCAGTGAAAACAGTGCCTGCGATTAAGGATACGGCAGCATTTTAAGGCCGCATGGGACAGACCTTATAAACACCAATGCAGCTATTGTTCTGAAAGGTATACTGTTCAGCACTTTTCCGACTGGAGGCACTTGCGGCAGGAGGCTCCGACGTTTTTTAGCCGCATTCCCAGAAAAGTGGTACATTTATAACAGGCTTTACTAAAATATCAAAGTTAGATACTTTAACAGGATTGTGATATAATAAATAAAAAGGAGGTTAAAGCATGAGCAATGAAAAGCGGATTGGGAAATACTGTACATTTGTAAAGAGATATGTGCCGATTCAATTTTCATATTTCCCAGACGGCTCTTCGTCAAAGACATGCGAAAATTCTGCTTGCGGCAATTCCAAGTGCTGCCTGTGTGACAACTTCTCAGGGAAAAAAGGCGAAGGAAAAGATTGTCTGGGCCAGCCAAACCAAGAGAGCGAGTAGAGGGATCTACTCGCTTTTTGATACAAGGCATTCCTGCGGAGAATCCCTGATATAGTTTATTGCAAATTGTCAACAGCAAGATGTTGAAAAGCCAGTTGAAAATGTTGAAAACATAAGTAATATTACTCTCTGTAAAAATATTCCCAGCTTTTAGCATATGTCTTTTCATAAATCAAAGATCAATGTAACAATATTATCCAATATTTATGGAACAAATTGGATTTGAAGTTTCCATAATTTCCTGTTAAACTAGTTTTGTGAAAAATTGATGTTCCTTTTCAGCCACCCAGAAATGGGCGGCACTTTTTTTATTCGGCACTGTAAGGCATTTTTGTTCTCTCCCCCCACAGAGAAGAACCCTCTATCCCACCTGCTCTGAAAAGTTCAGACTCTTATTTTTTAAGTCCCCCTGTTCCCGTCTGTGCACGAGGATATTCCAAGACGCCTGAGCTGCTTCATCCAGCACATTTTGAAATTCTTTCCTGCTTTTCCCTATATAAGCCGCATCGCTGATTAAAATATGGGCAGCCCCAATGCAGCAGTCCCCCACGATGTTTCCTGCAACCGGAATTTTGGCAAGCACCTCTACCACCTCATCCTATCTTTACTCAAATGACGGATCGTCCTATTCATTGCTCTCCGCCCGCAGCTTAATTGCAGGCCATTTTTCAGCAGCGTACTATTTCGGCATAAAACTGAATAAAAGATGGTATGGAATTGCCGGGCAGGTGGAATATCGGCATTTTCCGATACCCGGCAAACCACACAAGGGAGATGAGCTACATGTCCTATTGTCTGTACCTACGCAAATCCCGCGCCGATGCAGAAGCGGAAGCGCGCGGTGAAGGTGAGACGCTTGCCCGGCATGAACATGCCCTTTTGGAGCTCGGAAAAAAGATGAAGCTGGATATCACCTACATTTACCGTGAAATTGTCTCCGGTGAAACGATTGCAGCACGGCCTGTCATGCAACAACTCCTCACCGACGTAGAGAAGGGCGCATGGGAAGGCGTACTTGTCATGGAAGTGGAACGTCTTGCACGTGGCGACACCATCGACCAGGGCATTGTTGCGCAAGCCTTTCAGTTGAGTGAGACAAAAATCATTACTCCTGCAAAAATTTACGATCCTGATAATGAATATGATGAAGAATATTTTGAATTCGGCCTCTTTATGAGCCGGCGTGAATATAAGACAATAAACCGCCGGCTTCAGCGGGGGCGCATTGCTTCCGTAAAAGAAGGAAAATATGTAGGAAGCAAACCGCCATATGGATACCTACGCAAAAAGCTGGAGCATGACAAGGGTTTTACGCTTGTCCCAAATCCGGTGCAGTCACCGGTTGTCAAAGCAATTTTTGGCTGGTACGCCTATGGGGAACAGTCCGGAGGCACCGTACACCGTATGGGAATTTCAAAGATTGCGCGCCGCTTAAATGATTTAAAGATACCGCCTTATGAAGGGGACGCATGGGGAAACGCAAGTATACGGCAAATGCTTCGGAATCCGGTTTATATCGGGAAAATCAGATGGAATTCCCGCCCACTCCGGAAAGCGATGGCGGATGGCCGCATTGTTAAAAAAAGGCCGCGGACAAAATCGGCAGACTGGGTTGTAGCCGACGGCTTACAGGAACCGCTGATTGACTCTGCCACATGGGGCACTGTTCAGGAACGCCTTAAGGAGCACGGACCGCACCCGCCCCCGGAGGGGCGCGAAATGAAAAATCCACTTTCCGGCCTTGTTGTATGCGGCATCTGCGGCAGGAAAATGATTCGCAGGCCCTGTGCGGACCGGAACGGCTCGGATATTCTGATGTGCCCTGCCGCTTCCTGCAATAATATTAGCTCCCGGCTCGAATGTGTGGAAACCTGCATCCTGAAGTCGCTCCATGAGTGGCTTGGCAATTATAAGCTTTCGTTCCATGGGGAATCCCATGCTGCATCCGTAACAGCCAGTTTACAACAGTCCCTCCGGCTTGCACAGGGAGAACTTTTCAACCTTCAAAGGCAGAAAAACAGCATTTACGGTCTGCTCGAAAGGGGTATCTACACGGCAGAAGTTTTCCGCAAGCGTATTCAGGCTGTCAGCCAGAAAATTGAAGACGTACAGGGCAATATTTTAGAGTTAGAAGACAAGGTCAGGCAGGACGGGCTAAAGAACCAGAATCCCATGATTCCAAAGGTCGGACAGGTTTTGGAACAATACACAGAGGCAAAATCCCCCGCAGAAAAAAATGCGCTGCTGAAATCTGTTGTAGAAAAAGTGATTTACACAAAGAAAACAAATGGACGCTGGCACGGGCAGCCAGATGACTTTGAACTGATTCTGTATCCAAAACTCCCCAAAAGCAGCACAGATCACTGACAATGCTATGGTACAGAAGAACTTGCACACCTTGAAATGGTGGCCACCATTGTCCATCAGCTCACACGGAACCTGACGGAAAAGCAAATCCGCGAAGGCGGGTTTAGCGCGTATTTTGTCAACCATGGCAACGGCGTTTACCCCTGCAACGCAGACGGTTCCGCCTTCAGTGCACAAGCTCTTCAGGTTTCGGGCGACCCCATTACCGATATTCATGAAGACCTTGCAGCAGAACAGAAAGCCCGCAGCACTTATGACAATATTCTGCGCATGACTGACGATCCCGACGTGCTTAATGCAATCCGCTTCCTGCGTGAGCGTGAAGTCGTCCATTATCAGCGTTTCGGTGAAGGGCTGCGCATTGTGACAGACAGCCTCGATGACCGCAATTTCTACGCTTTTAACCCTGCCTTCGACAAAATGCCGGCCAAGAAGGCCACTCCAAAGCAAACTGCCCCAACACAGGCCGCTTCCCCGCAACCATCCGGAAAAGCAGCGGGAACTGCACAGTCGCCATCCACGCCAGCTAAAAGCACAGCGCCGCTGATGACTGCCGTCCAGTCGGGAAAGCCCTCGCAAAGCAGCACAGCGAGAAATCTGATCCCCTTTTGCAGTATTGCTGCAAAATAGCAGCAAAAAGCTCCCGGACTAAAAAACAGTTCCGGGAGCTTTTTCTTTTAGTATTTGGCAAAATCAGGCACATTACTACTGGATTGCTCTACTCTATCCAGGTGACGGTTGTCCGGGTGCTGCCGGTACTGGGATTGATACAGGCGATAGTATAGCCCTTTTCGAGCCATAAGCTCATCGTGTGAACCGACTTCCTTAATCTGGCCGTCGGAAATATACATAATGCGTGTGCAGTTCCGGATGGTGGAAAGACGGTGCGCAATGATAAAGCTTGTACGCCCTTTCATCAGGAGGCTGATATCCCTCTGGATTAGCTGCTCCGTTGCAGTATCAATCGAGGAAGTGGCTTCATCCAGAATGAGGATACGAGGATTGGAAAGGAGTGTGCGCGCAAAGGCCAGGAGCTGTTTCTGCCCTTGTGAAAGGCCGCCGCCGCGTTCTGTTACAACTGTCTGGTAACCATTCGGAAGCCGCTGGATAAATTCGTCCGCACGTAAAAGTTTTGCAGCATCTTCCACTTCTTCTTCGGTCGCGTCAAGCTCTCCATAACGGATATTATCCGCAATCGTGCCGGAAAAAATAAAGCTGTCCTGCAACATAACTCCCATTTGGCTGCGCAGGGAATGAAGCGTCACATCCATGATATTGTGGCCGTCAATTAGGATTTCCCCGCTGTCGATATTATAGAAGCGGGAAAGCAGGCTCACAATCGTCGTCTTGCCTGCACCGGTCGGGCCTACCAGTGCGATGCTTTCGCCAGGTGCCGCCGAGAACGAAACATGCTTCAGGATTAACTGTCCCGGATCATAGCCGAAACTGACGTCATGGAATTCCACTTCGCCGCGGACCGGCGGGAGCGGCACCGCATTGGGCTTATCTTCAATAACGGCCGGTTCGTTCATGGTTTCAAAAATACGCTCCAGATAAGAAATGGCATTGACAAAGTCATTGTAAATATTTGCAAGGTTAATAATCGGCTGCCAAAAACGGTTAACATAGCTGCCCATTGCCAGCAGGACGCCAAATGAAACCATCGGGTGCATCCAATATGCACCGGCAATATATACCATGGTGAAGACTATCTGGGATACCGTCTCAGTTGTAAACCAGACCGAATTTGAAATATAAATTGCGTGCATCCAGCTTTTTTTGCGTTTTTTCAGCAGGCCCTCAAGGATTCTGTCGTTTTCCTTTTCACGGTCAAAAGCTTCAATAACATGTGCCCCTTCAATAGATTCCTGAACGAACGCATTGACATTTGTGTTTTTGTTGTTCACATCCCGCCATGCCTTGTGCTGGCGCGGCTTAATGAAAAGAATAAATGCAGCTACCAGCGGGAGGCCGGAAACTGTTACCTCTGCGAGCGGTGGGCTGACCTTAAACATGAAGAAAATAATGAAAACAATGTTGATAATTTCGATAATAAAGTTCAGGATTCCATTGGAAAGGGCATTGGAAACAGCGTTCACATAGTGTACGACGCGCACAAGGATTTTCCCGTGCGGACGGCTGTCATAGTAAGAAAATGGAAGCACCTGCAAATGGTCAAACAGGTCTTTCCGAATGTCATGCACAATGTTCTGCCCAGCCTGTGCAACAAGGACAGACCGGATTGCATTAAAAATGATGTTGATAAAGATTGTAGCGGCAAGCAGGCAGGCAAGGTGGAATAGCTCCTGCATGTCTTTTTTCGGGATGGCAACATCAACAGCCTTCTGCATCAGCATCGGGCCGGTCAGGCCGACTACACTGCCGACTGCGCTGAGCAGAAGGGCCAGAATCAGTTTCCATTTGTACCGGGCCACATATTTGAGCGTCATCTTCAGGTTTGCGGCATTGAATGGCGTTTCCAGTTTTTCATCGACATCATATCGGTTACGCACCAATCTGCTCACCTGCTTTCATCCTGTTCTGGAGTACCCAAATCCGGTAATACAGACCATGCTCTTTCAGCAACTGGCTGTGTGTGCCGCGCTCAATAAGCCTACCTTTGTCCATCACGATAATCTCATCGGCATCCTGAACGGAAGAAATCCGCTGGGCAACGATAATTTTCGTACATGGAAAATCAAGATGGCGCAGGCGGTTCTGAATGTTCTGCTCGGTTTCCATATCCACAGCAGAAGTTGTGTCATCCAGGACAAGCACAGAAGGCTGCATCGCCAGCGCCCTCGCAAGGGAAATCCTCTGCTTTTGGCCGCCGGAAAGGCCAACTCCGCGCTCGCCAACCAGTGTATCATAGCCATCTGAAAGTTCTTTGATGAACCCGTCTGCGTCTGCGGTGTGTGCACAGGCTTCCACCCGCTCCTGTAAAAGATCCGGGCAGCCATAAGCAATATTTCCGGAAACGGAGTCGGAAAACAGGAACGCTTCCTGCATGGCAACAGAAATGCTTTGCCGCAAATAAGCAAGCTTGTATTTCTGCACATCGCGGCCATCCAGGAGGACCGTACCTTCCGTTGGTTCATAGAAGCGCGTCATCAGACTGACAAGGGAAGTCTTTCCGGAACCGGTTGTCCCAACAATTCCAAACGTACTGCCCGGTTTGACATGAAAACTGACATTCCGGACAATCTGGGTTTTCCCAGCGGAAAAAGAGACGTTGCGGAATTCAATATCGCCTTCCGCACGCTTACCCGGTTCAACAGAATCACTGTGGTTGAATATGCTCGGCCGTGCATAGAATACTTCCATCACCATATCGCAGGAAGCAAAAAAGCGCTGGATGTCATTAATCAACATGCCGAGATTCTGAAGGGGATTTGAAAGAGCCCATGTCATGGAAGTAAAGGCAAGAAACTGGCCGGCAGTCAGGCTTCCCTGAATCATGAAAATTCCACCGACCAGCATAGTCATAACCGTAAGGGACTGGGAAAGCAGGTTAATGATCGGCTGAATTTTTGCCCCTACATAACTGATTTTCAGGTTTGCCTTCCGGTAGTCCTCATTCCGCGTTTCAAACTTCTGTTTTTCAAATTCTTCGCGCGCAAAGGCCTTAACTTCCCGGTTCCCTTCAATATTTTCCTGTGCAACGGTATTAAGGCCGGAAAGTTTTTCACGCAGCTTAATATACATCGGATGAATCACGTGGGAAAACCAGTAGGTAACAAGCAGGATAAACGGCGTGACAGCCGCAAGGCACAGCGTCAGCTTGACATTTATAGTAAAGAAAAAGACGATCGTTGCAATGAAGAGAACCACCGAATCCACAACATTGTAGGAAATCCATGCGGTGGAGTGGCGGATCAGGTCAAGGTCGTTCGTCATGCGTGTCATCAAGTCGCCAGTACGCATATATTTAAAAAAACGATAGTCCTCACCCTGGATCACATCGTACATTTGTGTCCGGACGTCATCCAACATCTGCTGGCTGTTCTTTTCCAAAAGGACAATCATCAGATACCGCAGCGAGAGCCGCACAATCTGCACAATCATCATCGCCCCCAATATTGGAAGCAAAAGAGTTGTGTTCCGGGGAGTAATCACATCGTCAATCAGTTTCTGGGAAAGCATCGGGTTAATAACGCACATCATTGATGTGACAGCCGACAGACAAAGCCCAATTACAAGATACCGTCGTTTGGGGCCCATGTATTTCCAGAGCCATTTTAGTTCCAACATGCTGCTCACTTCCTCATGAAGAGCACAATACACTGTTTCCCATTTTTTAAACATAAGAAGTAGAAACAAAAGGAAAAAAGTCGAAAAAAAAAGACTCCCGGCCGCGTGAACCAAGCAGGACGGGAAGTCCTTCCGTTAAAATTTAGAAATTAGAAATACAGCGAGGAAATAGACACCGACTGCCACACAAACCCATGGGAGAAGCAGCTCAACCATGGCAAGCATCATTGCCATGGCATCTTTCGGCTCCGGCTTGGATTCAGCTCGTTTTTTCGCTGCAACCGGATCCTTTTTTGCAAGCTCAGCTTCCTCTTCTTCTTTTTTCTCACGAGCAAGGCGTTCCTCTAGGTCTTTTTGCAGGAGGTCGGGCCGAGGTCCCTGCCCGAGCCGGGAAATGTCAAACATTTGGTTTTGCGAACGGGCAGGCGACAAAGTGGTCATTCCCGACATTGCGGTACTCCGGAATCTTTTTCGCACACTGTTCGCAGGCTATTGGGCAACGGGTACGGAACTTACAGCCGGACGGCGGATTTGCCGGAGAAGGCAAGTCGCCCTTCAGAATAATCCGGTTGTGCTTGCTTTTGGGGTCTGGAACCGGGATTGCCGAAAGGAGCGCTTTGGTGTAAGGGTGCAATGGGTTATTGTACAGCTCATCCTTTGGCGCCATTTCGACAAAGTTTCCAAGATACATCACTGCTACCCGGTTGCTGATATATTCCACAACCGAAAGGTCATGGGAAATAAACATATAGGAGAGGTCCTTTTCTTTCTGCAAGTCACTCAGCAGGTTGATAATCTGTGACTGAATGGAAACATCCAGTGCAGAAACCGGCTCGTCGCAGATGATAAAGGACGGATCAACGGCCAAACTTCGGGCGATTCCAATGCGCTGGCGCTGGCCTCCGGAAAACTCATGCGGATAGCGGTTAATATAATAAGAAGGCAGCCCGCAGAGGTTCATTGTGTCCAATACTCTTTTATGGATTTGTTCTTTAGAACCCAGTCTGTGGTCTACCAGTGCCTCACTGATAATCTGCCCTACCGTCATGCGCGGGTCAAGGGAAGAATACGGATCCTGGAAAACCATCTGCATCTGAAGGCGCTTTTGGCGGAGTTGGTGGTGGTTTAGTCTGCTTATATCCTCATGATTAAAAAGCACTTGTCCGGACGTCATGTTATAGAGCCGCATAATGGAGCGGCCAAGTGTTGATTTGCCGCAGCCGGATTCTCCGACGACGCCGAGCGTCTCGCCGCGCTTAATGTTAAAGGAAACACCATCCACAGCCTTGACATAACCGGTTACATGCTGAAAAACGCCGCTGCGGATTGGAAAGTACTGTTTCAGGTTGTTGACTTCCAAGATATTGTTTTTGTCTTCCATGCTGGTACCTCCTCACGACCGGACCAGGCAGGCGACATAATGTCCCTTGCTGATCTCTTTCAGTTCCGGGATCTGCTTTTTGCATTGTTCTGTACAATAGGAACAGCGCTCATTAAAATAGCAGTTATCCGGCATATCAATCGGGTTCGGCACCTGGCCGGGGATTGAATAAAGCCTTTTGCTGTGATCCGTTTTCCCAATGACCGGTTTCGATTTCAGCAGCCCAACAGTGTAAGGGTGGGTTGGATGCTCAAAAATATCATCCACACTGCCTTTTTCCACAATTTTGCCCGCATACATTACAACAACATAGTCCGCCATTTCAGCCACGACGCCGAGGTCATGTGTAATGAGCATGATGGACATGTTGAATTCATCTTTCAGATGACGCATCAAGTCGAGGATCTGCGCCTGAATCGTCACATCCAGGGCAGTTGTCGGCTCATCCGCAATCAGCAGGCGCGGCTTGCAGATGAGGGCCATTGCAATCATGATGCGCTGACGCATCCCGCCGGAAAGTTCATGAGGGTAGCTGTCAACGATTTCTTCCGCACGGGGAATGTTGACAAGCTTAATCATCTCAATGGCACGCTTTCGGGCTTCCGTTTTCGAGACATCCGTATGCGTGAGAAGGTTTTCCATAATCTGGTCGCCAACAGTAAACACCGGGTTCAGCGAAGTCATCGGCTCCTGAAAAATCATCGAAATCTGTTTGCCGTTAATCTGCCGCATTTCCTTATCGCTGAGTTTTAGAAGGTCTACGTCGTCCATAAAGATTTGCCCGCCGACAATCCTGCCGGGCGGTGTCTGGACAAGGTGCATCATGGAAAGTGCCGTTACACTTTTGCCACAGCCGGATTCACCGACGACGCAGACTGTTTTTCCTTCCGGAATGACAAAGCTCACACCATTTACAGCCTTAACAATGCCGTTATCCGTATAAAACCATGTTTTAAGGTCTTTATATTCAAAAACAGACACAGCGGTTCCCTCCTACTTTGTCGTCATTCTGGGGTCGAGGGCATCGCGGAGCCCGTCGCCGAACAGGTTGATGCACAGCACCGTTGAAAGGATACAGAAGCCTGCCGGCATCCACATCCAGGGATGAAAGGTGAAATCAATCATATTAGAGCCTTCCTCCACCATGTTGCCCCAACTTGCATATGGGGGAAGGACACCGACGCCCAGATATGACATGGCAGATTCCGTAAGGATTGTGTCGCCAATTGACAGCGTTGCCATCACGATAATCAGCGGGAAAACATTTGGGATAATGTGCTTGAAGATTTTCCGCATATCATGCAGGCCCATAGACTCCGTAGCGGTCATGTAGTCCATTTCCCGGATGGTAAGCACCTGCCCACGGAAAAAGCGGCAGGTGTACGCCCAGCCAATGGAGGCAAGGATTAACATTAGATAGTAAATCCGCACGCTGGTGTCCACACGCCGGTCTGAAAAAATAGCGCTGATCATGATAAGAACCGGCATGGCTGGAATCGACAGAAAAATATCGACAATACGCATCATGATTGAGTCAACAATGCCGCCGTAATAGCCCGCAATACAGCCGAGGAATGTGCCGACGAAAATTTCCAGTGCAGTCGTCACAATTCCGATCAGGAGCGAAATCCGGCCGCCAAGCATCAGGCGTGTCAGAATATCACGGCCGTTGATGTCAGTACCAAGCCAGTGGCTGAGCGAAGGTGCCTCCTTCGTATGTATCATATCCACCATGGTAACATCGTTATAAGGAGAAAACAGCGGCCCTACCACACAGAACAGGAGCATTGCAACCAGGAAAATAAGCCCCACCATCGCAAGCTTGTTCCTGCGCAGGCGGCGCATGGAAATTGTCCACGGAGTCTCAATAATTTCCTGCTTTTTCTGCTTCTCTTTTTTTACGTCTTCTTTTGTTTTGTTCATTTCTTTGCCCCCCCTACTTTAGACGGATTCTTGGATCTGCAATGCTGTAGAAAATATCAGAAAGCAGGTTTCCAAGCATCGTCAGCAGCGCAAGAAGCATGATGTAGCCCATCATGAACATATAATCGCGCTGTGTAATGGAGGTAAGAAAGACATTGCCAATGCCCGGCCAACTAAACATGGTCTCGGTAATCATGGCGCCGGAGAAAAGGCTAGGCAGTGCGCCGCCAACATAAGTTATGATTGGGATGGAGGCATTGCGTAGGGCATGCTTATAAATGACAACCCGCTCCGGAAGCCCTTTTGACTTTGCCGTGCGGATATAGTCCTGATGTATCACATCGAGCATGGATGTGCGCACATAGCGCATTGTGCTGCCCATGCTCATCATGGTAAGGGAAATCACAGGGAGAACCATATGCTTGGCCACGTCACCGATATACTGCCAGCCCGTCATGGCGACGCCAACCGATTTCATCCCTTCCAGCGGCATCCAGCCGAGGTCAACCGCAAATATTTTTTGAAGCAGAAGGGCAAGAAAGAAAGAAGGAAGAGAAATACCCGCAAATGCAATCACCGTAAACACAACGTCGAATGCCGAGTGAACCTTTGTCGCAGATAGAACACCAATAGGAATCGCAATCGCAAGTTCCAGGATAAAAGATACAAGCGCAAGAAGGAATGAATTCCAGATGAACGAGTGAATCACATCCGCCACCGGCAGGTTGTACTGAAATGAAAAACCGAAATTGCCTTGCAGGGCACCGCCCAGCCACGAAAGATAGCGCTTCCATGTCGGCTGGTCAAAGCCGTACATGGCCTTTATCTCAGCTATTTTCTGCGCGGACAGCTTTGACTGCCCGAGCCGTGCGCTGATTGCGTCGCCTGGAATAGAAGAAATCAGGAAAAATACAATGATAGAGACGCCCAGCAAAATCGGAATCATGATCAGCAGGCGCCGGATGGTGTATTGTTTCATGTCTTGTTCACCGTTCAAGTCCTTTCCTTTCATAAGCTGCAGGATAATGGCAGAAACTACAAAAGCGAAAACTCAGGAAAGGGCCAAATGGCTCCTTTCCTGAATTTCCGACTTAGGATAACTGCTGGATAATGCCCGCTTCAGCCATTGAGTTCTAGTTTGTTATACTGCTGATAGGTCGGGACATACGGAGAAACATTAAAGGTCTTGAGACGAGTATCATAGCAGACAAGGTCACTGCGCTGATAAATTGGGAAGCAGGGCAGATCCTTGTTGATAATCTGATAGATTTTCTGGTAAGCTGCCTTCCTCTTTGTTTTATCAACAGTGCCAAGTGCAGTTTTATAAGCTTCGTCCAGCTCCGTGTTGGAGTAACCGCTCTTGTTCTGGGAACCATTGGTCATAAAGACATAAGAATCATCCGGGTCAGCAGTAAGTCCCCATGCCAGGAAAAGCATATCATATTTCTTTTTGTCAAGCTTTGTCTGGAGGGTATCCCAGTCAACATACTCAGCCTGCATGTCAATGCCAAGGGACTGATAGGACTTAATCATCACAGGAAACATTGCTTTTGTAACATCGTTCGTCTGTGATGCGGTAAAAATAAACTTAAACGGCTTGCCATCCTTCATGAGCTTGCCGCCGGAGTCTTTCGTCCAGCCAGCCTCTTTCAGAAGCTCGGCAGCCTTCTGAAGGTTATAATCGTAATGGTTGATGCTTTCGTCCGTGTAAAGCCAGCTCTGGGAAGTCTGGCCGATATTCTGCACATGGGCGTAGTCACCAAAGACAGCTTTTACAACACTCTTGCGGTCCAAAGCATACAGCAGCGCCTGACGAACTCTCACATCTTTGAAAAGATCATTCGTGAAGTTCAGGCTGACATAGCCATAACCGAGTGTCGGATCAATCTGCATATTGACAAATCCGGCTTTTTTGCCAAGGGCAATATTGTCCGCATTGCATGTTGTCGATTCTTCAACATCAACATCACCAGTTGTAACAGCCTGCATCTCAGCGCCCTGAGCGACTTCCTTAATGATAATGGTCGGGATCTTGGGGGCACCTTCGCAGTAGTTCGGGTTTGCCTTCATCGTGGCACTGGTTCCCTTTTCAAAACTGGAAAGCGTGTAGGGGCCGTTTGTTACATAGCCAATCATATTGATCGCTTTAAAACTCTTCAGGTCGCCGTGCTTAATCAGGCTGCCGTATTTTGCTGTGGAGATCGGGTACGCGCCTCCAAGCTCATACTGAGCGCTGGAATTTGCCTGGGTAAGCTTAACCTGAATAGTCTTATTATCGAGGACTTTAACGCCGGAGATTTCGTCTGTCTTGCCATCATAATAGTCCTGCGCTCCAACGACACTATAGTTAGTCAGCGAAGGAGTCTGGCCGTCGAAGGACTTATCGGTAATGACCTTAAAGTAATTGACATAGTCCTCGGCCTTGACCGGCGAACCGTCGGAATATTTATCATTCGGGTACTTCAGTGTAAAGGTATAAGTCAGGCCGTCGTCGGAAATCTTCATGGAAGCCGTGCCGTCAATCAAGTTACCCTGGTCATCATTGTTCTGTAGGGTTGCGCCGCTGATGGCATAGGAAACGTGATAGTCGTCAACACTCTCGGCATAAATCTGCTGGAATTTCCCGGATAGTTTCGCGGTACCGATAACGAGCGTATCCTTGCGCGCTGACGCTGCCGAAGGAAGCTTGCTCGGTTCAGTAGCCTTTATAACCTGATGGAGATTGCCTGCTGAAGAAGAAGTGCTGGAAGCGGGCGTGGAAGCAGTACCGCTGGAAACAGTGCTGGAAGACGTCTTCCCACCGCATGCGGAAAGCACCATGCAGACCGCAAGGGCAAGGCCTGTAGCCCCTGCCAATTTCTTGTGTTTCATCATAACATCCACCTTTCTCTTTCGTAGCTCGAACTATATATCTAAAATAATTGCTGCCAAAATAAAAAAAGATAAGCCTATTTTTCTGATGCAGCATGGGATCTGGATAGCTTCCTGCTGCACCCGAAATGGTTTTGAAGGAGTGCGGAACACATTTTCTGGTCGTGTTTTCGGATTGCTTCATAGATTGCCCGGTGTTCCTCCAGGGATTTCTCAGGGTTTCCTGAAGGGAAGCCCATTCCCGCAGCGATTTCCTGCGAAGCAGTTCCCAAAGACTGGGCCAGCCCTGCAAGCACCTGATTCTTCGCTGCCATGGCAAGACACTGGTGAAAAAGCAAGTCGGCCTTCAGCCCGGATTCGCCCTCTATGATGCTCTGCTGCATCATATCGAGTGTCTTCGCAATTTTTTCAAGATCCAGACGGTCTGCACGCTGGCAGGCAAGTTCGCCGATTCTGCTCTCAATGACTGCGCGCGCTTCCTCAAGGTCACTGAAAAGCTCACTGTCACATTTGTGCGGAATATCAACTACAGAAAGGATTTTTTCAAGGCTGCACCGGCAGAGGAACGTTCCGCCATTCTTGTGGCGCTCTACAACCCCTTTGGCCTCAAGGATAGAAAGTGCTTCCCGCACCGAAGTACGGCTGACACCAAGCTGCTGGGAAAGTTCCGTTTCATTGGGAAGTTTCTGCCCGACTGATAACTTTCCTTCAACAATCATATCCTGGATCTGGCTGACGATCCGGTCACTGACGCGCATTGCTCTGATATTCCGAAACACGTTCATCTTTCCCCCACCGGAATGGCTGGAATGGACACAGAACGCTCCCGGATGTTTTACCGCTTTACAGGAATGAATCAATCCAAGTAATATTCACCGTCCCCAAAAGCGACCTGACGGATCGTCATACATATTGGACGGGCAGATTCTTCAGGAAAGCTTCCGGGTTGTAAGGCCTCTCAGTCATTTATCAAATGATTAACCTCTTGAAATGAATAATTATTCCTCTTGAGATTTAGTGTCATTATACGCCCATGCCCTAAAAATTGCAACCTTTTTCTGCAATTTTGCCTTGTCTAGAATGCTGAATCTTTTCCCTGCCAGAATGGCCATTTTTTATATTCCGCATTCAGAATTGGCGTATGTCTGACTACAGGGCACAAGTTATGAAAGATTCCATAAAAAGTTTTTATTTTATATTAAAAAAGGTGTATAATATGTTCAATTATTCAAATTCATTTACGAAGGAGAAAGACATGGAATTTTCTAAAATGACCTACTGCCGTCCCAATCTTGCAAAATTGGAGCGCAGTTATGCACGCATTACTCAAGCCTTTGAACAGAGCAGGTCTGCCGAAGAGCAGTACCGGCTTATCCTTGAACACGAAAAATTGTTCTGTTCTTTCCGAACGATGGCAAGCCTCGCTCTTATCCGCAGCAGTATTAACATTAATGATAAATATTACGACGGCGAGATGTCTTTCATCAACGCAAGCGAACCGGTATTTACCGGCTATCAGTTGAATTTTTACCGGGCTGTTGCCGCTTCGCCGCTAAGGAAAGGGCTTGAAAAATATACTGGAAGCCTCTTCTTTACTAATATTGGCCTTTCCCTCAAAGCTTTTTCCCCTGAGACGGTTGAGTTGCAAAAACGGGAAAATGCACTGGAAACAGAGTATGAAAAGCTGCTCGCCTCCGCAAAAATCAGCTTCCGTGGAAAAATTTTGAACCTATCGGAACTCCAGAAATACTCTATCTCACCAGACCGTTCCATCCGCCGGGAAGCCTGGCAGAAAACCGCAGGCTTTTTCCTCAGCAACTCTGAGCGCCTTGACAGTATTTACGACGAGCTGGTCAAGAACCGCACCGAACAGGCACACCGCCTCGGCTATCAGGATTACGTCCAGCTCGGCTATGACCGTCTGGGACGTAACTGCTATGGACCGGGCGAAGTGAAAAAATATCGGGAACAAATCGTGCATGACCTTGTGCCAAAAATCACAGAGTTAAAGAAACGGCAGGCAAAGCGTCTCGGCCTTCCGGACATTAAATTCTGGGATGACGGCTGCCTCTTCCCGGACGGGAATCCTGTCCCACAGGGCGGCACCGCCGAGCTTGTGGATGATGCACAGCAAATGTACCATGAGATGAGCCCGCTGACTGGGGAATTTTTCGATTACATGAAGCAAAACGGGCTTTTTGATCTGGAAAGCAAGAAAGGAAAAGAAGGCGGTGGTTACTGTGATGATATTCCGGATTACAAGTCACCGTTTATTTTTTCAAATTTCAACGGCACTGCTGGCGACGTGGAAGTCCTGACGCATGAGGCGGGCCACGCTTTTGCAAGTTACCTTGCCCTGCGCAGTATCCCGCTTCTCGAAATGAGCTGCCCAACCATGGATGCTGCCGAAACACACTCCATGTCCATGGAGCTGTTCGCCCGCCCCTGGGATAAACTGTTCTTTGGGAAAAGCGGTGCAGAAAAATTTCACCAGTATCAGTTGGAATCCGCTCTTGATTTTATCCCCTACGGATGTCTTGTAGACCATTTCCAGACGGAAATGTATAGGCATCCGGAATTCACCCCGGAAGAACGCAAACAGGTCTGGCTGAAACTGGAACATCTTTACCGCCCGTGGATTGACTTTGCAGATATGCCGTTCTTTAACGCAGGCGGCGGCTACCAGCGTCAGCATCATATTTATTCATCTCCGCTCTACTATATTGATTACTGCCTTGCACAGACAACAGCGCTCGAATTTGGGGTTGCTTCCGAAAAGAACTGGAAGGAAGCATTTTCACGCTACCTTGCCTTCGTAAAGGCAGGCGGCACAAAGACCTATATCCAGCTTGTGGAATCCGCCGGCCTTGAGCTGCCGTTCCATGAAGGGTGCATCAGCAGGCTTTGTGCAGAAATTGGCAGTTATCTCTAAAAGGAAAGCTAAAAAGAGCGCTCCCGAGGCAGACGGTCCCCGGAAGCGCCCTTTTCAATTCCACGCAGTCAGCAGTTAGAAGCAAGCTCCGCAATTTCCCGCAAGCGTTTTGGAATCCGGATTTTCTGTGGGCATAGCTTTTCACAGCGCCCACAGTCCCGGCAGTGCGTCGGGCGGTTAGCTTCTGGAAGTGACTCATAGGCCGCTCGGAAATATCCGGCGTTCTCCCCTCCTCCAAAGGAAAGCGGTAACCGGTTCGCCGCAGCGCACCGGTTATACGCCGCAAAAACGCGGGGGATATCAACACCGGAAGGGCAGTCCATGCAATAGCGGCAGCCGGTACATGGAATTGTCCCGCGGCTGAGGTAAGCCGCAGCCGCTTTCCCAAGGAGTGCTTTTTCGTGCTCCGTAACCGGCTCAAAGCGCTCCATTGTCTTTACATTGTCTTTTACCTGCCCAATCGCCGACATGCCGCTGAGCACAGTCAGCACATCTGGCTGTGAAGCCGCAAAGCGGATTGCCCACGATGCGAGGCTGCGGTTCGGCTCTGCGGTTTTCAGCAGCGAAACGGCTTCCGGACAAAGGTTGCAGAGAGTCCCGCCCCGCACCGGCTCCATGACAATGCAGGGCAGCTGATGGCTTTCCAAAATCGCATACTGGCGTTTTGCGTTTTGCATGTCCCAGTCAAGGTAATTGAGCTGAATCTGCACAAAGTCCCAGTCCATGCGAGAAATCAGTTGTTCCAGAACATCCGGTTTCCCGTGGAAAGAAAATCCGAGGTGACGGATCACACCCGTACGGCGCAGACTGTCCAGATATTTAAGCACACCTGTCTTCTCATATTCATCGATAAATTCACTGAGGGAATTGCCGAGTGAATGGCAAAGATAAAAATCAAAATAGTCCACACGGCATTTCTTCATCTGCTCTGTAAAAATCCGCTTGGCACCATCCAGGTCCTTCATTTTCCAGCCCGGCATTTTGTCCGCAAGGAAAAAGCGTTCCCGCGGGTATTTTTGCAGGGCCTTCCCAATAAACAGCTCGGAAAGACCGGCATGGTAAGGATAAGCGGTATCGTAATAATTTACGTCATGCGCAAAAGCATAATCAATCAACTCTTCGGCTTTCACTTCATCAATTTCCGGTGCCTCGTCCGCAACTTTTGGCAGCCGCATGGTACCAAAACCAAGCAGCGATATTTTTGCCCCTGTCTTGGGGTCTGTCCTTTTTTCCACTGCAAAATCCCTCCTGTGCTTTTTCTTTGTCCCATTATATCATAAGTTTAGCATTGCGCAGAAAGGGCAATGCCCGGCACACTATCCTTCCCGAAAATATTCCAGTATCCTCCGCAGGCGTTCCCGCGCTTTTTTTAGGTGCCTACAGACCGTCGGCGTCCGGATGCCAAGGCTGCGGGCAATCTCCTGCTCGCTTTTCCTGCCGCCATAATAAAGCATGACACACTCCCGCTGGCGCGGTGTAAGTTCTCCCGCAATGGCTTCCTTTAAAACCCGCAGCATCCGCTTCCTCGCTTCATCTTCGTCTTCATAGCTCCCCGTATTTGCCGGCAAATAATCTTCCATCAGGTCAAGGCTTAAAATTTTTCTGCTTTGCCGCATATCTCCTCCCCCTTTCCTGAAGGTCACGTCCAGTCCTGAGACACTCAAGGTACATCTCCCGGATCATTGAATACCTGCTGTAAAGCTGGATTGTATCTTCCCCTTTCCTCGCTTCAAGCTGCTTCCGCAGACAGTCCGACCGTTTTTTGAGCTTAAACGCCTCTTCAAGATATTCTGCTCCCCACGCCACATAATCCATGACGTCCCGTCTCCTCTCTGAATACACGTATTGTGTAGCTGTTATATAAAAAGGGGCCTTTGTGCGCCATGATCTCCGGCGCTATGAATCTAGCATAACACCGCATCCAGAAAATACAAGCGGTTTTATTCTAAAATATCGCAATTATCCCTGTACTGGGACATTTATGGGACAGAAGTCTGGCAAAATTTTTTTACCCTTGCAATAACACAATATGTGTTGTATAATATCAGATAAGAAAACGGTCTGAAAGGATGTTGCTGATGCTTTCTAATCGTTTAAAGCGAATCCGTACGGAAAGGGGCCTCACACAGTCACAGCTCGCACGGATTCTTGGAATTTCACCCTCAGCCGTCGGCATGTACGAACAGGGGCGCCGGGAACCGGACGGCGCTACGCTTGCACGGATTGCATCGGTCTTACACTGTAGCACCGATGAGCTTCTCGGCGTTGAAAAGCCAAACGAAGTTGACGATGTGATTGACAGCTTTGCACGAACACTGGAAAAGCAGCCGGGGCTGATGTACCACGGGGCACCTCTGACAGCCTCCGACCGTGAAAAGCTTGTAAATGCAATCCGCATTGCAACTGCAATTTCCTCCGGCAAACACTAAGGCGGCGCATTTCAAACATGAAAGATATTGAAAAGCTTGTAGCAGACCTTACAAGCCGGTATGATACTTCGTCGCCTTTTGAGCTTTGCGACTACCTGTATATTGATGTCTGCTACCTTGACTTGCCTGAAAGGGTCCGCGGTCTCAGCATACAGAAAAAGCCAAACGGTTCCGCCATCCTCCTGAACCGTGAGATGAACGAGCGTGAAAGCCGCTACTGCTGTGCACATGAGCTGGGCCATGTGTTGCTCCACCCGGGGCTTAATGAACAGGCAATGAAGGACCTTACAAACCTTTGCATTCCGAAGTTTGAGCGTGAAGCGGATTTCTTTGCAGGCTGCCTTCTCATCGGTCCGTCAGTCGAGGAATGGAGCAGCAGTTATAATTCGCTTACGGCAGAACAGATTGCCTGCCTTTCCGGCCTCCCACGCAGTGTAGCGGATCTCTGGTGCGAAAAGAGAAGCAAGGTTCGACAGAAAGCGTACAGAAGAAGGTGATAAAATTGAGCTGCTATCTGGGAGGAATTGCCAATGAAAAAAGCGATTTTCGTGATTCTGCTCCTGTTGCTGCTCCTCATGGTCCTGTCTTCCTGTGGGGTACAAAACGTTTCCTGTGCTTCCGGCAGCCTTGTTGGAACCTGGGCAGACAGTTACGGCCTTGTGGAATATCAGTTCATGGGAGACGGGAAAATGAAAATCGGTGCGCTGAAACTGGGCGCGTTTAACGGTACCTATGCAGTAAGCGGAAGCCGGATTACAATTCGTTACCGGGTTTTTACCCAGGATGTAAAAGATATTTATACCATCAAAATCAATGGGAATACGATGTATCTTGACCAAAACCGGTATACCCGGAGGATGGAGGCTTAAATTAGGCAGAAAAAATGCGGACAGTTTTTCGCCTCCGCATCACTTTCACCCGTTGGAAGCGGGTGTTTTATTTTTACGCAGGTTTTTAAAGAATTCCGTAAGCAGCCCTGCACATTCCTTCTCCAGCACACCGCCTGAAACCTCTGGTTTATGGTTGTATGGAAAATTGAACAGATTGACAACTGAGCCACAGGAACCCGCCTTTGGGTCATAGGCACCGAACACAACACGGGGTATACGCGCATTGATGACCGCACCCGCACACATTGGGCATGGTTCCAGCGTAACAAAAAGCTCGCACTGCCACAGCCGCCAGCCTCCCAACACACGGCACGCCTTTCCGATTGCCTCCAGTTCTGCGTGGCAGAGGGCATTTTTCCCGCTCTCACGGCGGTTGCGCCCTTCAGCAATTATTTCACCGTCTTTTACGATTACGGCACCGACGGGTACTTCCCCTTCCTCAGCGGCTTGCTGTGCAAGCTCTAAGGCACGTCGCATAAACTGTTCATCGCAGGCTTTTTTTCCGTCAGGCATGGTAAAGCGTAAAAACGGATGACAGGAAACCGTAGAGGATAAACGACACGGCCCCAAAGTTGCCAAATGCTGCACCCATCCGAAGGGACAGCGGCAGGAGAGGACCGGCAGCACGCCTGCCGGAAAAGAGCTTATGCCGACTAAACAAGATACCAATCGCAATCAGGCCTGCCGCAATCAGAGCAAAGGAAGCAATATGGTCTACATAATTTGCCATTGCCTGGCCTTTAAAACGTTCTGTCATCTCTACCGCAAGGGAAATAGAATTATTGATGAAATGAATTAGGATGGATGGCAGCAGAGAATTTGTGCGGACTACAGCAAAGCTCATTGCAAGACCACAGAAAAATGCAAAAACCATTTGAATAAAGTTCCCATGGTAAAGGCCAAAAAGGATCGAGGAAAACAGGATGGCAAAACCGTCGCCAAATCGGCGCATACTCTGCAACACTACGCCGCGGAACATGATTTCCTCCACAAGTGGCGGGACAATAACCACATTTACGGCATAGAGAAAAATCACGAGTGGACTGTTGGTAAGCGGCATGGAGGGCAGGGTTCCGCTGAATCCAAAATGCTCCTGTATCACGGATACCCAGCTTGCAGGATAGTTTGCCAGCATACAGACCATACATCCGATTGCAACATACAAGGTAACATCCATAGCACCGGCATGATGGAATGGAAGCCCTTCCGAAAGCGGGATGTGTTTTATGAAAAAATACAGAAAAGCCGGAAGCGCCAGTCCAAGAATATAGTCTACCGCCAAAACGAGGTAATAGATGGCGGGTGGAATGCCGCCGAAAGAGTCCTGCTGAGTAAAAACAAAGCCAAGAGACGAAAGGTATGCCTTAAAAGCGAGAGGAAGTACCAAAATCATCAGTAAAATGCCCAAAAGTGCAGTCCAGCAGACGCCGCTTGCCGCACTCCGAATCTGCCTGCGCTCATCCCAGATACCTAAGTCATAAGGGTTATAATTATTGCGGTAAGGACCACCGGTTGAAACATACATATATCTACCTCTAAATTCCTTTGGATTTCATTTCTGTCCTTATGGTATCATCCGGCAGCCTGTCCCGTCAAGGCCATAGAGCTGCTCTTTTTCTCCGGTTACTGTTCGCCAAGGATTCCATAAGTTTCCAGTGCATCATGGATTTCACCGCGATACAGGTTTTTTACACCCGCTGTTACCAGAATATATTCCGTCCCTTCTTCCTCCGCAAGGCTTGCAAGGCAAAGGCCCGCTTCATCCGTAAAGCCAACTTTTCCACCGAGAATGGTTGCCTTTCCAGCTTTGGTGCTCTTCAGGCAGCTGGACATGGTGCTCTGGAAGGAAAGGCCCTTGGGATGCTTATTTGTTGCAGCAGTTGTATAGCGTGGCGTAGTGAAGATTCTGCGAAATGTCTCATTCTGAATCGCATAGCACAGAAGCGCCGCTATATCTTTCACGGTGGAATAATGGTTCGGGTCGTGCAGCCCTGTGGTATTGGTAAAACGCGTACCAAAAAGGCCAATCTGCGCAGCTTTCTGGTTCATTTCAACGGCGAATTCAGCTTCCGTCCCCGCCAGGCGTTCAGCCAAAGCAGCACAGCATTCTGCCCCACTTGGCAAAATAGCCCCATAAAGCAGATCCCCTGCACTGACACTCTCTCCGGGCAGAAAGCCCGCCATAGACGCATCCTGCCGATACATACGGTCAAAAATCGGTTGTGTCAGCGTTATTTTTTCTGCAAGGTTCGGAAGCTTTTCGATTGCCAGAATCGCCGTCATGATTTTTGTCATCGATGCCGGGTAAATTTTTCCTTCTGCATCTTTATCAAAAAGAATTTTCCGGTCTTTTACCCGCACAAGGATTGCGTTTGGGCTTGCAAGGCTGCTTTTCAGCTTGTCCGGATTTTTTATGACACTGTTTTGCAGTTCTTCGGTCAGTACTATCGTCTCATCTTTTTTCTCCAGTGCAGAAGAAACAGGCTTTAGGGAGGCTGAGGATAAAATAGGCAACGCAAAGCTGTCAGACTGCGCATTTACCGGCATGGAATTCCCAGAACAGTTGCGTGAAAAGACATTGTAGCCGCACAAAATACCTGCCAGCACCGTTGCAGTCAGGATTCCTCTTACCGACTTGATATGGACATACCTCTTCATGCTGCCAGCAACTCCTTATTCCCTAAATTAGCCCAAGATGCCATATTAAATTAATCATAATGCTGCTGGCCTTAGATGTCAATCAGGTATTCCAGTCTGTCTCCCGGAACTTAACGTTCTTATTCCCCTTCAAATCCCTTCTGCCTT
>DHOL01000048.1:949-10935 GCA_002410755.1 Ruminococcaceae bacterium UBA5391 | reverse complement strand
TGTGGCGGAGAGCGTGGGATTCGAACCCACGAGGGATTACTCCCTACCTGATTTCGGGTCAGGCCCGTTATGACCACTTCGATAGCTCTCCATTTTTTAGGCAAACCGCCGGCCTGCAAAGCTTTTTTTACAAAAGCCTGCAGCCGACAATATGCCTTATTATTTTAGCGGCACACAAAGAAAAAGTCAAGAGATTTGATTTAACCGCAAAGGATAAAACTGATGTTCCAAAGTCCCCGGCATTCATCTGCCCAGCGCGCCTGAAATCGACTACTGCTATTTTCTATGTTGTGGCTCTCAGTGCTGCACTGCCATCATAAAGTAGGCAAGGACAACCGCACCAAGTACGATGCGGTAATAGCCAAACGATTTAAAGTTGTGTTTCTTAACATAACCCATCAGGAAATGAATGGCAACGACAGAAACGAAGAAAGCAGTTACCATGGCAACAAGAAGGGTAACTACTTCCAACGGCGTATAGGCAAGGCCGAACTTGAACAGTTTTATAAGGCTCGCACCGAGCATGGTCGGAATCGCAAGGAAAAATGTAAACTCTGCACCTGTTGCACGCGAAAGGCCAATGATAATGGCACCGAGGATTGTTGCACCGGAACGTGAAGTGCCCGGGATTACTGCGAGGGCCTGAAATAAGCCGATAATCAATGCATCACGATAGCTGATTTCGGAGATGCGGCAGACGGATGGCACCCGGTTCCGGTTGTAGTTCTCAACGATAATAAACAGCACGCCGTATACAATCAGCATGATTGCAACCGTTTTGTAGTTGTAAAACTTATCATTAATTTTATTATTCAACGGAACAATCGGAATCAGTGGAATACAGGCAACAATGATTTTCCCCCAAAGTGAAAACGTCTCTTTTCTCTGCACAGGCGTTTTTTTCGTAGAGAACGGATTCAGTTTGTGAAAGTAAAGGACAATAACAGCCAGGATTGCACCAAACTGTATGACAACGCGGAACATTTCTATAAAGCTCGCCGGTTCATTCAACTTGACAAATTGCTCAAGGAGAATCATGTGCCCGGTACTGCTGATTGGAAGCCATTCCGTAATCCCTTCTACAATGCCAAACAGGATTGCCTTTAAAATTTCTATCACGCTCAGTTCCTCTCCATTCATGATAAATTTCATGCCGGTCTCCATTATACCGGGGCTGCGCAGAAAATTCAAGGATAACATAATGATTTCGGGAGAGAATGGGGGGTTTTATGCTTTCAAGCAATCTTTCTCTGATGCAGGCTGAAGGAAAAAGAAATCAGCAGTTTCCGGAATAAACATATTTCAGGTGTTGCCGCGCAACCGCGCAGAGTTTGCGGATTGTCCCAACTGGTGTAGGCGGGCGGTCCGTTACATGGTAGCAGGGGAAAAAGCGGCTGATGTGCAGGGGGATTTCAGGACTCAGGGATGCAAGCCAGGCAGATTCCGCTTCCATCTCTTCTTCCGAATCGTTTTTACCGGGGACAATCAGGGTAGTAACTTCCACATGGCAGGCATCCGACGCCAGTGTAATTGTGTGCTTTACTGTTTCAAGGTCACCGCAGAGCCAGTCATAGTAATGCTGGGTAAAGCCCTTGAGGTCAATATTCATGGCACTTGTCAGCGGAAGTATTTCACGAAGCGGTTCTTCGCAAACCATCCCGTTTGTCACAAGCACTGTTTCAAGGCCGGCAGCACGGATGAGTCTGGAACAGTCGCGGACAAACTCCCATCCGACCAGCGGCTCATTGTAAGTGAAAGCAAGTCCAATATTCCCCGGGCTGTGCTTTGAGAGTTCCACTGCTTTTGCCGCAAGCTGTTCAGGGGAAACTTTTTGTGTTTCCATGTCTGAACCCCTCATGGAAATCTCACTGTTCTGGCAAAACGGGCAGCGCAGGTTACACCCAAAACTGCCGGCTGAAAGAATCAGGCTGCCCGCGTGAAAACGTCGGAGCGGCTTCTTTTCAACAGGGTCCAGAGCAAGCGAGGTAAGGCGGCCATAGTTTTCACAGACAATCATCCCATTCCGGTTCCCGCGGGCACGGCAGAAGCCGGTCTGTCCCGGTGCCAGGGCACAGTGGTGCGGACAGAGTGTGCAGGCCGTTTTCATTTGTGACGCACCACCTGAAAACGTTCCAGGGATACGGCTTCATCTTTCCCAATACCTGCCTTTTCCCTTGCAATGGCAATTTGCTCCTTAACGGTATCAACACCCGCAAGGTCCGGTAAAAGAAGGCCGCAGCGCCCTCCACTGCGGACAATCACACCGTACTTTTTTGGGTTCAGTTGTGAGCTGGACTCAACCGGCTCCGGCTTTCCGAGGACATCCACGCTGTAGATAAGCTGCGGAAGCTCGTCCGGCTTCACGGGGTCAAAGCGAGGATCATGAACAGCCGCGGAAACGGCATTGCGGAGAATCTCTTCTGCCACGCAGCTCTGGGTTGGTTCAATTGTTCCAACACATCCACGAAGCATCCCATCTTTTTTGAGGGAAACAAACGCACCTGCACGGGTGTGTTTCATTTCCTCCGGCAGATTTTCCGGCAGCGAAGCATACCGGCCTGTTTTTACATACGTTTCAAGGCTTCGCCTTGCAAGACGGACGTAAGGGTCCTCCGCTTCCCTACGGCCTGCCAGCTCTTTTTCCTTATCGGTTTCAAACTGGTCGCCAAAATTTCTTGACTCATCAACACCTGTTACACGGAATGCTGCGACACCGTATCCAACCCCGAACGGGCCTTCATAAGAAAGCAGCCGGCTTTTTATAGCCTTCCGGTCAAGAGCGCCCGACATAATCCAGAATGAACGCAGGCCGCATTCCGCCGCGGATTCACAGAAGTCCTGGTCAAGTTCCAGAAGCTTTAGGAAATCCCCCTTTCCCAGTGCTTCCGTCGTAATCCGGTCAAATTCCGGCCCTTCGGGTGCAAAGCCATAGGGGCCATCGTCGCGCAGCTTATGGGAAAGGTCACCGCTTGCAATGAAAACGACACGACGCTTCAGTTTTTCCGCAGTCGCTGCAATGCACTGTCCAAGCCGGTAATGCAACTGGGGGGAAAGACCGGAAAGCCCGATGCGCACTAGTCGGAAGCTACTGCCGGATTCACTGAAAAAGTGCAGAGGAACCATGGTGGCATGGTCAAGCTTTTTGTTCCTTTCACCCATTATCCCTGCCGGGACACCGGCTTTCCGGCAGCAGGCTTCCAAGGTAGAAACAAACTCCGTATCGTACTGTACCTCCACATGCACCTGTGGTGCACCAAACTCGGCAAAGTTGCCAGCTGCACTTCCGCCGGGAGACACATGGAAATAATCTGCATACATGACAGTATGAGGGCTTGTCAGCACAATCGTCTCAGGATGATATCCCGCCGCAAGCTTCATCGCAGCCCGATATGCGTCAATCGTTTTCTGGATTTTCCGTTCTTCCCCACGTCCGATTTCCGGAAGGATAATCGGCGGATGCGGCACGGCAAACGCTGCAACAACAGACATTACAATCGCCTCCGTTACCATTCTTCTGGCAGGGTTGTCCCTGCCGTGCTTCTTTACCTTATTATACCATTTTCTGTGGGAAAGCATCACTAAAGTGCAGAAAAATACCCGGTTGACTGTTTCCGCCGGCCGGGTATTCAAAAGGAGTTTTTTTATTATCCGCCCAGATAGGCTTTTTTAACCGATTCATCGTTCAGCAGGTCGGAAGCTTTCCCTTTCAGAATAATTCGGCCGGTCTCAATGACATAGGCACGGTTTGCAATGGAAAGCGCCATATTGGCGTTCTGCTCGACCAGCAGGATTGTCGTGCCCGATTTGTTGATGTCCTGAATAATTGTAAAAATCTCCTTGACAATAATCGGTGCAAGGCCCATAGAAGGCTCGTCAAGCAGAAGGATCTTCGGGCGCGCCATCAGGGCACGGCTCATCGCCAGCATCTGCTGTTCCCCGCCGCTGAGAGTACCGGCATGCTGCTTCATGCGCTCGCGCAGGCGTGGGAATTTCTCAAATATGGTTTCGTAGTCCTTCGCAATATTGGCCTTGTCTTTTCGGCAGTACGCACCGAGCTGCAGGTTTTCCTCTACGGTCATGCTTGCAAAAATGCGCCTTCCCTCCGGGACATGGGAAATTCCAAGGTAGGGGATTTTACTTGCAGGCATTTTTACCAGCTCTTTCCCCTCAAACTGGATGGAAGAGCCGGGTGCTGCCGGAACCAGGCCGGAAATCGCACGGAGCGTAGAGGTTTTCCCAGCGCCGTTTGCGCCAACAAGCGTAACGATTTCGCCTTCCCCAACTTCCATATTGACATCGGAAAGCGCATGGATGCCGCCATAATAGACATTCAGGTTCTTAATTTTTAGCATGGGACGCCTCCCCGCCGAGATAGGCTTCGATCACTTTCGGGTCATTGCGGATTTCATCCGGCGCTCCCTCGGCAATAATCCTGCCATAGTCCAGCACCACAATACGTTCACAAACGCTCATGACAAGGCGCATGTCGTGTTCAATCAGCAGGATTGCAAGGTTAAACTGCTTGCGAATCCGGCGGATCAGTTCAGCAAGGGCTTCCGTTTCCTGCGGATTCATGCCGGCAGCCGGTTCATCCAGAAGGAGCAGCTTTGGGTGCGTTGCAAGTGCTCGGGCAATCTCAAGCCGTCGCTGCTCACCGTAGGGAAGGTTCGCCGCCAGCTCATCTTTTTTGCCGTCCAGATGAAAAACCCTAAGCAGTTCCATGGAATCTTTTTCAACTTTTTCTTCTTCCCGATAATAGCGCGGAAGGTGAAGCACCGACTCAGCCAGATTGCATTTTGTCTGATAAATATAGGAAATCTTTACATTTTCAAGCACGGAAAGGCTCTTCATCAGACGGATATTCTGGAAAGTACGTGCCACACCCTTTTTCGTAATGGCATAGGGTTTCAGGCCGCCGATTGACTCACCATCCAGCCAGATTGTCCCCAGAGTCGGTTTATAGACACCGGTAAGCATATTGAAAACGGTAGTCTTTCCGGCACCGTTTGGGCCAATCAGCGCACAGATATCATTTTTGCCCATCTCCATGGAGAAGCCGTCTACAGCAAGGAGCCCGCCAAACCGGATTGAAATATTCCGGATATCAAGCAGCGGCATCATTTTCGCCCCCTTTGCGGAATTTTCTAAAGAATCCCTTCAGGCGCGCAAGGCGGATATTCTTTACGCGGAGAATCATAATCACAATCAAAAGCAGCGGGTAAATCACCATGCGGTAATTATTGAGGAAGCGCAGGGCCTCCGGCAGAACAGTAAGGATAGCTGTAGAGGCGATGCACCCTGCAAAGGCTCCGTTCCCGCCCAAAACAACGTAAATTACAAGGTCCATTGACTTAAAGTAGTCAAACATCGTCGGGTTGATAAACATCATCAGGAAAGCATAAAGCCCCCCTGCAAGCCCGGCAAAAAATGCGCTGACCGTAAATGCCATCACTTTGTAGCGTGTGGTATTGATACCCATTGCCCCGGCGGCGATTTCATCTTCCCGCACGGAGACCATTGCACGGCCCTGACGGGAACCCACGACGTTGTGAAGCACAACGATTGTCAAAATCATGGAAAAGAAAACCCATGCAAACGTTGTCTTTCCAGGGATTCCGGCAAACCCCTGGGCACCGCCGAGCTGCGGGATGTTTTGAAGCAGCACGACGATAATCTGGCAGAAACCAAGCGTTGTAATGGCAAGGTAGTCGCCCTTCAGGCGCAGTGTAGGCAGACCAATCAGGAAACCAGACACTGCCGCAATCAGGCTGCCAAACAGCAGCGACACTACAAACGGCACGCCTGCCTTGTAAATTGCCGCCGCCCCGTAGGCACCAATCGCCATAAAGGCCGAGTGGCCAAGTGTAAGCTGGCCGGTGTAGTTGATAACAAGGTTCGCACTCAGCGCAAGGATTACATTGATGCAGATTGTCATCAGGATACGCTTATAATACGCATTGATTATATTGGCAGAAATCAGCATCTGGAGCACAATAAAAAGCACTGCGGATGCCGCAAGAAAAATCAGGAGCTTTGTGAGATGCTTTTTCATTCCCGTCGCCTACACTTTCTCGCTGGCTTTTTTGCCCAGCAGCCCGCTCGGCTTGACAATGAGAATCGCAATCAGCACAATAAAACCGATTGCACCGGCAAGCGGCGAGTACCAGGCGGTGACAAATGTTTCGATTACGCCGAGCATTAGGCCGCCAAGGAATGCCCCGGGGATCAGCCCAATGCCGCCGAAGACGGCCGCCGTAAACGCTTTAATACCGGGCTGGATGCCCATGTAGGGATCAATGCTGCTGTATAGAATGCCAACCAGGACACCGGCGGCACCAGCAAGTGCAGAGCCAATGGCAAAGGTAACGGAGATGACCCAGTCCACATTGATTCCCATCAGCGCCGCCGCATCCTTATCCGCCGAAGTGGCACGCATTGCCTTGCCAATCCGCGTACGGTAAATGATAAACTGAAGGAGAATCATCAGTAAAACCGAGACGCCAAGGATAATCAGGTGGAGGGAATCCGTGTGCACCGGTCCAAGTGTAATATTTTTCTGCTGGAGGATATTGTGTGGATAGCTGCGTGGTGTACTGCTGAAAACGGCATTAAACCCATTTTCCAGGAGAAGCGAAACGCCCATTGCAGTAATGAGGAGGGAAATGCTGGAAGCCTTCCGCAGCGGCCTGTATGCAACCCGCTCGACCAGTACGCCTACGACCGCCGAGCCCACCATGGCCAGAATCAGCGTGGGAACAAAAGGCAGGCCAAGGCTGGTTGCGGCAAAAAAGCCAATATAGGCACCCACCATGTAAATATCGCAGTGTGCAAAGTTAATCAGTCCGATGATGCCGTAAACCATCGTGTACCCCAGCGCAATGAGGGCATATACGCTCCCAAGCGAAAGGCCGTTGATTAGCTGCTGCAGGAATTCAACGAACGACAACCTTCATTCCTCCTCTTTCCCGTTTGAAAAGTTTCAGGGGAAGCACCCCCTACGGAACGCTTCCCCGTTTTGTTTGAGGTTTTCTACAAGTCAGACCGTAATCTTGGTGAAGAATTTGCCTTTGCCGTTTTCCGTCTTGATAATGACGGCAGCCTTAACGGCATTGCGGTTCTTATCAAAGGTAATCTTACCGCAGACAACGGTACCGCTGTAGTTTTTGAGTGCGGTCTTAATGGCAGTGCCATCCGTGCTGCCTGCCTTTTTGATGCTATCCACAAGGACTTTGCCGGCATCGTAAGTCAGCGCTGCAAAAGCATCCGGGTCACCGCCGTATTTCGCCTTGTAGTCCTTAACAAACTGGGAAACTTCTGCCGAAGTATCATCTGCCGAATAGTGGGTTGAGAAATAAACGCCTTCTACCGCGTCACCGCCAATGGAGAACAGTTTCGGGGAATCAAAGCCGTCGCCGCCGATGAACGTTGCCTTAATGCCGACACTGCGTGCTGTCTTTGCAATGACTGCAACATCTTCATAGTACTCGGGCAGGAAAAGGACATCCGGATTGTACGGTGCAATTTTCGTCAGTTGGGCATTGAAGTCCTTATCGCCGGAATTGTAACTCTCTGTGTCGACGATTTTGCCTGTAAAGGCGCTCTTAAAGGCTTCCGCAAGGCCTTTGGAGTAGTCAGAGCCGTTGTCGTACAGAATGGCAGCCGTTTTTGCCTTCAGCTTTTCCGTGGCGAATTTTGCCATGATCTTGCCCTGGAATGGATCGGTAAAGCAGGTACGGAAAATGCAGTCGCCGGCTGTTGTGATATTTTCGTTCGTGCCGGTTCCGGTAATCATCGGAATATTGTACTGCTGGCAGATCGGGGCAAGTGCATTTGAGCTGCCGCTCAGAACCGGGCCAACAATCGCGCAGACCTTGTCGTCGTTAATCAGCTTCTGGCCTGCTGTAACAGCCGTTGCCGCTTTTCCTTCGCTGTCAACGGAAATAATTTGAATTTTTTTGCCATTGATGCCGCCTTCCTTGTTGACCTGCTCCTCCAGAAGCTGCAACCCTTTCTGGCTGGACTGGCCGTAAGAAGACGTGGAACCGGTCAGCGGCGTAACAAAACCAATTTTAATTGTATCACCGGAAGCAGCTGTATTTGCTGCATTCCCCGCTGCAGCGGCAGAGCTTGAAGCTGAGCCGTTCGTCTGCTGGCACCCTGCAAATGATGCTGTAAGTGCCAAGCTGAGCACACATGCCATAATTCTTTGATTTGCCATTTTTCTTCCTCCTTTAACTCTGTTCCAATATTATATAAAAAGTGTGCAAACCAATCTTATCTGATTGCTTTGCACACTTTTTTGCGTTTGGCAAGACTCCCGCGTGTGCTTGAGCACTTTAAAGCTTAGAAGATTGAAAACATTATATGCACAATCGGGTGGTACTGTCAATCGCCTGTTTTAACATTGCGATGCTTTGAACAGTTAAAATTTTATGACATATGCTGAAAACTGTCACAGGAAGAAAAAAGCCGGCCTAACGGAGCACATATTGTTCCACCGCAAGGGCAACTCCGTCTGCATCGTTTGCGTCAGAAACAGCATCCGCTGCCTCCAGCACCTGCCGGTCCGCATTGCCCATTGCAATACCAAGGCCTGCCCAGCGCAGCATGGAAATGTCATTCTCTCCGTCGCCGATCGCCATCACCTGCGAAGCAGGGATGCTGAGCAGGCTGCAAAGATGCTCCAGCGCATTCCCTTTGCTGCAAGACGCCGTATTGATCTCTAGGTTTATTTTCATCGCGGAGCACACGGAAAAGCCCGGCATAGCAGTAACAGTATGTCCAATCCGCCTCCGGGCCTCCGCAGGAAGGTAAGGCATGTTGACTTTTTCAAGGCACAGCCGATGTTCCCGGGCGAAAGCGGGAAGATTGTCCACAACGGTCTGCGACTTCAGTGTAAGTTCTGCAAGCCATTGCGGCGGGGCCATACGGAGCATCCCGGCGAGCGCTTCCCTGTCGGAGTAGGAAACGCCGTCTGCATAGGCTTCCACAAGGAAACCGGTTGGGCAGAGGAAGGAAAGGAGACGTCCGGTTTGTTCCCGTGTCATCAAATCGGTAAAAATAGCGCCGCCTGTCCGGAGGTCCAGCACGGCGGCACCATTTGACGTAATGCAGAAATGGACACCGGGAAAATCAAGCACCGGTTCCGGGATTGTCTTTTTCACACGACCCGTTGCCGGAACAAGGATGCAGCCACATTTTATCGCCTCGCGGAACGCCCGCTCCGTACGCAGGGAAATGGTCTTGTCAGAGCGCAAAACTGTCCCATCCAGGTCCGCTGCAATCAGCCGAATATTCATGCGGGCAACTTCACGGCCTTTTTTACTCTGTCTGCAAACGCTGTAATCCGCTCCCCGGAAATTACGACAAAGTCAGCCGTCCCATCCGGCGCTTTTGTCTTGCTTGCTTTAGCATAGGCTTTGGCAAGGGTGCGGTCAAATGCGCGCTCAAGAGAATTCAGTTTAGTAAAATAAAACGCACCGCCAAAGGAGTCACAAGCAAACGCATGTTCCGCAAGGCCACCCGGAAAATTGTGCCGCAGGTATTCCTGTATGGTATTTTTGTCTTCCGAGAGGCAGGAAAAAAATACGGCAAACGGTTTTTTCTCCAGGGTATCACGGTTTTCACGGCAGTAAGTCCTCATGTCCTTCGGAATAGAGCCGGCATAAACCGGCGCACCAGCAATAATACAGTCATACTGGGAAAGGTCGCCGAAAAAATATTTCAGCTCACAGACTTCAGCATTCTCTCCAAGGGCGGCGGCAAGCCTGTGCGCGCAGTCTGCTGTTGCGCCGTGCACCGTTACGTACAGAATCAGGATTTTCACATTGTACTCCTTTCGGTCCCAGAGCCCTCTGCGCAGGATTGGAAGGATCTGGCGCGAATACAGGCGGCTCCGGCAGCATATTCTAGACTATGGCAAGGAAATCCCGAGGCTGAGTTAGTTAAATCCGGGAATTCCCCGCCCGGGCAGGCTTTCAGCCTGC
>DHOL01000048.1:0-759 GCA_002410755.1 Ruminococcaceae bacterium UBA5391 | reverse complement strand
GCCTGCCCCGTCTTTTTTTCAGCGCAAAAAAACGGTGTCATCTTTCCGGCGGGACTTCGGCGCAGGAACCGGGACTGCCGGATAGCCAACACAGGCACAACCGCAGGGAACATAACCATGCGGCAGTTTGAGCTCCTTCATGATCTCCGGGTCACGCAGGCCGGGAAGCACAGAGCAAAGATAGCATGAGCCAAGGCCAAGCGCACAGGCTGCCAGCATGAGGTTTTCAATGACGCAGGCAGCATCCTCACGGTTATAACGGAAGTCCTCCGGTGCAGAAACGACAATTACATCAGGTGCATTGTAAAATGGAACATGCCCTGAAATGTAAGCCGCCCCGTTTTTTTCAGCGACAGCGATAATCTTTTTCATCAGGCTGCGGCTCTGCACAACGGAAAAGAAACGGTTCTGAAGGCCGAGCGCAGAAGGTGCATAGCGGCCGGCAGTGAGAACCTTCTGCATGGTTCCCTCTGGAATTTCTTCGTCCTTAAAGGAGCGAATCGAACGCCGTTTCAGCAAGAGTTCATAAGGATCATCCATATATAAACCTCCCATCATATGGAAACTGCCTGCATATCAGTTTAATTCTAATATTAAAACATTATTGGAACAATGTCAAGCTGCACATCGTTCTCCCCTGTCAGCCGGGCATGCTGTCTTTTGAGGAAGAAGTTCCCCGTGTCAGGATGAACTGTACCGATAAAAACGGACAGTGAAATAGTTACCCCCCGGCACTGGACTGTTCCCCGTTGAACAGAC
>DHOL01000082.1:9097-23446 GCA_002410755.1 Ruminococcaceae bacterium UBA5391 | reverse complement strand
TCTCCAATGCCGCAGGAACCGAATCCGGTGATACCGTTGATTCTCAGCGATTTTTCTTTACAGAGAATATGGCGTGGAACTAAGTCCGCGTGAACCAGGCATGGGGGATAATCGAAAAAGTTCTTCTTTTCAAAGGGAACCCGGAAAAGCTGCTGAATTGATTCCCGGGTGTAATTGTCGCAGTAGGGGAAGAGCTTCCTTTCCAATTCATGGTACCTGGATTTCCAGTATGAGCGATCCCTGTCTGCAAAGCGGCTTTCCAGCCGGGCGTTTTTGGCTTCTTCGAGCGGGACGGAATGCAGCTGAACGAGAAATGTTCCAAGCTGTTTTGCCAGATAATCCTGTTCCAGGCTTTTACTGAGGAGGAGCTTATTCCGCGACAGCGGTTTGCCCGGGATAAAACCGTATTTTACAACTCCAGGCTCGAGGGGGATAATATCCGGCAGTGGGAGTTCAACGTATTTTTTGGCAAGGCGGACAGCCCTGACTGCGTTGGTCAAATAACAGACAGCCCAGTCGTATTTTGAAAACCGGAATGCGGTGCTTCCGTTTGCAATTACGATGTCGCTGTGCGTCCCGTCCAGAAAATTAAACGTGACGTCCTGTAACGGAATCCCGGGACAGTTTGCCTTAAGATAATCAAGATATTTCTTTTCCTTATGATCCAAAGCAAAGCCTTCTTTCCTGAAAGCGGCAGGTTTTAGTCAAACCGTCAATACAGAAGTTTGATGTTGGTCTCGGGCCAATCCTTCAGCCGCATAACCGCATTCGACAGATTGGAATACCCATTGCCAATAAAAAAGTCACACTGCGCGGCAAGGTAGGTGTCTTTGATAATTTCGATGGTATCCTTTTTCAGTTCTACGCCTTTGTGGCGTTTGTTCGGGTAATCCAGGAGGCAGGTCATGATGCGCGGCCGAAACAGCTCTTTTTTGCTGTCCGTGTACATGAGCAGACCGTTTTTATCGTACAGCTTTTTGTACTGCCTGAAAATTTTTCTGGAATCCGTGATTAAAAAAATGTGTCGGGCATTATATCGGACAATGAAGTCCCAAATCCGCGGCTTGTAAAATTCGTTCAGGTCATAAAGCTGGGCTACTTCATTTACAATGGCTTTTTCCCGTACGTGGACGCCGATGATTGGCCTTTCATCCCGAAAATCAGGATGGGTATTGATATACTTCTGGATTTCTTTTTTTGTTTCCGGCTTAAGCTTCAGGTAACGGCTGAAAAGATGCCGGTAGATTTGAATCGGCGTTTTCCCATAGGCCCAGTGATCACTTTTAACCCATGGCAGCATTGCCTGGATTGGATAGTAGACGTCGCTGACGACGACGTTGGCATTGCTTTCCATCAGCTCTTTCAGGCTGCGGTTTTCCATTTTCAGCTTGTCGGTATCTTCCGCCAGAACGTTTCCATATTCCCACGTCGGCGGAAAATAGGTAAATTCCGGCTGCACAACGTCTTCCACGGAATAGTCCGACACCGGCTCAAAAAACAGCTTGAACGAATTGTCATTCATCGAGGCGCTGTACATGCTTTCCATTCCCCAGTAAACGACGGGAACCCGGTTCGTAAGTTCGGCGGCAAAAACCTGACATATGACATGGTCGACATCCGCCCATATGCTGTGGCCGATGGCCTTTATGAAAAGGAAACGGTTAGTCGGCATAGGTGTTTACACCTCCATAAAATTCCGGGTACCCGGACCGGTGGTTTATCGTTTCCGCATTCCTGAGCTTTCCGGCTTTTGCGGTTCTTTTCTTTGCCAATCTCTTCTCCTTTTTCAGGTCCCTGTAGAACAGGACGATATGGTCTTCCGGCCAGTCCTTGAGGCGTTTTACTGCATAGGAGACGTTGGAATAGCCGTTACCGATAAAGAAATCGCATTTTGATGCGAGGTATGTGTCTTTGATGACTTCGATGCCTTTCCGTCTTCTTTCGCGGTAAGGTTTCAGGTGCGCGGCGTTGCGGGTGTCGTTGAGTTCGCTCCTTCTACAGTCGGTGAATACCAGCATGGGGCCGTACAGCTGTTTGAACTTTTTTATAATATCTTTGCAGTCGGTCAGGAGAAGAATCTTTCGGATGCCGTAGCGCTGAATGTACCGGTCGATTTCCTTATAATATCTTTGGTTCAGCCGCGCAAGGTTTTCAACTTCGCGGATCTTGTCTCCGCCCCTGATATGGACTCCCAGAAGCGGCCCTTTCCCCTCAAGATTTTCGCTGTAAAAGTTCTGTATCTCCTGCTTGATATCCGGTTTCAGTTTCAGATATTTGTCGAACAGACAGCGGTAGATTTGGTGCGGTGTCATTCCGTAAGCCCAGTGGCCTTCCGGAATATAGTCAATCATCGGCTTAACAAAATAGTGCACGTCGCTGACGACCACGCTTGCGTCGCTGCTCATCATGTCGCCCAGATTGCGCTGTGTCCAGGCAATTTTGTCGAGGTCTTCAATCATGATATTCCGCGCATTCCAGACAGATGGGTAAAACGTATACCCCGGCCAGGCCAGGTCCTGAATGGTGTATTTCGAGATTGGCTCAAAATAAAGTTCAAACGCGTTTGTCTGAAAGGATTTTGCATACAGGCTGTTTGGCCCCCAGTAGACAACCGGTATCCGGTTTGTCAGTTCAGCGACAAGAAGCTGGCCCATAACATGGTCCACATCAGACCAGAATCCGCAGCCCCAGCTTTTAATTAACAGAAAGCGCTCCTTTGGCATAATGATTTCATCTCCGTAAAAGACTCGGTTTATTTTGCAAAATGCTTCCTGATTGAAGCGGCAATCCTTTTGAAAATACTCCGCCCTTTCCGGGAAGTGATGATTTTCTGGTTAATCGGATATTTCAGTTTTCCTACCTGCCAGTAAAGCAGCTTCACGTTACTGCTGTCCCATTCCTTCATATTAACGACAGTCTGAGACAGGCTGGAAAAGTCGTTGCCGATAAAGAATTCGCACTTTGCGGCAAGGTAGGTGTCTTTCAGCACTTCGACGCCACGGCGCCTTTTTACCATGGGGCTTTCCAAGAAAGAGGCGTCATCGTCGGCCGTCAGCCTTTTGCAATCCGTTGCAACGACCATGGAACCATATTTTTGCTGATATTCTTTCAACACCTCTACACTGTTTGTTAAAAGAAAAATCTTCCTGATGTCGTATTTCTCAATAATCTGTCGGATTTCGTTGTAGTATGCTTCGTTTGGCAGCATGGTTTTCCGTCTCCATGGCAGCCGGCTTATTTTAACTTTTTTCTCGATTGGGCTTTTTGAACTCTTTCCATAACTTTTTGAGTGGTATTGATATTTTTTCCTGCCGTTGCTTTTCAGGATGGCCTGGTCCTTATCTGGCCTTAAAACATGAACGGCCAGCACCGGTGCGTAATCACGCAGCCAAGAGTTATAAAAGCCTTCCACTTCAATTTTGATGTCGGACTTTAAGTGGATATACTTTTTGAATAGATACCGGTAAATCTGCCGCACCGTCATGCCATACTCCGCTTTATCCTTGCCGATGAAGGGAATCAGATTGTAAATGTCGAAGTAGACGTCTCCGACAAGGACGTTGGCGTTGCAGGTCAGCATATCCCCGATATTCCGATACACCCATGTTTCCCTTGAGGGATCGTCGGCCAGCAGGTTGTTCTCATCCCATACGGGCGGATAAAAGGTATAGTCGGGGTTTGCCACATCAAAAATGGTGAAATCGGAAACCGGCTCAAAATACAGTTCAAAGCCGTTTGTATGGATAAAACCATTGTGCAGGCAATAAGTGGGCCAGTAGACGACGGGAATGCGGTCTGTTAATTCCGCAATCAACAGTTGGCTCAGCACATGCTCTATATCAGCCCATAATATATAGCTCCAGGCTTTAATCAGGAGGAACCTATCTTTCGCCATACGCTGCAATCACCCCACAAAATAAAATATTCATATCATATTATGAATGAACCGGAAGTTTGTGTAAAAAGAATGAATAGAAACAGAAAACCGGCCTTTTCCAAAAGGGAAAGGCCGGAAATCCAATTTGAAATTACTGTTACTGCTGATGATTCAGCGGGTAATTTTCGCTTTTCCCTTGAATGATCAGGCCGGATTTTGATACATCCTTAGTTTTGCCCGGGGCTGCCGCAGGAGCAGTCGTCGTGACGGCCGTAATATTAACAACGGGCAGAAAGACCGGGTGCAGGCCGGTGCCATTATCTGCCATGACGAGAAGGCCATATTCATTTCTGTAAACCACGCCGGTCTCCGAAATCAGAGCCCCCGTGTAAACCGTCGCGGCGGTCGACACAGGCAGATAGTCATGCCATGAGGTAATCAGGTTTTTGTCACAACCAGCAGGGAACTGCGGAGTGGGCAAATACGTGATTGACTGGTTGTAAATTGCGTCGGCTGGCAACTCAATCGCCGTGATCTGATTAAGAGGCACGGCTCCATTCACTCCGGCATCCGTTATGACGGCGAGCGTCCCGTAACTAGCGTCCGGCGAGGCGTAAAGCTCAATCGGAATTCCAGTGACTCCAACGACGTTGAACCCTGTCGTATAGAATGTCATGACCGTTGACGGATACAACTGTATCAGTTGGGTAATCACATGTGCAAGCTGCTCGTAACTGAAACAGATTGCGGTGTTGCTTGCAGGAGAACTGGAGTAGGTCAACGTCAACGTTGGGAAATACGGCTGGTAGATAATATTGTTCGTGGCGAAGTGAACCACGGTGGAACCGTCCGAGTTAGTCAGTGCAAGGCCGTTGTTCGGCACCGTCCCGTTCAGCCAGCTGCTTATCAGAGCAGTTACATCAATCTGCACGATTGTGTACAAATCAGACGTACTGACATTGATCGTGGATGCGGTAGGCGTAAAAGACGGACGTGTGCTGTAGGTAACTGTAGAAGTGCTGAAGGCTTCATCTACCCGATTAACGACAACCGGGCTCGACGCGGCGCCGCTTTTTGCAACGACTGCCAGTTGAAGGAATGCGCTGTCAACCTGATTCACAGGAAGTGAAGGAAGTGTAATCTGCATCAAACCGATGCAGTCCTGAAATTGTGGGTTCGTGCCTACATACATGACCGAATAGGAAGACATGTTGTTGTTCGGTTGCCCAGATGCGACAAAAGTTGTATTTGAAATATTTACCGTTGTAGTCGGCATTGAATTATCACCCTTTCCCCTTTATATTATGCCGCACGTCCCATGCAGTCCTTGCAAATGTTAGCAGGTGAAAAGCCATTCTACAGACATGCGGAAGTCTTTTCCTGCCCAGGTTTCCCCAGAATTTTACCGGGGGTTGTTTTCCAGCAGGGGCCGGTTCCATTCGATTGTGCGTGCCAGTCCTTTTTGGAACGGCATAAAGGGAGGAAGATCAAATTCCGAACGAATTTTTGTTAGATCGGGTTCAACGATTTCCGGCGAAACCTCCACCACTTTTTCCGAGGAGAGACGCGGACGTCCAACAGTCAGGGAACTCCCTGTTTGCCTGCAGATTTCTTCGGCAAGCTGCCTTATGGTAATCCGGTTTTCTGCCCCGACATTGTAAACGACGTCTTTTCCCCACAACAACACAAAAAGAAGCATTGCGGCGCAGTCTGCAACATAGCAAAAAGTCCGAACTTTTTTCCCATCGTCAAGCATGGTAATCTTTTTATTGAGCAGCGCCTGTTTCAGGAATTGTCCCATAACGCGTTTGTCACGGGTTGTGAGCCCGGGGCCGTAGCTCATGAAAACCCTAGCAATTTTCGCGTCGACGGATTCAAATTTCCGGTAAGCACAGCAAAGGGTTTCGCCCATCCTTTTTGATTCCGCATAGACTGACCGGATACTCAGTGGGGAACAGAGCCCGGGAAAATCCTCACGGGTTGGGATGTTGGCCGGGTTTGGATTCCCATAGACTTCGGATGAGCTGAGAAACAGAAATTTTGAACCATCGGCTTTTGCCCTTTTCAGCAGATTTTCAGTCGCGAAGATATTCAGCCGGATTGTTTCAGAATAGTTTTTCATGAAGATTGCCGGTTGCGCATAAGTTGCCGCATGAATGATATAGTCCGTTTTCCATGGGATGTCCAGTGTTGCGGAGTCTGCAAGGTCTGCGGCGCGGAACAGATATTTTTCTCTGCTGTTCTGAAACAGGCCGGATAGCTTTTCGCAGGGGGGATGCTTGCTGACGGCGGCAATGCGAATCCCTGCGTCCTGCTTGACGTTGGCCATGTGCAGAAGAGTAATCAGGTACGTCCCAATCATCCCGTTGGCGCCTGTAATCAGTACAGTTTTCCCCTTCATGGGGGACAGGTCAATCTTCGGCAGATATTGGAGACAGTCTTCAGCAATGATTTTATCCATGGTCCTTTTCGCCTCATTTCATCAGCCGGATGGCTTCTCGGCGAATTACTTCGGAATCAGGATAATATGCTTTTTCCAAAACGTCGCTTGCCGGTGTCGGGGCATCTGGGCAGCCAATCCGGATAATCGGCTTTTTGAGAAGGGAAAACGCTTTTTCTGCGACAACCGCCGATATTTCGGAATCTACTCCGCCTGTTTTATTGCCGGTGTCGGCGACAATCAGCCGCCCTGTTTTGGCGAGTGATTGAAACACGATTTCTTCATCCATGGGTTTGATTGTTCTGAGGTCGATGACCTCCGCGGAGATATGATCTTCAGCTTCCAGCTTTGCAGCGGCTTTCATCGCTTCAACCTGCATATAGGACACGGCAACAATCGTAACGTCGCGCCCCGGCCTTCTGACGACGCCTTTCCCAAACGGAATGGAATACAGGGATTCGGGCACGTCTCCCATCGTTTTGTAAAGCCATCTGTGCTCAACGAACAAAACCGGACTGTTGTCAATGATGCTTGAAATCAGAAGCCCCTTTGCGTCGTACGGCGTTGCCGGTACTGCAATTTTAAGGCCCGGCACGCTCATGAGCATTCCCTGAATGCACTGGGAATGCTGCGCACCCGCTCCCCATCCCCGCGCACTGATGGTCCGGATGACGAGAGGAACCTTTACCTGCCCGTTGAACATATAACTCCATTTACAGGCATGGTTCACCAGTTGATCCAGAGACAGGATCATAAAGTCCATGCGGCTGTGGATTAGGATGGGGCGCAAGCCCGCCATCGCCGCGCCGGCTGCAAAGCCGGTCAGGGAATTTTCCGCAATCGGCGTGTCAAATACTCTTTCCGCACCGTATTTTTCTTTCAGTCCTTTCATGGAGCCGTACACGCCGGTTGGGTCGTCCACGCCTTCGCCCATGACAAATACCCCTGGGTCTCTTGCCAGAGCCTGATCCGTTGCTTCAAAAAGGGCATCTTTGTAGGATATTGCTCTGCCTTTGCCGGATTTCCCCTCTGCAAAAGGATTTTCCTGCTTTTCAGCCTGAATTGTTGTCCGTGGCATAATCTTACCCCCCTTGTGTTCAACTGGAATAAACGCAATCCATTAGGTCTTCCGGTGAAGGTTTGGGCGACTTTTGTGCAAATTCAAATGCTTCCTGAATTTCGGCGGCAATTTTCTCCCGTTGAGCCTTTTCCTTGGCATCATCCCATAACCCGATTGACTCCAGATATTGCCGGTACCACTGGATTGGGCACTTTGACAGCCAGTAGTCATATTCTTCCTTTGGCCGGTAGCCGTTTCCGACATCATCTACAGTGCCGATATGCCCTTTCCAGCGGTATGTGTCGCATTCCAGAAAAACTGGCCCGTTTCCTTTGCGGCAATCGTCTATGGCTTCCCGCGCATATTCCGATACTTCAAGGACGTCGTTGCCGTTTATTCTATAACTTGGAACAGCGTACCCTTCCACCCATTGGGCAATGTTCAAATTTCTGTGCCGCTTGGACTCTGGGGAATTGATGGCATAATGGTTGTTTTCACAGACATAGAGAACAGGCAGATTCTTCAGTGCAGCAAATTCCAGACTTTCGTGGAAGGTTCCCTCGTCAACCGCGCCGTCCCCGAAAAATACAGCGGTCACTCTGCCATCCTTTTTCAGTTTGGACGCAAGGGCTGTTCCCGTGCCCAGAGGGATGTCACCGCCCACAATCGCCGACGAACCGAAAATTCCCACCTCAGGCGCGGCGAGATGCATGGACCCGCCCCGTCCATGGGAACAGCCTGTTTTACGCAAATATAGTTCCGCGATCATTTTCTTCAGATCTCCGCCTTTGGCCAGATACTGCGCGTGGCTTCTATGCGTTCCGAAAAGATAATCACTTTTTTCCAGATGGATACAAACCCCCGCCGCAATGGCTTCCTGGCCAATGGAAAGGTGAATCGGCGTTTTGATTTCATCATATTGATATTCCGCGGCAATCCGCTCTTCAACCATCCTGATTCTGACCATCGTATGGTAAAGCTCAATGAGCTTCTCGCTTTTCATAAAAGGCCCCCTAAAAAAGTTTTCCGGAATTTGAATCATAGAAAAATGGTTCAGGAACACTACGTGAGGCTTTTATAACGGCTGTTTTTCAGCCGCTCCGTAAGAATTTTAACATCCTGAACCCGGTCTCGGGGACAGACCAGAACCGCATCATCTGTTATGGCAATCACCACGTTTCTCATTCCTATGGCAGTAACCAATGCCTTATCGCCATATATGATGCAGTCCTTTGTATCAACGCTGAAGAAATCACCCTTAACCTTGTTCCCGTCGATGTCCGGAGGGAGCGAAACCGCAAGGCTTTCCAGACTGCCGATATCATTCCAATCAAAATCGCCTTTAATTGCGACGATATCATTGCTCTTTTCCAGTACGCCTTTGTCAAAAGAAATACCGGGAATTTCAGCATACGCTTTTTTCACAAATGGCAAAATGTCTTGTCCATCTAAATTGTCTTTGAATGCGGAAAATCCGTCATAATGTTTGGGAAGAAACGATTGGATATGAGAAACAAACGCAGAAAGTCTGCCCGCTACAATTCCGCTGTTCCACAGGTAATTGCCGGATGACAGAAATTGTTCCGCCGTCTCACGGTCCGGCTTTTCGACGAACCGAATCACGGGATAAATTTTATTTTCCTGCCCGAGGTCTACATGAATATATCCATAGCCGGTGGCGGGATAGCTCGGCGTAATGCCGATGATAACGAGCCCCATCTGTTTTTTCAGCCGCTTCACAGGCCTGTTTGACTGCGAGACGGTATGCGGTTTGATCTTTTACATATCCGTCCGCAGGAAAGAAACAGAGGACGCCGTCCTTTCCTTTGCTTTTGAGGGTGAAGGTGGAATACGCAATGCAGGCCGCTGTATTTTTCCGCTCAGGCTCTACGATGAGATTGGACGCGGGAATAACGCCTTTCAGAGCGTCTTCAGTCATTGCCGCCAAATTCCGATTGGTTACGACAAAGCAATTACTCAGGGGCACGGCCGGGCTGATTCGCTCGATTGTCCGGAGCATCATACACCGACATCCATCTGCGCTGATAAATTGCTTGGGCTTTTTCTCTCTGGAAAAAGGCCAAAGCCTTAATCCTGCGCCTCCTGCCATTAAGATAGCATATCTGTCCAATGGAATCCCTCCCAAAGATGTTATGCTCTTAAGTATCTTATGCCAAAGGGTAGGGCAATGTTAAGCAAAATGCAAAAGGCTTTTTCAAAGGCGTTTTGCATTTCTGATAAATACGGATAGACGAAACTCCCTAAACGCATGGAGTTACAACCACCATGTCGAACATGTTTTTACTGATCCGGGCCACCAGACCCAGAACGGTTATATTGAAAGTTTTAATGGAAAACTTCGTGATGAATGCTTAAACCAAAACCTGTTTAAAAATCTCTATGAGGCCAAAGAAATCATTGAAAACCGAATCTGGACGGCTTTTGGGGGCAGGTCAACCCGCTAAGTTCTTGCCGTTGGGCACAATTTTTCCGTATTGCTATGCCAACGGTCAAGTCTGGAAATTTACTTTGACTGTACTTTCATGCATTGCGCGTAAATATCGTCGGCTTATAAATGAAACATAAAAAAGATGTCTGGGAACAAAAAGTGCTATCTTTTTCTAATTCCGCACAGAAGTATTTGAAAATGCCGGAGCAGATGATTTTTTAAATTGAAATCCGGATATCGGATGCACCATTCATAGGTGGCTCCCCGCATGGCCATGACAAGATGATTGGCAATGCTTTCGGCGGGTATGTCCGTTCGGAATTCACCTGTTTGCATTCCCCGATTGACCAAAGAACTAAATGTTTTATAAATCTTCCGGTCATGGTTTAATAACATACCGGTATCAAATGTTTTTTCCAACTGAATCCGGTAGGCAATCTTAATCCGTTCATACCCGACGTTTTCTATAATATTGTCGGCAATTCGCCCAACCATGGCCATCAGAATATCCGAAGTTGCCGTCTGTTCCGGAAAAGTTTCCAGATAAGATTCATAATCCGTATCTGCCCGATTAACAAATTCCGTAATGCATGCGGCAAGCAGAGCATCTCTGGAAGCGTAATGCACGAAAAACGTTCCTTTAGACATACCTACCTTATTCATGATGTCATCTACGGTTACATTTTCAAAACCGTGCTGTCGAAAAAGTTCTTCGGCGCACTGGTAAATTTTCTTCTTGGTTTCGTTCGCCTGGAGTTTCCGAACAGTCATTTTTTCTTTTTTCATTTAAAACAGTCCTTCTTGCTTGCATTTTCAGTTGAAATGGAATATACTGACTAAAGTCAATGACCATGGTAACAACAAATTCTATTGCTATTATACTCTGATTTGCCAAAACTGCAAAAAAGCTGCAAAGATATTTTCAAATGCGCTGATTCAGTGGAGGGTTAGCAATGATACGGCCAAAAAGTAAATTTGTAAAGGGGCTTCCAGTATTTTTATCGCTGCTGATGACTTTCATGACGCTGCCGGACGAATTGTTGTTGATACCGCTGCATATAAATCTATATATACCCTTCTGCGACCTCAAAAGTTACAAAAGCACAATAATAGGATTGCTTCTGTATGTAATTTTCCCGCATCTTCTTTACAGTTTACCTTTATGATAAGCTCATCATTGTTCCAAGCAATCGGATTTTCTCCCATAAAAATTTCGTGTTGGAGCGTTCCTTTACGAACTGCCTGCCAATTACTGTTTTGCCGACCATCTAAGGAATAGTCCTTTCCCTCCGTCATCAATATTAAGTCACAACTGTGCAGCACGATATGTCTGTCCCGAATCGTTTGCATCATTATATGGCCGGTAACTTTGCAGCCAGGATTTCGACTGGTTATTGCCCAATCTATGTTATCATCCAATTTTTCCTTTAATAGCTTATGTCCACCATAATAAAATAAGTCTGGCGCTATAATCCCACGATAGCCTTTTCCAACAGCCGATACAGGAGAAAGGGGGTACTTCTGTACTTTCGTACATTGACGGAATTCAGATGAAAATATACTACAGATTGCAGAACAGAAAATATGGCCATAAGAGCCCAAATACCTGAACCGTATCATCTTATAAATTTATGATTTACGGAGGAGAATTAAGTTGATAAAGCTCAGAAAATTTATTGCGCTTAGCCTGATATCCTGCATGCTGGCCACGATGCTACCGGCGTTTCAGTTGCCGGTTGCGGCCGCCTCGGCAAACGGCACGGATATCGGTAACGAGAATGCCCTGCAGGCACTTGGCATCGATACCACGAAGATTCCTGACGGTGTGAATCTGAACAGTACCGATAACCCTTATGGGCGAAGCACGGTTACGATAAATCCGGTATTGGAAATTTTCGAGCAGTTCATGCCGTCTGCCATCCTTTATGGACACAACAAGCCTCTGAACGGAACCTGGAACGATTTTTATACCAATTCCTCAATGCACGATGACAAAAAGGTTGCCATTGTGGGTGCCTACGGCGCATCGGCGGCTTTCGCGGGGAACTTTGTGAAAGCTTCAAACGGAGACCGAGGCCAGGTTGTCACGGTCGCGTCAGGCAAGGGAGGCGTACATTCGGAGCATGGCGGCCTTTATCTGTTTTTTTCCGATCCGGTGAATGACCGGAAAGGATCGGCCATTACGCTCATCAACCCCAGTCAAACCATTGGAAACACCGGGCTGAAATATCCGGACGGTACGACTGTCAACGAGCAGTATGACAAATATTGGGATTTGCTGCAAAACAATCTGCAGGTTACCTGCGGGGACTTCGACGGCGACGGTATGGATGAAGTGGCCGTTTATGTACCGGAGCAGAAAAATCCGCGGGTGGTTGTTTACAAGTTGGAAATTGACGGTTCCTTTTCAGATAATGCATCCGCCTATTATCTCAATTCGTCGAAATGGGCGGAAGTCTGGAGTTATTCTCTGGCAGACAACTGGGCGAATCAGGAATCCGTGCCGAACATGGTATCGCTGTGCAGCGGAGATTTAAACAGGGACGGCGTCGACGATCTTTCCATTACCTGGGGCACTGCTTATCAGCCTGCAACTGGACTTAAGGGCTATACGCCCAGCCGGAACATCATCCTCTGCGGAGGCAAAGGCGGCCGGATGTTCCGGAATTCGGATGGAACCGTGAACTCGCTGAGCCTGGATCTGACTTATAACGGGACTGCGATGGTACGTGCTTCCGTCGCTTATGGCGACATCAACGGCGACGGCGTGAATGACCTGATTGTCGGCGGCCAGCTTGTGGATGACAATATCAAGAACTGCCGGGTTGACAACACCCGTTTTGCGGCTGTTTACGATTATAACGGCACCGGGTTTTCACAAACGCTCGCGAAAAACTTTGATCTCTTTTTAAAGACCAAAGACAGTTCTGGAAATGAAACCTATGTCTATCCGGCGATGGCCGACCATAACGACGTTTTCTACAGTCTGCCCACCATGAAGGCCGATGTAGCGGCTGTAAACATGGAAGGCATGGGCAAACCTTCGGATATCTACCTGGACAGTCTGGTTATCCAGTACGGGGATGACGGGCTGAATATTCTGGCGGCACTCGACAACAATAGTTCGTTCAATATTCGCAGCAATGATTCGCCCGGCGACTCGAGATATTATACGGAATACGGCGTGGTTTCCGCAGATCTGACAGGTTGCGCAAAACAGTCGGTCCAAGTGCGGCTAAATTATCTGCACGAAGCAGGCAATTGTCCCGAAACGGCTGATGTCAAAGCCCAGGGTGTATTGACGCCGCAGAAGAATGATAACGGAAAGGTAGAAAGCTACAGTTTCAGCGTGAATACCCTGACGAATACATATATTGATTTTGCATCATCCTTCTGTGCGCTGAATACCGACGAGGATACCTCCTATTACCAGTACAGCGGCAAGCACGGGGTCATCTATTCCGATCCGAAGGTGCTTGCAGTGCTGGCATCGCCGCCGTATTTCAAGGACCTGGGGGGAGAAGGCTCACTGACCGAGCTTAAAAACTCGCAGGGCAAAGGTGATGAATCATCGAATGAATTTTCCGTGCACAGCGGAATGTACACGGCGTATGAGCACGAAGATGAAGTGCTGGGAAAGAGGGTGGCCGGCTCTGAATTTGAACATGAATCGGAACTGGAAATTACATGGGAAACAAGCAAATCCAGCGAGATGGAAACCTCTATTTCTTTTGAAACCGAAGCCGGACAGGATTCCGTAGCGTTTTATTCTATCCCAATAGAATATTACGATTATGAATGCTATATTCCGAAACTCGACAGCAGCGGCAAGGTGACGGGATATGACAAACAGGTCATGTCGGTCAACATCCCTCATCAGGCAGCCACAGTCGTACTCTCTTTGGAACAATATGAGAGGATCGCCGCGGATTACTCCGCATTACCGAAAATTGAAGGGAAGGTTTTGACTCATAAAGTCGGCGAACCTTCTACATATCCATCGGATAAATCAGGCTTCAGCAATGCCACCGTATATAGTTCCGATTTTAAGAACCGGGAAGACGAAGATTTTGCGCGTGTCGGTTACGGGGATGCAAGTATTGAGCAGGAAATCGAAACAAAGGATGAGGACAGCAGCCGCTTCGAATCCAGCCAGTCCATCGATTTCAAATACGGGGCCGGCCTTGCCGAATGGACGTTTGGAATCGTCGGCGGGGGTGACCACGGGCATGGAACGGCAACTGTTTCCACCAACGGCAATACCTATACCGGAAAGGTGAAAAATCTGCCCGAGTCTGCGGAAAATTACGGCTATGGATTTGACTGGAAGCTGTTTACCTATACCTACACGATTGGGGACAATACGATCCCGGTCGTCAGCTATCTTGTGAAGGACGTTACTGCACCGCCGAGCCTGCCGTCCAATTTCGCGCAGTCGAGCGACCTGACTACGGATCATTCGGTCGGCCTGACCTGGTCCTATCCGGCGGATTCGGCTGTTTCCGGATTCCAGCTTTACAAAT
>DHOL01000082.1:0-8946 GCA_002410755.1 Ruminococcaceae bacterium UBA5391 | reverse complement strand
TCAATATCCGGACGGCAGCGGAAGCTATAAGCTCGCCTTCGTGCCAGCCTCCGATATCAAATATGTAGATACGGATGAGGCCGGAAAAACAATACGCCATTACCAGTATGTTGTGGACGGTTTGGAAGACTATACCGAATATAAATATCAGATACAGGTCGTGCGCGGCGCCGCGCCGCCGAACAGTATCCAGAGCGCCGTGCTCGATACGAGGACCAAGGCATCGGAGGGCTATCCTGCCGTTTATCTCAACGGTGTGTATGAAACCAAAACCAATACCTACGACACCTCCGGGAAAGTGAACGGAACGGTTTCCCAATATTCTCTGCGGGTCTATCCCGATACGAGCAGCACCGTATCCGTCGTAATCAATGGAAGCGGCTATACATACGAGCCGCTCTACCAGTGGCAGAAACTGGACAGTCAAAAGGGCTGGACGGATATCAGCGGCGCGACGGAAGTATATTACATCTTTGCCAATTCCGGCCTTGCAAATGAGGGCGAATATCGATGCCGCGTCAATGTGAATTATCAAAGCGCAAAGGGAGAACTGGCGATTTCCGCTTATTCCGCGCCTTTTATGCTCAACTATTCCAAACGAACGGCGGTCGTGACCGCTGACGGTTTTTCGGCGGATTATGCCGGAAAAACCGTCAGCCTCACCCTGAAATCGGCTCAGAGCGGGCATACGTTCGCACCCTCCGGCAATGTCACGTTCCATATCAAGGGAAGCAATTATTCGACCAGCAAAACCGTATCGCTTGGTGCACAGGATTCCAATTATGCGGCCACGGCAACGCTGAACCTCGGGACAGGCGATTCCGCGCTGAATCTGCCAGAAGGCATTTTTGAAATTACCGCTTATTACCAGGGAAGCCGCGTTTACGATTCGCTTCCGGTTTCCAATACGGTCTATTACTCGTCCGGGAACGCAAGCGGTTATTTTCTGGATTCCGACGGCAGCTATACATACGGCGACGGTATTCATCCGACACTGATGTATGTCAGCATGGAAAACGGACAGATCCGATGCGATCGGTGTTCATTAGACGTGAGTTTTAAGCTGGTTTCAAAACGACTGGTTACTAAGTCGGTTGTGTATTACTACGGATGGGATTACAAACACAATAGACCGTGGCACCGGACGAAAACATGGATGGAATACGATGAGGTGGAGGTGCCGGGTTCCGCCAATGCCGACGGCTCGGTTACGGCACGGGCCACCGGAAGCTATACACTGAACGGTTATATCAGAGGCATTAAAATGGCATCGAAGGCAATCAAAATTGACCCGCGTGAAATCACCATCGGCTTAAAAAACGCGATCACCGGCGTGGCTGGAAGCAGCAACATCAGCCAGCCGACCTGCAAGGATCTGAAAGTGACGTCCGGCGCTCTGGCTTATGATGACACGCTGGAAAATCTCGGCCTGGCCGTCCACGCGTATAATACCGCGGGCCAACCGCTTACCATGGGCGCGGATACGGAAGCGGGCGCTTACACCCTCCGCCCCGGTCCCGCCGACAGCGTGGCTGCGGATTACAAAAACTATACCTTCCATTTTGCAACGGGTTCGTATATTCTCACAGGCCCCAAATACGGTGTGACCCTTATTTCAAAGCCGTACAATACCGACGGGATCGTCGGTACAATTGCAATTACGGACCCTGTGGTCACAAACGACGATGGCACCGTACTGAAAATGGCGACTACTGCCGTCAACGGCACTTGGAGTAAAACAAATCTGTTTTCGCAGGGGACCGACATCGTCTTACAGGCAAAACCGCAGGCCGGTTATCAGGTGCAAAGCTGGACGGTGCAAACCGGCGGTCAGTCAACAACAACGGTGACTTCATCGACCACCTACGTCTATCAGACCGATGCGGAGGACGCGACGATTCGTGTCGAATATACGCCCTCAAATAAGCTGATTTTCCAATCGGCAAATCCGGGTGCAGACGACGGTGCGGTGACGCCCGTCGGCGACACAATTCAGAGCGGCACATATGTGTTGCCGGGATATAAATATACCTTCCTTGCGAAACCGGCAAAAGGGTATCACTTTGTGGAGTGGACACTGAGTGGAAGCACAGACAGCAATTTCAAGGGCGACTATGACGAAAAATCGGGAACCTCAACGACGACGATTACTACGGAAAACAATAATATGACGCTCAGTGCGGTTTTTGAACGCGACAATTATACGCTGACTCTGCAAAACCATCTTAAGGCGGTGTACCGCGTGGACGATGGCACAGGGAAAATAGTGGAAAAGGCCGTGACCGATACGGCTGCGGTTCCCGGCGGAACGCAGATAACGGTGACTGTGCAGGACGGTTACGCATTGAAGGGAAATTCCGTATGGAAGGTCAACGGCCAAACAGTTAAAAATGACGGAGCAAGTTATGTGTTTACGATGACGGAAAATACAATGGTGTCCGCTGATACGGTTCAAAACGGCTATCAGGTTTCGCTTGCCGTTTCTCAGCCCGATGGCACCGATAAAAATGCTGTGACGGCAACGGTAAACAATGTGCCGACCGATTTTTCACAGGTGCAGAGCGTGCCTGGAGGAGCGCCGCTGTCCTTTACGGTGCTCCCGGCCTGGGGCTGTATTTTTGATCATTGGGAAGTAAACGGTCAATCGAAGGGTACCGGTGAAACGCTGAACGTTGCCGCGCTGGGAAAGAACCTCTCGGTTTTGGCGGTCTTCAAACGGAATCCGGACAGCTTTAAGGTTTCCGTATCCAACAGTTCCGGCGGAAACCTGACCTATTCGGTCCGATACCATGGAGCGGGTTATTCCGGCAATGTGCCCACTGATGTTACCGTAGCGGCTTCCGGAATGAATGTTATAGTTTATAAGGGAGATTCCCTGATTTTCACGGCGCATCCTTCGGCAAACCAGACACTCAGGCTTTGGACCAGGGATGGGAATGCAATTCCGAATGATACGGATAAAGTCCTGACTTTAAATCAGATTTCCGGCGATACAAGTGTTACCGCAGTGTTCAGCTATTTGAAACGTGCCAGAGTTGATTTTTCATCTGAAAGTGGCGGAACCATCGTATCCGCCTCGAGTGACAACGCCTCTTTTGACAGCGGAGCTGATATCGGAATCGGTTCAAAGGTCGTGTTTATCGCAAAACCTGACAGCGGAATGGCCGTAGATCATTGGACGCTAAACGGCGAATACGTAAAAAACTCGAATAAAACGACGGTTGCGGGAGACGCGCTGATCATTGGAAGCTTGAACGCGGCGGCGGATGTGAAGGTGTATTTTACGGCGTCCGCATCCGGCGGAAATGCCGGCATGGACGATTCCTATTCAGGCAGGACCATCGGTCATGATCTTTCCAACTGTACGTTGCCTTCCGGTGTGCAAGCGGCATATATAGGAGTTTCAACCCTACAGCCAAGCAGCACAGTCTATAACATGGCCAAAAAACTGATTGGAAATTATGAAACTTCCAATACGCTAAAAAATCTGATCCTTTATGACCTAAGACTTTTTGACCAGAATCATAAAGCAATTTCAGGATTTTCTGGAACGATCACAGTGAGAATGCCAATTCCGGATGGAATGAACGGAAATCTGCATGTATACTGGTATGATGATGCCAAAGGTAAGGTGAGCGATATGAATGCAACGCAGGAGAACGGCTATCTTGTATTTGATACCACCCATTTCAGTTATTATGCATTAGCCGAATTTGCGAAGAAGTCTTCGCCCGGTTCCAACGTATCATCCGCAGGAGCTTCCACCCAAACGTTTCCAACAGGTAATCTGACTTCTTCATCCGGCACGAATCCGAAAACAGGCGACGGTTCGTTCCCGTTGGTACCAATCGCTGTGCTTGCAATTTCCGAGTGCGCTTGGATCGTACTCATCAAAGACAAAAGATTCAAAAATAAAAAGTAAAGACAAAATGCTGCATTCTTAGCGGCAATGAAGGATGTGTTGGATGTTTACCGACTGCCTTATAACGAGAATTGTCCTGACATCTGCATGAATGGAAAGCCTTATCAGCTTTTATGTCATAATTGGCAGCCGATACCATCCACTCAGAGAAGATGGAGAATATGTCAGAATGGGGCCTGGTCAATTTTTGCGTTTAATGAACCGCTTACGGGTTGGTGCCATACCGAAACAAAATAGCGCCGTACTCGTGTGGACTGATTGAAAGGAACCCAAGTCCTGCTTGAAGATTATTTTCTGAAGGTTTCCAAAATCAGATTGGTGTTGAAAATCCTCAATACATATCTATAATATCAGCAAATATTACATGGGTAAAGAAATAGAGGCCCACCGGGAAATCAATCCCGATGAGCCTCTCACTTTACAAATTTGCTGTTAAACTGTAAAGCACTTGTGAACTGAACCGCCTTAAACGGACAGTGACAAAAGGGACCTCCTATCGTAGAATTGTGAACTGAACCCGTAAAAATGGACATTGAATAAAAGGGCCTCTGCCGTAGGATAAAACTACGACAAGAGGTTTCAGTATGTCATCGAAGTATACACACATAAAAAGATATAGTAAGGCAATAGATGCTTTATATGAGCAGGGAAAAATACGTCGGGAAATTGCAAAAATATAATTTATGCGCTTTATGCCGCAAAAGCAGCCAGTCTGTCGGTAATTGGAATGACAGGAAAAAGTGGAGGGCGATTGGCGCGTTTATGCGACGTAGCTGTCTGTGTTCCGGAAACAGAGACTTTTTTAGTTCAGGAACTTCATTTACCTGTTTATTATACTTTATGTGCCATGATGGAAGAAAGATTTTGGGGTGAAAATTCAGGCCGGTTCAGCCGTACCTCGGCAACGGAAACGAAACAGCAGTCAAAATCAAGCATGCTCAGTGACAAAAGCCAAGAAAAAATATTAAAAACGCCTTGAATATTTTAGCTGAAGTAAAAAAATAGAATTTTCCATATAGCAATTTAGAATTTGCACGCAAGTTTGCCTAGACAAAGTTTGCCTGTAAATTTTCCTTTGAGAACAGTGATCTTTTTCCTTCCTTAGCCGCTGACTGATTAACTATAAAATTTTTGACTTTTACAACTTGTTAATGCCCTTAAAAGCAGAGACTGAATTTACAGCGCATTTTTGCAAATGCAGCAACCAAGAAAGTTTTGAACGGAATTAAGGTTAAAGTATGGTTAAATAGAAAAATATTTTAGAAGTTAAAAAATTATAAATTTATTCTTCCATATAATTATAGCAATTGACATTTACTTCTCATAATGTTACCATAAAAACGATAAACTGGCATGAAAGCTCACAAAATCTACATTTAAAGTCTAATAATTAAAACTCAGTTGGATGATATTTATGCTTTTTGTAAAAAGATATTGAAAAATTGGTAGAAATAGAATAAAAACTTTTTATTACTCTTTCTCTCAGGTATTCCATCACCTATCTAGAAAGATATATCGTCATAACATTATCTTTCTTTATGAAAATCTGTAAATATTTAGACTTCCATATTGGATTATAAAAGGTTATGTGGCTTTGAAGAAAACATTGTTTTTAAATTTGTTTAGGGTTCTGAAATAAGTCAGACTGTCTCCTTTGTCCGGAAAACATCCTGAACAGGATGTAAAGTACTTTAAGAATTTTATATGAGCGGAAGGAAACGAGAACAATGAACAACAGTGCTGATTTTGCTCCTGAAGTAGATCCTTATCAGTCAGAGTTTTCAGGAGTACAAAATTGGAGAGAGGCTTCCTGTCACCCGGTTTCCCACCCAGTTTCCGCCAGACATTCTGGCTATCTGTTTTTTAAGCGGTTGTTTGATATTGTGCTGTCTAGCCTAGCACTAGTAGCTCTGTCACCGTTGTTCTTAGCAGTTGCTATTGCAATTAAGCTGGATTCTAAAGGACCGGTAATTTATTCTCAGCTACGTGCTGGCAAAGGTGGAAAAATATTTACTTTTTATAAATTCCGTAGTATGTTTATGGACGCTGACCAAAAGCAAATGCTTTTACTGAGCAGAAATGAAGCAGATGGCCCTGTATTTAAAATAGCAGATGATCCACGTATTACAAAAGTTGGGCGTTTTCTCCGAAAGACAAGCATCGACGAATTTCCTCAGCTAATTAATATTTTAAGGGGTGAAATGTCTATTGTCGGGCCGCGCCCTCCGCTCCTCAGAGAAATGGTGCAGTATACACCGGAACAGATGCACCGTCTGGATGTAAAGCCGGGGCTTACCTGTTACTGGCAAATTAGCGGGAGAAGCGATCTCAGCTTTGAAAAATGGATGGAGCTTGATTTTCAATACATACGGGAGCGTAGCCTCTGGACTGACTTTAAAATTATCTTAAAAACGTTTCCGGCCGTTCTGAGTGAACGAGGTGCATACTAGTCACATGCTTATACGCAAAATAAGAAAATAAGTTAGAATAAAAGTAAATTGGAGCAATTTTAATGCAGTCAGAATTTAAAAATAAGACTTTGATGATTACAGGCGGAACCGGCAGTTTTGGCCATGCGGTCCTGAGGCGCTTTTTAAAGACGGAGATTGGAGAAATCCGAATCTTTTCGCGTGATGAAAAGAAACAGGATGATATGCGCCATGAGTTGCAGGCGGCATATCCGGAATATTGCAAAAAGATTAAATTCTATATTGGCAATGTTCGCAGCATCCAATCACTGGAAGATGCAATGCCGGGCGTAGACTACATTTTCCATGCAGCGGCCCTGAAGGAAGTTCCGAGCTGTGAATTTTTCCCGATGGAAGCAATCCGGACCAACGATATCGGTACGGATAATATGATTCATGCTGCAATTGACAATCATGTAAAGAAGGTTGTCTGCCTTTCAACAGATAAGGCGGCATATCCGATTAACGCTATGGGAATGTCAAAGGCACTGATGGAGCATATCGTTTACGCAGACGCACGTGTTGCGGCAGAACGCGGCACAACACTCTGCTGCACCCGCTACGGCAATGTAATGTGCAGCCGCGGCAGCGTGATACCACTGTTTGTCAGCCAGATACGCGCAGGCCGGCCGATTACCATTACCAATCCGGACATGACGCGTTTTATGATGAATCTGGATGAAGCGGTTGAGCTTGTACTGTTTGCTTTTGAACATGGACAGCCCGGTGATTTGTTTATTCAGAAAGCAGATGCTTCCACCATCGGTGACCTCGCGAAGGCAGTGCAGTCTTTGTTCGGCGATACCGGTACTCAGATGATTGGTACGCGCCACGGTGAAAAACTGTATGAAACCTTGATGACGCGCGAAGAGCGCCTGCGCAGTACGGACTTGGGAAAGTATTTTCGTATTGCAGCAGACAGCCGTGACCTGAATTATGATCAGTTCGTTGTGCAGGGCGAAGTACAAACCATGGCAGACGAAGCTTATACGAGCCATAACACACACCGGTTGGATGTTGAAGCGACCATTGCAAAACTTAAGACTACGGATTATGTCCGCCGTCAGCTTGCAAAGTGGGAAAATGGTAATCCAGAGAAAGGGGATGCTGGAGAATGAACCCGGCATCTCCAATCCTGATTACGGGCGCGGGGGGATTTGTTGGCAAGAATCTTGTCGAAACCCTGAAAGCGAAAGGCTTTACCGACCTGATGCAGTTTGAGAAGGACGATACAAAAGACACTCTGGCGAAGTACTGCGCCCGGGCGTCTTTTGTTGTACATCTGGCAGGTGTTAACCGGCCCCCAAAAACAGACGAATTTTATTCGGGAAATGCCAGCCTGACGGAAACGCTGATAATGGACTTGGAGGCTGTAGGAAACCTGGCCCCTGTGCTGGTGACAAGCAGTATTCAGGCAGCATACGAGAATGATTACGGAAAGAGTAAGCTGGAAGCGGAAGATGCCGTCTTTGAGCACGGGAGAAGGACTGGCGCGAAGGTTTATGTGTTCCGTATGGAAGGTGTCTTCGGCAAATGGTGCCGGCCAAACTATAACAGTGTCGTGGCAACTTTCTGCTATAATATTGCGCATGGCCTTCCAATTCAAGTCCGCGATCCAAACTATGAGCTTCCTCTTGTGTATATTGATGATGTCATTCAGTGTATCTGCAACGCAATGGATGGAAACGCAGTGCAGGACAAGCTGTCGCGGCCAATTTGCCATATCCACCCGGTTTACCGGATTACTCTGGGCTGCCTTGCCAAAATAATCCGTAGCTTTGCAGACAGCCGCAACACATTGGCTGTGCCGAATCTTACGGATGGCAGCTTGGAAAAGAAGCTTTACAGCACTTATGTTTCCTATTTGCCGGAAGACCAGTTCTCTTATCCGCTGAATTCCCATGCAGACAGCCGCGGCAGCTTTACGGAAATCCTGCGTACACCGGAACGTGGGCAGTTCAGCATAAATATTATTCATTCTGGAATCGTGAAAGGAAACCATTGGCACCATTCCAAAACAGAGAAGTATCTTGTAGTGTCTGGTACCTGCACCACACGCTTACGTAAAGTCAGCACAGGCAAGATTTATGAAATCACGACTTCCGGTGACAGGATGGAGGTTATTGACATCCCGACCGGTTACACGCACAATATTGAAAATACCGGCAAAACGGATGCCGCTGTTTTTATGTGGGCAAATGAACCGTTTGATCCGAAACATCCGGATACATTTCCTCTGAAGGTGTGATAAGCGAGCATGGGAAAAATAAAGTTAATGACAATTATTGGGACACGGCCGGAAATCATCCGGCTTTCTGCGGTAATCAAGAAATGTGACAGGTATTTTGACCAGAGTTTGGTGCACACAGGGCAAAACTATGATTATTGCCTCAATCAGGTTTTTTTTGATGACCTTGGTCTTCGCGCACCTGATTTTTACCTTGATGCAGTCGGGAAAAACCTTGGTGAAACCATTGGAAATATTATTGCAAAAAGCTATACGCTGATGGAAGAACAGAAACCGGATGCCCTGCTGGTTCTGGGGGACACCAACAG
>DHOL01000056.1:33532-33783 GCA_002410755.1 Ruminococcaceae bacterium UBA5391 | reverse complement strand
ATGCGGATTTTGGAACAGGCGAAAATTCCTTACCGTCCCTGGTACTATGAAAACCGCGACGGGAAAATCGACGGTGTTTCCGTAGCGGGGAAGCTGGGTGAAAACCCGGACTGTGTGTTTAAGACGCTTGTAACGCGCGGCTCAGACGGGAACTATTATGTTTTTGTTGTTCCGGTTGCAATGGAGCTGAACCTTAAGGCCGCAGCAAAAAGTGTTGGCGTCAAAGCAGTAGAAATGATTCATGTGAGTGA
>DHOL01000056.1:33151-33312 GCA_002410755.1 Ruminococcaceae bacterium UBA5391 | reverse complement strand
ATTAACAGGGTGACTGGTTATATCCGCGGCGGGTGCTCCCCGGTCGGCATGAAAAAGCAGTACCGCACGGTCATTGACAGCCGCTGTAAAGCACAGCCAACCGTCTTTGTGAGTGGCGGGAGAATCGGCACACAGGTTGAGCTTAGCCCCAAGACACTGGC
>DHOL01000056.1:32686-32857 GCA_002410755.1 Ruminococcaceae bacterium UBA5391 | reverse complement strand
AAAAAATGCCGGCGGCGATTGCCGGGTGCAAAACCCAGCCGATTAAATCGATCTGCAGCTTTGCAGTTTTCAGCAGTTTCCCAACACTGAGCACGCCATTAAAGATTTCGCTTGCGAAGAGGAGTACAAGGTATGCCCGGATGCCATATTGCGGCAGGAGAAACGCAATCA
>DHOL01000056.1:32240-32414 GCA_002410755.1 Ruminococcaceae bacterium UBA5391 | reverse complement strand
ATTCACCTTAAGGGAGTACATTTGCTGGTCCAAGCCTTTCAGCAGGTTATCCGCTACATTGTCGAGGTACATCAGCGGGCCGAGCGGGGCCATAATACGAAGAATAATAGCTGCCTGCGGGCTGCCGAAAAGCACTTCGCCCAATTCCCGTGAAAAAGCAGCGAAAAATACCGC
>DHOL01000056.1:25297-32041 GCA_002410755.1 Ruminococcaceae bacterium UBA5391 | reverse complement strand
GCAAGATAACCGAACATTTGGGTAAAACGAAACGCCGTGTTCGCCGTTCGCCGCACGGAATCCGCGTCGCTTTTTGCTGCGGCCTCTGCAATATCCGGAATCAGCAGCATGGCCGCCGAGCTGATGAGGGACATTGGAAAGCACAAAATCGGCATGACCATGCCCTGAACAACACCATACTGGGAAAGGGCGGCGATGCCGTCTGCCCCATTTTCCTGGAGGCCGATGGGGATGAGAATATTTTCCGCACCGGAAAGGCCGCTGCGCAGGAACGAGCCTGTGAGCATCGGCCCGGAAATATGGATAATCTGCTTCATGCTTCCGCCGGTTTCCGGAAAGCCGTGGTGCTTTGCGTGCAGCAGGAAGGCGGGGATAATATAGAACATGGACGCTACTTCGCCGAGCGTGGAACCGAGCATCAGGCTGTCAAGTGGAGGAAGGCTTGAATGGTCGAGCAGGAGAAGCGAGATTGCAATAGTGGCGCCTTCTTCCCAAAAATCCCCGATAACGGGGACAATGGTATTACGCTGTGCGAAAAACCATCCTTTCAGGCATGCGCAGCATGCAATCAGGGGCAGCCCGAGTGAGAGAATGCGCAGCGGGCGCACGGCGAGCGGGCTTCGGATTAGATCCTCCGCAAGAAAATCAGCACCAAAATACAAGGCACAAAGGGCGGCGACGCTGAGTGCCAGCGCAAGCCGCAGACAGCGCCTGACACAGGCGCGCGAAGCTTTCCCCTCCGCTGTGAGGCGTGTCATGGCAAGGCCGAACCCGGAAGTGCAGGCCGTCACGCCAAGGGCAAAAACGGAAAAGACAAGCTGATAGAGCCCCATCCCGCCTGCACCGACACGCCCGGTGATAACAGAGCGGAACCATAGCCCGCAGAAGCGCAGCAGGATGTCGCCGACGGCAAGAACCGCGGTGTTGACAAGGAATCTGCGCTTTCTGTTCATTTTGGCTTTCACCCTGATTTTCTGTGATAGTCAAATGTATTCGCAGAAAACCCGGAATAAATCTATAATTTCACGCGTGACTGTTTTAGGATGGGCAGGAAACCTTTGGGGAAACGGGAACATTTTGCGGAAGGCACCGCATTTTAAAGTCCGACAGGAATTTTCCGGCCGCGGCTGTGCCAAATGAAAAAAAGGAGACAGGCAAATGGACTGGACGGAAGTTAAAATCACGGTGGATGCAAAAAATGCAGACCTTGCGTCTGCGATTGCCAATATGACGGTCCCATGGGGAATCTATATTGAAGATTATTCCCACCTGAATCAAGAAGTTGAGGCAGTTGCTCATGTTGACCTTATTGATGATAAACTTATGAAAAAAGACCGCTCAAAGGCGGTCATCCATGTTTATGTCAGCCCGAAAGACAATCCTGCCGAGGCGGTTTCATTTCTCACAGAACGGTATGCCGCAGCGGGAATCCGGAATACAATTAAAACGGACATTTGCAGGCAGGAGGACTGGATTAACAACTGGAAAAAATATTTTCATCCGCTTAAAGTTGGGGAAAAACTCCTGATTTGCCCAGACTGGGAACAGGCAAAAGACTCAGAGGGGCGCATCGTACTCGACCTTGAGCCGGGGATTGCATTTGGCACAGGGAAGCATGAAACCACGCGTTTATGCCTTGAGATGCTGGAGAAATCCGTAAAACCCGGCTGCACTATGCTGGATGTAGGCTGCGGCAGCGGTATCCTCAGTATTGCGGGCCTGCTGCTCGGCGCAAAAAGCGCCGTCGGTGTCGATATTGATCCGCTTGCCGTAAAGACTGCTGGCCAGAATGCGGTACGGAACCATGTTGCAGACCGTTTTACGGGTATCTGCGGCAGCCTGACCGACAAAGTGGAGGGAAAATTTGAATTTGTCATGGCGAATATCGTCGCAGACGCCGTCATTGAGCTGTCAAAGCATCTGGAACAGCACCTTACGCCGGATGCCGTCTGTATTTTCAGCGGTATTATCGAGGAGCGCGAACGGGATGTGCGGAGCGCACTCGCCGGGAAATTCCGCATCCTTTCCCGCCGTGCGGAAAAAGGATGGGTTGCGCTTTCTGCAACTCTTCAGGAATCCTCCCGGTAGTTCCCTAGAAAGGTAAAGCGCGGCAGCTCGTCGGACAGGGCGCAGAGCAGGTCAAATGTTTTTGCGTCGTACACGTTCCCGGAGAAATCGAGGTAAAAATCGTACTCAAAGTTCCTACCGGGAATTGGACGCGACTCAATCTTCGTCAGGTTGAGCCCTGCTGCGGCGAAGCGGGCAAGCGCCCCATAAAGCGTGCCGGTGCGGTGGGGCAGGGCAAAGCAGACGCTGATTTTGTCCGCGTCCTGCGGAAGATACAATTTTTTCCCGATTGCAATGAACCGCGTGCGGTTTCCGCTTACGTTCTGGATATCCTGTGCAAGGATGGAAAGGCCGTGTTCTTTTGCCGCGCAGGTGGAACAGACTGCCCCCACGCCGGGATGTTCCGCAAGATGCGCCGCTTCCGTCGTACTGGAGCATGCCTTTGTTTCCCACCCGCTGCGGGAAAGGAATCCCGAACATTGCCGCAGGGCCTGCGGGTGGGAATAGACCATGCGGATTTGCTCTGTCCCGGATTCCGCCGAAGCAAGGCAGTGGCGGATGGGAAGACTCAGTGCACCAAGAATGGAGAAGCGGTATTTTAAGATGAGGTCATACACCTCAGCCACACTGCCTGCCGAGGAATTTTCCACCGGCAGTACACCGAGGTCTGCGCTCCCATTTTCTACTGCTGCAAAGATTGCTGGAAAATCGGGGAAGAAAAGAGGCTTTGCACCTGGATAAAGTTGTTGCATGGCTTCATGGGAAAAAGACCCTTTTTCTCCGAGACATCCGACAACGCCCGCCTTGGGTGCCTCACGCGAAGCGCCTTCCACAGTCTTGCGCAGCAGCCCGCCGCTGCCGAGCAGACGGTGCTGCACCGCCCGGCTCATTGCCATCATATTGGCGTACAGGATACGCGCTTCACCGCCGTATATCCCGGCTTTAGCGGAAATCCGGTTGAGAATCTGCCGTTCCCGCCCTTCGTTCAGAACTGGCAGGCCTTTTGCTTTTTTAACGGCGGCAACTTTTTCAGCACATTTCATACGCTGCAAAAAGAGCGGAAGAAGCTGGGAGTCGATTCCATCAATTTCCCTGCGGATATCCTCAAGCGTCATGTTCTTTCTCCTCCAATAAGATGATAAGTAAGCATCAGGTCAAGCAGGCAAACTGCGGCAGCCGATTCCACAGCCGCCACTGCACGCGGTACAATGCAGGGATCGTGGCGGCCATGAACGGCAAGCTTCGTATTTTTCCGTTCTGCCAGATCTACGCTGTCCTGCTCCTTTGCAATGGAAGGAGTGGGTTTAAACACCGTGCGGAATATAAGAGGCATTCCTGTTGTAATTCCTCCGAGAATCCCGCCGGCATTGTTTGTGCGCGTTTTCACGGTTTCACCGTCAAAATAATAGGAATCGTTATCTTCACTGCCAAAAAGGTCTGCCGCACCGAAACCTGCGCCAAATTCCACACCCTTACATGCCGGAATGGCAAAAAGCAGCGGCGAGAGCAGCGACTCGACGCCTTCCGTAAGCGGGCCGCCTGCGCCGGCGGGAAGTCCCGTTGCTGCGCATTCTACAATTCCGCCGACACTGTTGAGCGACTGGCGCGCGGATTCAATTTCCGCGCGCATGGCTGTTTCTGCTTCAGGGCTTACGGTCGGGAAACAGCAGGTGGAAAGCCTGTCAAGAAGGCCAGCCGAGACTGTCACCGGGTTAAATGGCGTATCGCGGACGCCGTGTATGGTAAGGACATGTGCCCCGATGGAAATGCCGCGCCGTTTCAGAATCTGCCGGCAGACGGCACCGGAAAACACGAGCGGCGCCGTCATCCTTCCGGAGAACCGGCCGCCGCCGCGCATATCGTTAAAGCCGTGGTAGCGGAGGAGCGCCGGGTAATCCGCATGGCCCGGCCGTGGGATATTCCTCAGCTCCGCATAGTCGGAAGAATGGATGTCCGTATTTGCAATCACGGCGCAGAGCGGTGCACCCGTTGTCTTCCTGTTTAAAATGCCGCTGAGGATTTCCGGCCTGTCGTTTTCTTTCCGCGGCGTGGAGGAAAGGTCCTTTCCCGGCGCACGCCGTGCCATCTGTTCCAGGATTCCGTCCATATTGACCGTCTCGCCCGCGGGAAGGCCTTCCAGCACCGCACCGATTGCAGCCCCGTGGCTTTCTCCAAAAATCGTCAGCTTCAGGGTATTACCCCAGCTCATATGCTTTCCCTCCCAGTCGGTTATAGTCCCTGAAAAAATCCGGGTAGCTCTTCCGGACACTTTCAGCGTCCGTGAGGACTGTCCCGCTTTCTGCGCGCAGCGCAGCAACGGAAAGCGCCATTACAATGCGGTGGTCGTTTCTCCCTTCCGCCTGTCCGCCGCGCAGACGTTCCACACCGTGAATCACAAGCCCTTCCGGCTCTTCGCTGACCTTGCCGCCGAGAGCGCAAAGCCCGTCGGAAAGGGCCGAAAGCCGGTCGCTTTCCTTAAGGCGTAGGCGGCCGGCGTGGGAAATGACGGTTTCCCGCCCCGGAAGAAGCGCCGCAGTAGCCGCAAGGGCCGGAACAAGGTCCGGAATCTGTTCTGCGTTGATTTCCGGGACGGTATCCGGGAGCGGGCCGGGCCCTACCGATAGGGTTCTGCCCTGCCACGAAATTTCCGCTCCAAAGCTGCGGAAAAGCTCTTCCGCAGCCCGGTCTCCCTGACAGGAATCCGGATTGAGGTTAGGCAGCTCAATATGTCCGCCGAGCGTCCCTGCCGCAAGAAAAAATGCCGCCTGAGACCAGTCCCGCTCAATCTGAAAACCGGGGTTTGGGCGGTATTTCTGGTTTCCGCGAATCAGCCACCCGGTTCCCGTCTGCTCCACTGAAACGCCAAATGCCCGCATGACGCGCAGCGTCAAGTCAACATAGGGAGCCGAGCCGAGCGGTGAAGTCAGAAGAATCTCACTGTTGCCCGGAAGGAGCGGAAGCGAAAGCAGGAGGCCGGTGACAAATTGGGAACTAACATTGCCGGGCAGGCGGAATTTTCCGGACAGCAGTCTGCCTTCCACGCGGAGCGAAAGGTTCCCTGTCCCCCGCGAAAAGCGGACACCGTGCTCTGGGAGACAATTAAAATAAACGCTGAGCGGACGCTCCGAGAGCCTCCCCTGCCCAATGAATACGGCGGGGACTCCGAGCGCCGCGGCGAGCGGAATCAGGAAGCGCAGAGTGGAGCCGGATTCCCGGCAGTTTACTGTTACAGGTTCCCCGCGGGAAGAAAGCAGGGATTTCAGAGAATCCTGCGTCGCAAGAATGTCGTCGCTGAGCGGTTCGCCGTGCGGCAAAATTTTTTTCTGGCCGGCAAGCGCTGAACAGATTAAAGCACGGTGCGTTTCGCTTTTAGAAAGGGGAACGGAAACCCTTCCCGAAAGGCAGGCGGGGAGGAGCCGCACACAGCTCATCTCAGAACCTCCGTCAATTCCAGCAGACGTTTCCGGTCGGCGGGGTAGAGAAAGCTCTCGCCGATCCTTTTAAGCATCACGAGATGGATGACATTGCCACGGACTTTTTTGTCCAGCATGGCGGTTTCAATGATGCTGTTGATGTCTGCGCGGTCGTCCACCGGAAGACCGTATTTTTTGAGCGCACTGGAAATTTTATCCGCCGTCCCCGGTTCCGTCAGACCGGCTGCTTCTCCGCACTTTGCCATCATCACCATGCCAATGCCGACGGCTTCCCCGTGGGAAAGCCCGCGGTAACCATACAGCTTTTCAAGTGCGTGGCCAAACGTATGGCCAAAGTTGAGCTTCATGCGTTCGCCGTTGTCAAACTCATCCTGCTCTACAGCGGCTCGCTTAATCTTGAGATTCTCCAGAAGAAAGCGCTCCAGCTCATTCCGCACGTCTGTGCTACAGATAAAATCAAACAGCGGGCGGCTTTTAATACATGCGTGCTTGATGGCTTCCCCCATGCCGTCTGCAAAGAAATGAGGCGACAGCGTTGAAAGCGTATCCGGATCAATTAAGACGAGCGAAGGCTGATGAAATGCGCCGACAAGATTTTTTCCCTCGGCAGTATCCACCCCCGTTTTTCCGCCGATGGAGGAATCGATCTGCGCAAGGAGCGAGGTTGGTATCTGGATAAAGCGGATTCCGCGCAGCCACGTCGCGGCGGCGAAGCCGGCCATATCTCCTGTTACGCCGCCGCCGAGCGCCACGGCAAAGTCACTGCGTGTCAGGCCCTGCCCTGCAAATGCGGAATACATGGTTTCGATTGTAGAAAGACGTTTATGCCCTTCGCCGGCCGGAAAAACAAAAAGTGAAGCGGCAAAGCCGGCCTCTTTGAGCGAAGAAAGGACCTTCTGTGCGTAAAGCGGGGCGACGTTTGAATCTGAGACGATAACGGCGCGCGAGCCGGGATGGAAAATATCCGCACAGGCTTTTCCGGCCAGGCTGATGCAGCCGCGGCTGATTCGGATTTGATAAGGGGAAGAGGTATGTACAGTTAAAGTTGTCATTCTCCCAGTGCCTCCTTAATAAGTCTGCCTTTGCGGAGCAGGCTGCTTAGAGCTTCTGCATTGCCTGAGGCAATCGCATCGCGGATTTCCGTAATATGCCCGGTAAGCGTGTCCAGCTCTTTTACCAGCGCGGAGCGGTTTTCGAGGAACAGTTCCGTCCACATGGTTTCGTTGATGGTTGCGACGCGCGA
>DHOL01000056.1:19251-24981 GCA_002410755.1 Ruminococcaceae bacterium UBA5391 | reverse complement strand
GAAAAGCCGAGCTTCAGTGCGACGGCTTCCAGGCGCTCCACGTCCCTGTGCGGTGCGCCGCATGGCACGAGAATATAGCTTGCCCCGCGGAAGAGAGTGCCGTCGCTTTGGTCAAATCCGTTTTTTTCCTTCCCTGCCATTGGATGGCCTCCGACAAAGACGAAGCCGCTTTCTTTTGCAAGAGCAGTCATGCGTGGGCAAAGCCAGGACTTGATGCCGCAGGTGTCTGTTACAAGGCACCCGGGGCGGATTACTTTCCGGTGTTCCCGCGTAAAATCCACGTCGGCCTGCGGGTAAAGGCACAGGTACAGGATATCCGCCAGGCGGATGTCCTCTTCCGAGCCAGCCCGGTCGATGGCGCCGGTTTCAAGTGCCTTGCGCAGCACGGCCCCGTCACGGTCAATGCCGGTGACGGTAAACCCGCCGCAGGCCCGGAACGCTTTTGCAAGCGATCCGCCAATCAGCCCAAGCCCTACAATCACGATATTCTGATCCATCCTGCAATTCCTCACTTTTATGGTTTATGATGTCAAAAAAGAAAAGGCTAGTCCAACGTTTTTCCGAAAACTTTGGCGAGAGCTTTTACATGGGAAGCAACATGGTCGAACTGGTCGGGCGTCAGCGACTGTGCGCCGTCTGAAAGCGCATGTTTGGGATCGTTATGGACTTCAATAATCAGCCCATCCGCACCGGCGGCAACAGCAGCAAGCGCCAGCGGCTCAACAAGCCAGGAAATCCCTGAAGCGTGACTTGGGTCTACAATGACAGGCAGATGAGAAAGCCGCTTGAGGACAGGGACAGCGGAAATATCCAGGGTATTGCGCGTATAGGTCTCAAAGGTACGGATGCCGCGCTCGCAGAGGATAACCTGATTATTGCCGCCAGCCATGATGTATTCGGCACTCATAAGCAGTTCCTCCATGGTATTGGAAAGGCCGCGTTTCAGCAGGACCGGCTTGTCAGTTTTGCCCAGCTCCTTTAAAAGGTCAAAATTCTGCATGTTGCGTGCACCAACCTGGAAAATATCAACGCCTTTTTGCAGAAAAAGGTCAATATAACGTGCACTCATAATTTCCGTTACAATGGGCAGGCCGGTTTCCTTTTTTGCCTCGGCAAGCAGGTCAAGTCCCTCGGCCTTCAGCCCCTGAAAGGAATAGGGCGACGTGCGGGGCTTGAATGCACCGCCGCGCAGGAACTGCGCCCCGGCTGCCTTAACCCGGCGCGCTACTTCGGTAATCTGGCCCCGGGACTCCACGCTGCACGGACCTGCAATCAACGCAATCCCGCCTCCGCCGATCTTCTGACCGCCCGGCAGCGTGATGACGGTGTCGTCCGGGTGAAACTTACGGTTGGACTTTTTGTAAGGCTCCTGAACGCGCTTGACACTTTCAACGCAGTCCTGTGCGCCGATGGAGTCAATATCAATGGAAGAGGTGTCACCAATCAGGCCGAGCACGGTACTCTGAGCCCCAAACCAAATGTTGACCTGAATGTTATACTCTTTTTCAAGAGATGATGCGAGATCCTTTGCCTGCTCCGGCGGGCAATCATGTTTCATTATGATAATCAAATTTTAGTCCTCCTGCTTTGGAGTATCTGCTGGTTTCAGCAGCCCCATGATTCTTTTGACAATGTTTTCTGGAGACTCGTCAGCATTTACGGTAAAATCTGCTGCCCCACGGTAACGCCCGCGGCGTAAAGTGTAAAGGCTTTCCAGTGCGCCGGGCTTTGCAAGCAGGGGACGTGTTCCGTCGTTGGAAATCCGGCTGCGCACAGCGCCCAGCGAAGCGTCCAGCCATACTACGATGCCGTTTTCACGAAACGCCCCGGCATTTTCCGGCGAAAGGAGAGTCCCGCCACCTGCCGCAATTACGAGGCCGCTTGCATGAGAAAGTCCCTTTACGGCTTCCTTTTCCATTTTCCGGAATGCGGGTTCCCCTTTTATCCGGAAAATTTCCGCCACCGACATGCCTTCTCGGGCAGAAATAAATTCATCAAGGTCAAGAAATTTCCGGCCCATGTGTGCTGCCAAAAGACGCCCGCAAGTGGTTTTCCCGCTGCCCATGAATCCGCAGAGGACGATATTCCCGAATTTTTTCCGCGTTTCCAGCGCTGTTTCCGCGCAAAGCTCCAGAAGCTCCGAATCGGAGAAATGCGCGCCGAGCCAGATTTCCTCCGATGCCGCAGCCTGACAGACAAGCATCCCTGTGCCTCCGACGGCAGGCTTCCCAAGGGCTTTTGCAAGGGAGAGAAACTCTGTCACACACGGATTATAAACCGCGTCAAATACACAGGCAGAGTTTTCCACAAGCTCCGCATTTGCGGCACAGCCGTTCGTCTGCGGATACATTCCTGCCGGTGTTGCATTCACGAGCAGGTCGCGTTTCCCGCGAAGCTCGGAAATCAGGCATGCGGAAACCCTTGCACCCGGGATCTTTTTCCCTGCGTCTGCGGCAAGTGCATGTGCAGCCTCCAGACTGTGCGGCCGTGCCGCAACCGTCACTTCACCACCGGCGCGCAGCGCCTCAAAAACGATTGCCCGTGCCGCCCCGCCTGCACCAAGCACGGCGGTTTTCCCACTGATGCCCTGCCCGGCAAATTCCAGCGCGCGGCGAAACCCTTCTCCGTCTGTTGTGTATCCGGTCAGGCGGCCGTTTTCATTCTTTACGGTATTCACAGAGCCGATCGCCGCGGCTTTTTCGTCACAGCCGTCCAGCATGGGAATAATTGCCCGCTTGTAGGGAATGGATACGTTAAAGCCGGAAAGCTGCCTTAAGCGCGGCACTGCAGCGGCAAGCCCTGAGGGCGGGATATCGGCTGATCCATAGGAAGCTGCTTCATTCCGGAGGGCGAAAAGACGTCCGTGCAGGAATGGAGACATGGTGTGCCCTGCCGGGTGGGCTATCAGTGCGAAGCGCTTTGGAACCACGGAAAATTCCCTCTTTCAAAGAATCCAAAAAAATATTGACAAAATCAAACTTTGCTAATAATATGGTGGGGTAGGCAGTCAGTTCTCAGAAAAACCACGTGGATTTTACCTTTTGTGGCCATTGTATCACGGTACTGTCCGCTTTGTCCACAGAAGTTTTAGATGAGAGCATTCTTCAATATTCTAAGGAGGATCATCATGGTATTAGAAAAAGTCAAGGCAATCCTGAGCGAACAGTTTGACGTGGCGGAGGACTCCATCACACCGGAAACGAACATTGTAGATGACCTTGGGGCAGATTCCCTGGATGTTGTTGACCTTCTGATGTCGGTGGAAGACGAGTTTGAAATTGAAATTCCCGACGACGAAGTGGAAAACCTCAGGACTGTCGGTGATGTTGTCAAATATATTGAGGATCATCAGTAACCCCAGTCTAAACCCTATTCCGCCGTGCGCCGCACGGCGGCTTTTTGCTTTTCCCGTACGGAACAGCTCCTTTCCGCCTTGAAAAAACCTGTCTGATTCCGTATAATGGGAAAGGCAAGAGAAAGATGTTATCCTGAGCTTGTACTGCCGGGCAGGGGATAGAAAAACCCGGCAGGGGCTTATTCTGTGAGGAGATTTAAAAATGGCGGAACAACAGAAAAAACTGGTAGAAGCAATCACGCCGATGGAGCAGGACTTTGCCCAGTGGTATACGGATATTGTAAAAAAAGCGGAGCTGATGGATTACACCAGTGTCCGCGGCTGCATGGTAATTGAACCTTACGGCTGGGCAATCTGGGAAAATATCCATGACATTCTGGACGCCAAATTTAAGGAACTTGGACATGTGAACGTTTCAATGCCGCTCTTTATCCCGGAGAGCCTGCTCAATAAGGAAAAAGACCATATCAGGGGCTTTGCACCGGAGGTTGCATGGGTGACTATGGGAGGCGAAGAAAAGCTGCCGGAGCGCCTCTGCGTCCGTCCAACTTCCGAGACGCTTTTCTGTGAGCATTATGCCCGCGTAATCCACTCTTACCGCGACCTGCCGAAGCTTTACAACCAGTGGTGCTCGGTTGTCCGCTGGGAAAAAACAACGCGCCCGTTCCTGCGCTCTGTAGAGTTCCACTGGCAAGAGGGCCATACGATGCACGAGACGGCGGAGGAAGCGATTGCTGAAACGAAGCGGATGCTGGAAGTCTATGCCGATTTCTGCGAAAATCAGCTTGCAATGCCGGTTGTCAAAGGGCAGAAAACAGAAAGTGAAAAATTCGCCGGTGCTGAAGCAACTTACACAATCGAAGCAATGATGCATGACGGTAAGGCTCTGCAATCCGGCACAAGCCACTATTTTGGCAACGGCTTTGCAAAGGCGTTCAATGTGACGTTCCAGGGCAGGGATAACTCCATCTGTCACCCGTACCAGACTTCCTGGGGCATGAGCACACGAATCATCGGCGGAATTATCATGACACACGGGGATAATGACGGCCTTGTCCTGCCGCCTGCCATAGCACCGGTGCAGGTTATTGTTATCCCGGTTGCCCAGCATAAGCCGGGCGTGCTGGAAAAGGCAAATGAGGTTGCGGCCCAGCTTAAAAAGCGCTTCCGCGTAAAAATGGATGACAGCAGCCAAACACCGGGCTGGAAATTTGCCCAGTATGAGATGAAGGGCGTCCCGCTCCGTCTGGAAATTGGCCCGAGGGATATTGCAAAAGGGCAGTGTGTGCTTGTCCGCCGCACGGACCGCCAGAAAATATCCGTGCCGCTTGCGGGTGTCAGTGACGCCGTTGCGGAGCAGCTCCAAACCGTGCGGCAGCAAATGTATGACCGTGCCCTTGAGCGCCGGGAAAACATGACCTATGAAGCCCGTACGCTTGACGAGATGAAACGGATTGCCGACGCCAAGCCCGGCCTTGTAAAGGCCATGTGGTGTGGCGATGCGGCCTGTGAAGCAAAAATTAAGGAAGTTACGGGCCTTTCTTCCCGCTGTATCCCGTTTGAGCAGGAGCATCTTTCCGATGTCTGTGTTTGCTGCGGCCGCCCCGCTTCAAAGATGGTCTACTGGGGCAAAGCATACTGATTATTTTTTTAAATTATAAATTTAAGATTTTTTGCTTCTAAATAGTTTTACGCCTGTGGCTGCTGATAATTTCAGCAGCCATTTTTTATCGAATCTAAAATAGTATTGACATAGTAATATTATACGTAGTATAATATTACTTGCACGATAAGGTATTACCGGAGGAAATAAAAATGATTTTTCAGCTGAACGCTGCACTTCTTGACGCATGTGTTCTTTCCGTCATTTCCGGAGGAGAGACCTACGGGTATGCCCTGACACAGAAACTGAAGGAAATCTTTGGCCTTTCGGAATCATCCCTGTATCCGGTGCTTAGGAGACTGCAAAAAAATGGCAGCCTTTCCGTACGTGACCGGCCATTTCAGGGAAGAAACCGGCGCTATTACTTTCTGACACCCGCGGGGGAGCAGATACTTACGGCATACCGAGGTGAATGGAAGCAGTTCCGCGTGAAAGTTGACCAAGTTTTACTGGGAGGGATAGAAGATGAACCGGGAGCAATTCCTAAAAGAACTGAGGAATAGGCTGAAAAGGCTTCCGCCCGACGACGTGAACGATGCTCTGGAGTATTACGAAGAATATCTCGATGAGGCAGGCCCTGAAAAGGAAGCGGAAACAATCAGTGCTTGGGGGACGCCTGCTCAGGTTGCCTCACAAATCCTTGCCGACTATGTCGTAAAGCAGGGGAATGGGACGCCGACCGCGAAAAAGGGGCTTTCCACCGCGTGGACCC
>DHOL01000056.1:16991-19064 GCA_002410755.1 Ruminococcaceae bacterium UBA5391 | reverse complement strand
GGGGCTTTCCACCGCGTGGACCGTAGCCCTTGCAATCTGTGCTTCGCCGGTTGCCGTGCCGCTTGCAGCGGCGGCAGTATGCGTCATGATTGCGCTGGTTGTGGCCGTCGCGGCGGTCATTTTGTCGATTGGCGCCTGTGCGGCCGCTCTTGCGGCAGGGGGCGTTGTCTGCGTGATAGCCGGCCTCAGCGTTACTTTTCAGAGCTTTCCCACAATGCTGTTCTTTGTCGGGATTGGGCTGCTCTGCGCTGGAGCAGGAATTGCCCTGTTCTTGTTTACTGTCTGGCTGGGCAAGAAAGGGTTCTTTTGGATTGCAAAGCTGTTCAGCAAAATACTTCCAAGGAGGAAAAAGTTATGCCTAAGACGAGAAAAATCCTGACGGTTGCAGGTATCCTGGCAGCAGCGGGAGCACTGCTTGCCGTGACTGGCTTTTTTACCGGGGCAAAAAGCATGGTCTCGTTTGGGGAAAACGGTATAACCATTGCCGACTACAGCGGGCAAGCTGCGACAGTACAGAAAGGAATCAAGCTGGATCACTTTACATCTGTCGATGGGGAAGTAGATTATGCCAATGTCAGCTTTGTACCATCAGACCATTTTGGCGCGGATGTTGCCTACTATGGAAAAAAGCCGGAAATTACCGTGAGCGGCGGGACGCTGAAAATTACTCAGACGCGAAAGACATGGGGGGAAATCAACCTGTTTCTAAGAGCCGGGAATACTCCGAAAGTGGATACAATTACGGTCTATTATCCGGAGGGAACCCAAATGGACTGTTTTAATATGACGGACGAGAACGGTAGTCTCAGTGCAACCGGCTTCCATGTCCGGAATATGGCGGTCACTTGTCAGTACGGCGGGCTTGAACTGAAAAACCTCGGGGCGGAGCATCTAAAGGCGACGCTTGGCAATGGGAACATGAAAATATCGGACAGCACAGCCGGGGATGTGCAGGTGAAAAATTCCTATGGCAGCACCAGCTTTTCTTCTGTACAAATATCCGAAAAAATGACGGTTTCTGCGTCCAATGGCTCCGTCAACATGGACGGCTGTAAAGTACAATCACTTTCCATTTCTGACAATTATGGCAGCGTGTCACTTAGTTCGCTCAGCGCGGAAAACCTAAACACATCGCTTGGCGATGGGAACCTGGAAATTACAGACAGTGAGACCGGGAATACACAAGTGAAAAATTCTTATGGTAGTGTCAAAACATCAGGGCTCAGTACTTCCAGTTTGAATATCCAGTGCGGTAACGGTTCTATTTCTCTGAAAGGCAGGCTCACAGGAAAAACGGTACTTCACTCCGACTATGGAAGCATATTAGTTCAAACGTCGCTTCCGAAGGATCAGTATGGCTGTGATTGCTCTACCGATTACGGAAAGGTGACCGTTGATGGCAGGCAGTACCGCAGGGGCGTCTCCATTCTAAGCGACGCGAAAAATTCACTCAGTGTCTCAACCGGAAACGGCGATATTGCCGTCACTTTTTCAGCCAAAACGGCAGAAAATTCTCAGGCTGAAAGAAAGGCTTAAAAAATGAATCTTGAAATTCAAAATCTGACTGTAAAGTATGGAAGGTTTACAGCAATTTCCGACCTGTCCCTTACCCTGCACAGCGGTGGGCTGACCGGCCTCGTCGGGGCAAACGGTGCCGGCAAGTCAACACTCCTTAAGGCAATTTCTACTCTTCTCCGGCCGACATCAGGCCAGATCCTGCTGGACGGCATAAACATATGCAAAAAGCCCGGCGCTATGAGGCATGTGCTCGGCTATCTTCCGCAGAACGTACCATTTTACCCCAACCTGAGCGCATGGGAATACCTCATTTTTCTCACTTCAGTTAAGGGCCTGGATGAGAAAAAAGCGGAAAGGCAGATCCGCTCTCTGATGGCGGCCCTGCATCTTTCGGATGTTGGGAAAAAGCACCTTGCCGATTTTTCCGGCGGTATGCGCCAGCGGGTTGGTATAGCCGGCGCGCTGCTCGGTGACCCTAAAGTCATCATTTTTGATGAGCCGACAGCTGGGCTTGACCCGACGGAGCGGGTCGCTGTGCGGAACCTGCTGATGAGG
>DHOL01000056.1:8070-16803 GCA_002410755.1 Ruminococcaceae bacterium UBA5391 | reverse complement strand
TGTGCGGAACCTGCTGATGAGGCTTGCAGCCGACCGGATCGTGCTTCTTTCAACACATATCGTTTCCGATGTGGAAGCTGCGGCATCCAGCCTCATTCTTCTGAAAAAGGGGAAGGTGCTGTATTATGGCTCTCCGGAAGACCTTGCCGGATATGCGGAAGGCCATGTATGGCAGTGTGCAGTCCCCAGCCTTTCCACAATCCCGGAAGGGGTTACCGTCAGCTCGGCAGTTCAGGGGAAATCCGGAATCCGTGTGAAAATTGTCGGTGCACAGCCGGCTTTCGGCAGGCCGGAGGCTTCGACGCCGACCTTGGAAGACGCTTGCCTTTACGCAATGCGGGGTGAGTCTGCATGAAAGGTTCGCATGGAATTCTTGGAACAGCAAAAGCGGATTTTCTGGAACGCGTGCGGAAATTTTCCTTTTTCGGTATGGCTGCGCTTCTGGTTTTTACTGCGTTCTGGTTTGTGCCCCGGACTTCCAATTCCGGCTTTTCTGTCCTTGTTATTGAGCCGGAGAGATTTTTACAGGGCTCCGATCCGTCCTGGATTCCGATGGCATCGGCGATGTGCGGCGGGATGCTTCTGTGCCTGATTGGCTTTGCATATATCAAAAACTCGGTTCAGCATGACCTGAGCCTTGGAATTTTCCATGTTGTGCAGGTTTCACCCCTGAAGCGAAGCGCATACCTGTTTGGAAAATTTCTCTCTAACTTTCTGCTTTTACTTTTATTTCTTGGTTTGCTTACGGCAGCCTCTTTCGTGACTATGATTATTCGTTTTCCTGGAAAACTGATTTCGCTTTATTCTTTTTTCTCGCCATTTCTCTGTGTGATTCCCGGCCTCCTTTTTGTTGACGCATTTGCCCTTTTTACTGACTGTGCACCCGGTTTCCGCAGGAGCAGCGGATTTTCGTTTGCCGTTTTTCTGGTTTTTTTCACCTGCGTGCTGACTTTCAACTGCTTTGACTACAACCCCTACCGCCTGTTTTCAATTTTTGACTTCAGTGGATACCTTTGGATGCGCAACAGCATTTCGGAAGCAGCAAAGGCAGTTTCAGGGAGCCCAATCACACAAATCAACATTTTGACCGGTTTTTATACGCGAGGGCAAAACCTGCAGCGGTTACCATTTTGTGGCCTAGTGCCTTCCGCGGCCTTTTTGTCTGATAAAGCTATTCTGACTGTTTTCAGCTTGCTCCTGGTTTTTCTGTCTTCTTTTATGCTTCCAAAGTCGCAGAAAGCCGCTGCGTTATCCGTAAAGCGGAAAGCAGGCAAGGCTGGGGATACCCAGACAAAGATTCCGCCTTTTCACTTTGGCCTTGCCCATTCCGAAGCGGCAATCCTCCTGAAAGATCAGCCCGGTTTTTGGTGGGTGGCGGCTGCCGCTCTCTGGATTGCAAACTGCTTTTCACCGATGGATGCAGTCCGCAGTGCCCTTTTTCCACTTGCATTTGCCTGGATGCTTCCGGCCTTTTCCAGAATGGGATGCCTTGAATACCAGACTGGTATGGCCTCGGTGCTCTGCACCATTTCTGGTGCTCCAGCCAGGCAGGCACTTTCCTGTTGGCATATCGGCTTTTCCATCTCTGTCCTTACCGCCCTGCCTGTTTTGCTGCGCCTGCTTTTTTCCGGCAGTTTTGCAGAACTGGCTTCTGTGCTTGTCTTTACCGTCTTTATTCCCTCTGCCGCGCTTTTCCTTGGCGACAGGACAAAGACAAACCGCCCCTTTGAAGTCCTTTTTCTGGTTTTCTGTTTCCTAATCATGAATGTACCACAGCTTATTTTTATCGGCAGATTTTTTACGGCCACATCTGCCTTGCAGGTAGCGGTGGCCGCAGTGGCCGCCGCCGCAATGATGCTTTTCACATTTTTAAGGAAACGAATGTCCTACCTTTCAGCGGCCTGAAAAGCTAAAAGCACTAAAAATACATGGAAGGCTTCCCGCTACGGAATTTTATAGCGGGAGGCTTTTTTAATCCCCTTTTAGCAGCCATTGCTTGTTTCTTTATGATATTTTAATAAAATATTTCCAGACTTGGAGTATAATATAAAAAAAGAGCATATTTGCCAAATTGTATTAACAGTGGTACAAAATTAATATACATATATATGATGAACCGTAAATTCGTTGAATCAAGTAAACCAATTATTAGCTGAAAGAGGAGGAAAAATTGAATGAAAAAGAAAGTGAAAATGTGCCGCTGCGGACGGCGCGTACTGGCCTGCATTTTGTCTTTTGCTACCCTGCTTGCCGTGTCTCCGCTGGCTGCGTCTGCGGCGGGTACCTCCGGGCCGGAAGAAGACCAGAACCATGCTTTGCAGATCAATGCAGGGCAAAAAGGAAACAAAGTGGATTATGCATGGGCTAAACTTATCCTCCCTGAAGATAAGCAAGTTGACGGGGCTTACACGATCAGCTACGATTACCGCAATCTGGCGGCAAAGAACGGCCGGATCAATTACACCCTGTGGAAAGCAGAAGGGACAGCCGGCGGCTTGATTGGGCCCAGCAAAATCTATGATTTCGGGATGAACGGGAATGACAACTACACAGTCCGCTATAATGGCGTGGCCATTTATCCGGTAGCGGACCTTTCAGTCTGGAATCATATGGAGTATCGTGTCAATGGCGGAGCCTTTGAGTTTTATATCAATGGCACGAAAATTACGGACAGTTCCTTTGATCCCACAAGCAGCGGAAAACTGAAAACGTTGCTGCTGGGCGGTGCCTATGAGGGGACCGGCGGCATCGGACAGTTTGACAATTTTAAGATTACAAAAGACGGGAAAGATGTCTACTCCCAGGATTTTGAACAGGCAACACTGGATTCCCTGGAAAAAGAAGGCTGGAAATTTGCACAGGCCGGTTCTGGCCTTAGCTCCGTAGTTCAGGCGGATCCGGTGAAGAAACCAAGCACAGAAAAAGGCTCCCTTCAGATAAGCAGAAATAATAATAAGCCGGGATGGGCCAGAAAAGACAATCTGGGCATAAAATCCAATCAGTATTCCATCAGCTTTGACTATAAAAATGTCGTTGCTCCGACCGCTGCGGACAGCAGCAACTGCTTCTTCCAGGTGGCGGAGTTCAGCCAAGACGGCCTGATGAAAAACCTGATTAAGAACAATTCTGAGGGCTTGCAGTTTATGCTTGGCAGCAAGCGTGCAGACCTTATGATGAATATGAAGAAGTGGAACCATTTTGACATTGATGTAGACGGCAGCAAAGTTGAGATTTCAATAAACGGAAAAGTCTGCTTTACCGGAACAAGTTCTTCCACCGATATACCGACTCAGTTTGGGTGGATCGGTGACGGTGACGCGGAAGGGACGTACTGGGATGGAAGCAGCCTTTACGATAACTTTGCCGTAAAGGACAGCGGCAAAGTCATTTACCAGCAGAATTTTGACGGTGAAACCATTGCGCAGCTCCAGTCAGAAGGCTGGTACTTTGCTTCGGCAGATGCGATGGCAGTCAGCGGGATGGATGCCTCCGACAAAGACGGCCTTTCTTCCCTAACACTGAAAGCGCAGCAGAACATTTTCACAAAAGGAATTACAGTAAAAGCAGCGGATTTTCTGAAAGCTTCTGCCGAGATGTCGGACGGCACCGCAGTCACGGATGACAAGATGGCAGTTTCCTATACATCCAGCAATCCGGCAATCGCCGAAGTGACTCAGGCAGACAATGTGCCTGCCTTCCATTTCAAAACGGCTGGTTCCGTTACTATCACTGCCAGCCTGACGCTCGACGGCATTACTAAAACAGCGTCAGTCCCAATTAATGTGATAGACAGCGCCGAGCCATTATTACTTATTGTTCCCGAAAATGACACAGTGCTCGCTGTTGGCGGGACCATGAAACTTAGCCCATCCGTCAGCCTGAGTGATATGACCACCCATACCCTGTCAGAAGATGAAATTCGGGAATCAAAGCTTACGGCAGTCAGCAGTGACCCGTCAACTGTTTCGGCTGATGGTATGAATTTAAAGGCGTTGAAGACCGGAAAAGTCACCATCACCGTTTCCGGCGTTTGGAGCGGGAAGACATTAAAGCAATCGTTTACCATTTCTGTGGTTGCAATGCAGTCTGTCCATGCTTTGATCCTATCGACTAACCTTTACCAGGGCGATCAGGTTACTGTTGCGGCGCGCGGGGTTTTAAGTGACGGCAGCGAGACTGACCTGACTTCAAAGGCATCTTTCTCAGCGGAAAACGCGTCGGTAAAAACAGAAGACGGCAAGACTTTCCTCGTTTGCAACACGGTGGGAACGGTGAAACTGACGGCCACTTACGGAGGCCTCAGCGATACTGCGGAAGCAGAAATCAAAGCCGTTAACCCTGTAAAGACACGTGCCTCCTATTACACAGAGGAGCGTGTAAAAAATCTGCGGACCAATGCGGATACATATTCCTGGGGGCAAAACGAGAAGAGCGTAGCCGTAACAACAGCTGAAAAATGGCTTTCAGAATATCCAACCGACGCAGCTCTGCGCAGCGTGGTCCCTTCCCAAGATATTGGCCGTACCTTCGGAGTAAACCCGGACGGGTGCCTTGTCTGCGGGCGTGCGGTTATCAATTCGGATGGGAATTATCCGTATACGTGGGATACCAGCAAAGAAGACTGGAAAATCACCTGCCCGTACTGCGGAATGCAGTTCCCAACCAATGACTTTGCCGCTTACTATAAGAACGGCCTGAATGAGGTCGGCGACTTTGACGCAAAGCTTGCAAAATCACGCAATAATGAATTGATTGCGAAAGGCGAAAAAGGCAACCTTGTAAACCTTTATGCTGTAAACGGCCTTCCGGAAGAAACAGAGGAAAAAGTCCGCAAAGAGCTGACAGAAGCTAAAACATCCAATGGAGCCAGGATGTACACCGACAACCAGATTGAGCAGACCATTCATTCCATCAAGACCGATCTTAGCTGGGGCGTTGATGATGGCATGGGCTACAACTGGGACGGAACCGATACTGAAAAATATGGCAACCCATATACCTTTGTCGGCTATTATGCCCACTTTGCCATCTGGCACGGAAACTCCTCCATTGTTTATGGGATGATTCACGACTTTGCACAGGCTTATCTCTATACCGGTGCGCAGAAGTATGCGGATGCTGCGATTATCCTTCTGGACCGTGTTGCAGATGAATACCCGAACATGCATCTCAGTGCATATCCGCATAACGGATACTACGGATTTACCAACAGCGACGGGCACAATACTCCCAAGTCGCTCGGCCGTCTGGTTGGGAGCATTTGGGACAATACCGATTCAAAGAATTTCCTCTATTCCTATGATGCCATTTATCCTGCCATTGCAACAATGTCTGACAGTACGCGCGAATTCCTTGCTAAAGCCAGCGGGAACCCGCAGGAAGGCAACAGCAGCCGTCTCAAAGTCCATTTTGAAGACGGCATTATCCGCGAAATTGAGAAGGCATTTTGTGACGGCGACCTAAGCGCTAATCCGGGCGCACCTCAGACCACGCTCGCCGTTGCGGCGGTGATTATGGACCATTATCCGGAAACCCAGGAATGGCTGAACCTCGACTACGCGCCGGGCGACTGTGACTATACCACGCCAAAGGAAAAACGCACCGGCAATATCCTCGGGGTGCTGGACAATGATGTAGATCCTGATGGCCAGGGCTATGAATGTTCGCTTGGCTATAATTCCGGCTGGACGAATTCATGGATCGAAGTTGCCGATGTGCTTGACGAGTATCAGCTTCCAAAGGATTCGGCTGGAAAAGAACATTTGCTGAATTTGCCGGCAGGAACATCGTCGGATCTCTATCTGAATTCCCGCTTTCGTAAAATGCTTCTCTCCGACTGCAATTATCTCCTGACAAATGAATATATCCCCAATATTGGGGATACCGGAGCAACTGCAAAGCCGGATACCTCAATTCTCGACCCGGACCTTCTCCTCAAAGCATATGACCGGCTGACGTCTCTCGACCCGACAGGTGGAGCAAAAGGCGATTATGATGTCCTTGCGCAGACGCTTTACCTGCTGAATTCCAAATCGTCTTCCAACCTCCATACGAGCATCATGTCGGCCGATCCCATGGCCGCTGCGAAGAAAATTCAAGCTGTTGTCAACAGCAAAGGTGAATTGAACCTTTCTTCGCAGAACTTTGCTTCGTTTGGCCTAGGCATCCTGCGCGACGGTGTTGACAAAACTTCTGCCGCATACCGCGGGAAAGATCTCTTTTTCCCGTCCCTGAAAAAATCCTATGCGGATGGCGCCTCTAATGACAACTTTAAAGGCCTTGACCAGATTGATCCAAACGGCAAGGTTGGCGCATCAGTCAGCTATCAGTTCGATTTAAGCGGGATGGATTCTTCCTACCAGCTCTATCTGAAAATCCACAATTACCCCGGTGGCTGGGGCAAATGGGGGCTTACCCTGAACGGCAAGAACCTCGGTACGGTAGACTTTGGCAGCACGGAGCGTCAGGCAGGAACAAACCTGATTAAGATTGCCGATGTTTCCGGCCTGCAACGCACAGGCAATACACTTACCTTTACCTGCGAAGGCGGCTCCGGGAACATGAAGATGGGCGTGTATGACCTGTATCTTCTTGAGGCCGGAAAGACAATGCCGCCGCTTGGAATCAAATCGGATACAACACAGCGCGCCCTCTGGATGTTCTATGGTTCTGCCGGCAGCAGCCACGGCCATGCGGATCCGTTGAACCTTGGCTACATTGGCTACAACCTTGACCTGCTCCCGGATCTTGGCTACCCGAACACAGCGGGAAGCGGAAACAGCGATGCCAAAATTATGGAAAACAGCAACATGGCACATAACACCGTCAGTTTCAGCACCGCAACCGATAACACTTATTATAAGCATTACCGAAACTATGGCTATATTGACCACTTTGACGGCAGCAATAAAAATGTTCAGATTATCAGCGCAAATACGCCGGGCGTTATTAATGGCGGCGTTTCCTTTGCCGATTTGTTTCAACGCACTTCCGCGTTGATCCGGATTGACGACCAGAATTCTTATATTGTTGACCTGTTCCGGGTAAAAGGCAAAAACTCGAGCCAGGAATATCAGTATAATCTTCACACAATGGAAATTGACAAGGCAAAAACAGTTCTTTCCGGCCTAAGCAGCGCGAAGCAGGTCGCTCCGAGCAATGGTTATCAACCGGAGACCATGCAGAATGTTTACCAGTACACCAAAAACGGCAGCTCCTTCAGCGTAGATTGGAACGTAAAGGATACCTGGAACCAGTATAAGGGAGGGGACAGCGCGGACACCAATGTCCATCTGAAAGTTACCATGTTGAATGCCGGTGATTACAGCCGCGTGATGCTTGGTGAAATTGTTCCGCCGCAGAACTACACAAAGGTGCACAGCCTGCAGAACCTGATGGTTACCGGAAAAGGCGCGACTACCTTTACCACCGTTCTGGAGCCTTATGAGGAACAGAGCAATATTGCTTCTATTGAACCGCTGACCGTTACCAAGGACGGAAAAACGGCTGACAGCCAAAAAGTCCGTGCCATCAAGGTAGTGCTGAAAAACGGCAGAACAGATTATATTGTCAATTCACTTGACACGGATTCAACGTACCGTGTTGCCGACAAATTCGATTTTAAAGGGTTCTTTGGAGTTTATTCGGAGAAAGACGGAAAAGCCGTTCAGACTTATCTGCTGGATGGAAGCCAGATTGGCAGCACGCAGGCTCAGGCTTCCGTTACCGGAAAAGTTACCGGCATGACCGATACCCTGACTGCCGAAAACTACATCGATATTAAATCAGAAAATGAAGTAAATCCAACAGACCTTGTGGGCAAATATATCTATGTTGACAACTCCGATGTTTTCGACCTCAATAGGACAGCATCTGATCCGAGTGGCTATGACCACAAAAAGAGCGGGCGCTTTGTTTATAATGCCACATACTGTATCTTGGGTGCCCAGAAACTTGCAGATGGAACAATCCGCCTGAATATCGGCGATACTTCTACGGTGCGCGGGGTAACAGATGACGGTGTTACAGCAATCAAAAATTTCAACATCAATTCTGCCTTCCGAATCCCGCTGAACGTATACAAAGAAGAGCAGCAGCCAACCACACATAAACTGACCGTCAGTGCAGAAAAGGGCGGTAAGCTCGTGAGCAATTCGGACGGAAACTATGCGGCCGGGACGAAAATCACCTTGGAGGCTGCTGCGGAAGACGGCTATCAGTTCAAGGGTTGGGTTTGCTCGTCCGGCACTTTGACAGACGCCGGGAAATTGACTGCTTCCTTTACCATGCCGGATGCTGATGCAACTGTAACGGCTCAGTTTGAAAAGACTGCTGATCATATTACGGTGACACAACCGAAGGAAGGCGGGACAATTTCAGTAAGCCCATCCAACGCCAGTACAGGGGATCAGGTAACTGTGGTGGCGTCTCCGGGCAAAGGCTACAAACTGAAAGACATTTTGGTTAATGGTAAAGCAATCAGCGGAAACACCTTTACCATGCCGGATGACAATGTAACTGTCACGGCAGAATTTGAAGCGATACCGGCCGTGGAAACTGGCAAGACCAAAACATCTGAGAATGCGAAGACCGAAGACAGCAGTAATCTGCCGCTTTGGATTTCAGTCCTTCTGATTTCTGGAGCAGGTATTGCAGTGCTTGCCGGATACAAGAGAAAGAAAAAAATATGCAGTAAATAAGGCCCTGTAAAGATAATAAGCCTCCCACCGCAGT